>JAAZEB010000385.1 GCA_012512505.1 Armatimonadota bacterium | reverse complement strand
CTATGAAGCGGCACGGGTTTACCCTGATCGAACTGCTGGTCGTTATTGCGATTATCGCCATCCTGGCGGCAATCCTCTTCCCGGTGTTCGCGCGGGCTCGTGAGAACGCGCGGAAGTCGAGCTGCCAATCGAACGTGAAGCAGCTCGCCAATGGACTGATGATGTACGCCCAAGACTACGATGAGGTGTACCCGGTGTGGGACCGGAACCTGTCGGCAGCCGAGCAGCCGCTCGCGCCGCCGGCGGCGATCTTCCCCTACGTCAAGAACGTGCAGGTCTACACCTGCCCCTCCGGCGCGAAGATGCCGAGCATCGCTGGGTTGCCGGATGGCTGGGACCAGTATGGCTGGGGAGCAGTGATGTTCACCTTCCCCGGCCCTGCCTCGCTTGGCTACGGGTGGAACGACATGGTTTTCTCGGCGACCGTAGTGGGCGTCGGCGGCATGTCGATGGCGCGGATCAACAAGCCGGCCGAGACGCTCCTCGTGGGTGATGCCGCGCACATGTTCGGTGGCGCGGGCGCTTTCACCTTCGCCAACGCTTGCTGCGACTCGCCGACCTTGGGCTGGCAGGACGCCAGCCTGGATGGGGGTGACGCGGGCACCGGCCAGCCAACGCCGGACAGCGCGTCGCGGCATACCGGTGGCTCCTGCCTCGGCTTCGCCGATGGTCACGTGAAGTGGATCTCCGACCGCGAGCTGATCAGCCGCTGCTCGGTGATGATGAACCCCAACCAGTAAGCTCCTGTCGGCCCGGCGAGCGGGCGGAGCCGGGGTCAGTTCAGTGGCCCAGCCGGCGGCGGTGCTGCCTCGGCTGGGCCGCCGTGCTCTGCGGCTTGCCGCCGGCGAGCCGCAGGTTGGAAGGTATCAACGAGCAGGCCGAGCGGTCTACCGTGCGCTCGGTTACGGTGGATTGGGAGAGCGAATGCGGAGCCGGGTTCAACTCGGAATGGCCCTCGCGGTGGCGATGGCCGGCGTGGCAGTGGAGACCCTTGCCGCCGAGGCGCCGGGGTGGCGGGCGCTGGTCTCCCCCTCGGGGAGCATCGCCCTGGAGCACCAGGGTAGGCCCCTCGGCGCCCTGGAGCCGGGCCTGTTTGAGGTGGAGTGGCGCCATGCCGCGCTGGCGCCCGCCACGGCGAGCGCACTGCCGGCGGACGGCGTGCAACGCGGACAGATCCGCTGCCCCGGCGGCGCCCAGGTGACGACAGAGCTGCGGACCACGGCGGTGCCAGGCGGGCTGCGCCTGGCCTACCGCCTGGTGCCCCAGGAGGCGGTGCGCCTGAACAGCCTGCATGTCAACCTGAGCCTCCCGGCCTCAGAGCTTCGCGGCGGGCGCTATGTGGTGGACGGCGAGGCGGGATCCTTCCCCGCGGAGCGCGGACCGGCGCACCTGCGCCTTCAGCCGATGCGCGCGCTGACGTTGGTGCCGCCGGGGGGCACGCCCCTGCGCTTCGCCTTCGCCGAGGCCACCCCGGTGCTGATCCAGGACGACCGCCAGTGGGGCCCCTCCTTCTCCATCCGCATCGGGCCGCAAAGCGACGGCACCACGCCCTGGCCGGCTGGCAAGGCGCTGGACCTGGAGTTCACCCTGACGGCGGAAGGAGGCCTGGCCGTGGAGTATGACGCGCCGGTCACCCTGGAAGCGGGGCCGGAGTGGCTGCCGCTCGACCTGGAGTTGGAGATCGCCCCCGGTTCCGCGCTGGACTTCAGCCAGTTGGTGCCGTGGCACGCGCCGGCCGGGAAGCTGGGGCGCGTGGTGCCGGGGCCGGGCGGCACGTTCGCCTTTGCCCAGGAACCCCGCAAGCCGGTGCGCTTCTACGGCGTCAACTTCTGCTTCTCGGCGCTCTACCTGCCGCACGAACAGGCCGACCGCCTGGCGGAGCGGCTGTGGCGCCTGGGCTACAACGCCGTGCGCATCCACCACTATGAGGGAGAGCTGGTGGACCGCTCTAGCGGCACGAGCACCCGCCTGAAGCCAGAGGCGCTGGACCAGCTCGACTACCTGGTGGCCGCCCTGAAGCAACGCGGTCTCTACGTGACGACCGACCTCTACGTCTCCCGGCCGGTGTTCGCCCACGAGGTGTGGGAAGGTGCCACCGGCGACGTGCCGATGGACGACTTCAAGATGGCCGTGCCGGTGAACGAGCGGGCCTGGGCCAACTTCGCTCAGTTCACCCGGGCGCTGCTGGACCACGTGAACCCGTACACCGGCCTGCGGTGGGCGGAAGAGCCAGCGCTGGCATGGCTGAGCCTGATCAACGAGGGGAACCCCGGCAACTTCCTCGGCCGCCTGCAGGGCCGCCTCGGCGAGGACTGGACCCGCGCCTGGAACCGCTGGCTGACCGAGCGCTATCCCGACCCCGAGGCGCGGGCCAGGGCGCTGGGAATCGCCCCCGGCCAGCAGCTCAGCGAGCCCATTCCCCTCCCACCGCGGCTGGACGATTCCCCGTCGGGCCTCCTGCTCAGCGTCTTCCTGGCCGAGACGGAGCGCCGCTTTGTCGAGCGCACTCGCCGCCTGCTGCGTGACGAACTGCGCTGCCCGGCCCTCCTCACCGACTGCAACGCCTGGACCAACCCGCTGCAGCTCCAGGCCATCCGGCCAGCGTTCGACTACGTGGATGATCACTTCTACGTGGACCACCCGGAGTTCATTGAGAACCCCTGGCAGCTTCCGTCGCGCTGCCCGAACAGCAGCCCGGTGGCCGCCGGCGCCCCGGGCGGCCGCCCCTGCGCCTTCACTCGCCTGCTGGACCGGCCCTACACCCTCAGCGAGTACAACTACTCCGGCCCCGGCCGCTTCCGGGGCGTGGGGGGCATCCTCACCGGCGCCCTCGGCGCCGTCCAGGATTGGTCGGTCATCTGGCGCTTTGCCTACAGCCACGACCGCCGCAACTTGTTCCAGCCAGGTACGGCCGGCTACTTCGATCTTGCCAGTGATCCCCTGAACCAGGCCGCCGAGCGCGCCAGCCTCTGCCTCTTCCGCCGGGGCGATATGCGCCCGGCTCCGCACGCCGTGGCCATCTGCCTGGACGGCGACGCGCTGCTGCGGTCACCCCAGTCTGCCCGCGGGGTCGCCCCGGACTGGAGCGGCCTTGCCCTGGTGACGCGCGTCGGCACCCTTGTCGCCCCCGGCTCCGGCGCGCCGTCCGTCCGCCTGCTGGCCGGAGCCGCGCCCGCCGGCGCCACGCTGCCCGACATCGACCCGTACGCGCCCGAGGCCGGCCGCCAGATCCTGGCGGCACTGCGCCGCCGCGGCTGGCTCAAGCCGGACAACCCGACCGACCTGGCGACCCACTTCCAGAGCGAAACCGGGGAGCTGACGGTGAACGGCCCCGCCGACGTGCTGGTGCTGGACACCGAGCGCACGGCCGGCGGCTATGCCCCCGCCGGTAAGCGCATCGAAGCGCGGGCGGTCACCGTGGCGGTAGAGGAGACGGACGCCACGGTGTGGGTTTCCAGCCTGGACGACGCGCCGATCCCCCGCAGCCGGCGCCTGCTGATCACCCACCTGACGGACCTGCAGAACACCGGGGTGCGCTACGCCGACAAGGCGCGGCGGGTGCTGCTGGAGTGGGGCCGGCTGCCGCACCTGGTGCGCGCCGGGCGGACCACGGTGCGCCTTCGCCTCCGCGATGCCGGCCGGGCGCGCGTCTGGTCGCTCTCCACCGGCGGCCGCCGCACCGGCACGGTGCCCGCGCGCGTGGAGGACGGCAGCCTGGTGATCCCGCTGCAGGTGGACGCCGACGGCAAAGCCCGGATGCTGTATGAGGTCACGGTAGGGGAGTAGGGCGGGGCGCCGCCCTCACCCCGGCCCTCGGATCCCTCTCCTGCCAGCGCCAGCGGCCAGGAGGTGCCGCCGTTCGGCGCGAAGAGGGACAGCAAACGGTTGGGGAGCAGGAGCCGCCGCGGGGCGCCGTAGTCCCGGCAGCGGCTCTTGGGAAGGGAGTGACGCCATGTCCGATTTCCTGAAAGGCAAGCGCCCGACGATCGTTGCCCACCGGGGCGCCTCGGGGTCAGCGCCGGAGAACACGCTGGCAGCCTTCCGGCGTGCCCTGGAGATCGGGGCGACCGCCCTGGAGCTGGATGTTCACTGCACCGCCGATGGCCAGGTGGTGGTGATGCACGACGCCACGGTAGAGCGCACCACCGACGGCAGCGGCGCCATCGCGCAGATGACGCTGGCACAGCTCCAAAAGCTGGATGCCGGCGCCTGGCGCGGCGCGGAGTTTGCCGGCGAGCGCGTGCCGACGCTGGCGGAGGTGTGCCGCCTGGCGCGCAACCGGGCGTTCCTCTTCGTGGAGATCAAGGCGGAGGGGATCGCCGCCGCGGTCCTCGACGTGCTGGCCGCCGAGAAGATGGAGGGGCAGGCGATTCTGATCTCCTTCTCGGCCGACAACATTCGCCGCGCCAAGGAGCTGCGCTCCGACGTGGCCACCGGCCTGCTGACGATGCAGGCCAGCGACATGGACCGGCTGGCGGCGCTGGGCGCCGACGCACTGTGCCTCCACTATCCGGCGGCCACCGAGGAGCTGGCGCGTGCCCTTCACGCCGCCGACCGCCTGCTGAACGTGTGGACCGTGAACGATCCCGAGGAGATACGCCGAATGACGAAGCTCGGCGCGGACTTCATCACCACTGACTACCCGGAACAGGGGTTGGCCGCCCTGGCAGCGGGGTAGCCATGGCGGTCCTCGCCGAGCAGGAGCGCCTGCTGCTGATCCTCTCCAACCTGCCGGGCCTGGGCGGGCGAGGGCTGGCAGCGCTGCTGGCGTCGGGCATCCCCCTGCGGCAGCTCTTCATGCTGCCGGCGGAGGAGCTGAGCGGGCGCTTTGGGCTCACCCGCCGCGCCACCGCGGCGATCGCCGGCGGGCCGGAGGCACTCCGGCTGCGCGTGGCGCCCCTGGAGCGGCTGGTGTGCCGCTATGGCATCCGCCTCCTGCGGCACGGCCAGCCTGGCTACCCCCGCCGCCTGGCCCACCTCGATGAAGCGCCCCCCGTCCTCTACGCCTACGGTAACCTGGACCTGCTCGACCGCCCCGCTATTGCCCTCCTTGCCTCCACCGGCGAGCGCCGTGAGGACCTGGAGTGCCTCGCCGCCCTCGCCAGCACCTTCGCCCGGGCCGGCGCCACCGTCGTCGCCGGGCACAACCGGCCTGGCTACCGCGCTGCCGTCGCCGCCGCCAAGGCAGTCGGCGGCGCGCGCTGCTACGTCCTGGATCGCGGCCTGGCGGCGGCGTTCGGGGAGGATCTGGACCGCGACCTATTCCCCACCGCGCGGGTGTGGGGCTACGGCTTCGACCACGAACTTAGCCTGGCGCTCTCGCCATTCCCGCTGGCGGCACCCTTCGTCGGCCTGCACAACCGCCTGCGCGACCGTCTGGTCAGCTCCCTGGCGAGCTGGGTGGTGGCCGTCGCGGTGCGCTCCGGCGGGGTGATGGAGGGCGAATGCCGCGCCGCCCGCGCCCGAGGCACCCCGGTCTACGTCTGCGCGTCCCCCGCCGCGCCGCCTGGAAACCGCGCCCTCCTTGCCGAAGGATACCCCGCCCTGCCCGAGGAGCCGGCGCGAATTGTGAATAGCGAATATTAGCTTGCTGATCCGGCAGGATTCCCCGCTGCTGACGGCAAACAGAGTCAGGCATCAGGAGAAGGAGCGATGATCACTCACCGCGGCTGCGAACGACCACGAACCGTGGCGCTTCTCGTGGCGGCCGTCCTGCTTCTTACCGTGAGTGCTTCCGCTGCGAAGAAAGCGATCCGAGTGACCCAGGCACAGATCACGCGCGGCACCCAGATGTGTGATAGGGCAGACCGGCTGCTGGCGGCCGGCAAGACGAAGGAGGCCCTGAGCATTTACCGGCAGGTGTTGGTG
>JAAZEB010000043.1 GCA_012512505.1 Armatimonadota bacterium | reverse complement strand
GCCAGCCAAGAGCAGCTTCTGCTCCGGCCACCAGTGCAGCACGCGGATCTCGCCATCTGTCTCCAGCCGCCGCACCTCGCTGCCATCCGCCGCCAGCACGCGGATCTGCTTCCCCGTGGCGGCGCACACCCGTGGGCCAGCCGCCGACGGGATCGTTAGCAGCGCCACCACTTTGCTGCCCACGGCCGCGGTGAACGCCGGGGTCAGCGCGGGCAGGGCGGGCGGTGCCTCGCTGCCGGCCGCGGCCAGCCGCGCCCGTGCCTGGGCAGCTTGCGCCAGCGCCGTCGTCAGGTGCGCCCGCAGGCCGCGCGCCAGGCTGGGCTCCGGCCTGGCTCCCTCCAGGCGATGTCGGCCTGCCGGCAAGGTGAGGATTGTCAACCCGTTCTCGCTCGCCGGCACCGCCACCGGTTTGCCGTTCCTCTTCAACTCGGCGGTACCCAGCGCCAGCCCCACGTGCGTCTCCTTCGCGGTCGTCAGGTGCAGCACGCCGGTGCGGAAGTCCCAGTCCACATCCACCGGGGCGTCGCAGGCAAGCAGCGGCCCGCCGGCAGTGGCCTGGGTCAGTGCCCGTCCGAAGAGATGGTCCGCCGCCACCACTGCCAGCGCGGCGTGGGTGCCGGCGTGTGAGCCGGAAACGGCCATGGCAGGCACGGGAGCCCCCCCGGGCGTGGCCGGCGGCAGCCGCAGCGCGGCGGCATTGGCAGCCAGGCGCAGGCACTGCAGCGGCGCCTCAGCCGTTTCCTGCCCCAGTAGGTGGAAGAAGACGCGGCGCTCGCCCTCTTGCACGGCGCCCTGCCACTCCTGGGTGATCACCCCGCTGGCAGCGGTAGCCGGCACCAGATCGCTGGAGCGGATGCAGCCGCTGGCCGGGCCACCCGCGGCGGGAGCGCCCTCCGGGCGCAGGCTGAGGCCGGCCAGGCCGGCATAGCACGGCTCGCTTCCTGGCCGGCGGGCGGTCACCAGCACGCGCAGGCGGTGCTCCCCGGCCGCCAGCCGCTGCCGGCCCAACGGCACCCGGGCGGGCAGCACCTCCGGCGCGTAGTGGTCAACCTCCTCGCCGACCGACCGGCCATCGAGGGTAAAGCGCACCTTGCCCCGGTCCACGTAGTTGAGGAGATCGGCGTACACTTCCCCGGCAAACGGCTTCTCCAGGCGGAAGGTCAGCTCCATCCAGGCGCCCGGCTCGCGGGCGCGCAGGAGGGCGATGTCCAGGGTATCCAGGCGGGCCAGCATCTCCTCCCCGGCCGGCTCGGTGACAATGCGCATCTTCAGCGCCGGCAGGCGCTGCCAGCCTTTCGGCAGCACCGTGGCGGGCACCGGCACGCGGATGGTGTGCTCGCCTGGCTCCCAGCGGCCGCCGACGGCCTCCCACAGCGTCTGCACGGTGAGGTTCTCGCTGTGGGTGCGGAAGGTGAGATCATCCACCACCAGGGCATACCGCCCGACACGCTGGGCGAGAGTGCGGCGCCAGTGGCTGTAGGCGGCATTCGGCACCTCGGCCACCACGGCGGCGGTCTCGCCCACCACGTCGCGGTAACGCAGCGCCGCGTCCAGGGCAACGCGTGGCTCCACCAGCCCGTCGGCGCGCGTCAGCACCTGGTTGCGGTAGCCCTTCAGCAGCGTGTTCCCGGCCAGGCGCAGCTCCAGGATGGCGAAGGTGTGATACGGGTTGCGCGACTCGCCGTTGAAGCCGTCGATCAGGATGAAATCGCCACTGGCGTCGGGGGTGCTGCGGAAGCTGCCAAAGTAGAACGACTCATCCAGCGTGAAGCCGTTTGCCCGATCGCGCCAAGCGGGCAGCGGCAACTGGTGCACCGTCCAGCGGCCCACCAGGTCGCGCGGCGGCACCGGTTTGAGGTGTGGTTCCGGCCAAAACGACTGCCCCAGGCGGAAGACGCGCGTGTCCACCCCGGTGCGCTGGCGATAGAACAGATAGCGTCCGTCCTGCAGCAGGTAAGCGGCCTTGTGCAAGTAATCGATGGCGGCATAGTTCAGCGCCCAGTCCGGCTCCAGGCCGGAGATCAGCGCCTCCTGGCCGCGCAGGAGCTCGCGCAGCACGCCGTTCTTCACCGGCACGCGGTCGCCGTCGAGCAGCAGGAAGGTGAGGCTCGGCGCGATGGCGGTGTTGTACCAGAAGAGGTTGTCGCTTTCGCCCGCGATCCAGGCGTGCTCGTGCAGCGGCCGGAACGACAGGCGGGCGCCTCGGAGGCACTGCTCCCAGATCGGGTGCGGGGCGTCTCGCTGGAAGTAGCGGGCCAGGCAGTAGAGCGAGATGGCCGACCACTGCCCGTGCCGCGAGTCAACCCAGGGCGGCGTCTCCCTCAGGCCGTAGATCCCCTCATCCTTGCGGTGAGTAAGCTGGCGGGCAAAGGCGTTGATCACCTTCAGGCGCTCCGCGTCACTGAAGACGGGGCTCTCCTCGATCAGGTCCCAGAATAGGATCATCAGGTGGGCGTTGTAGTGGTAAGGGCCGGCAAGCGGGTCTTCCTTGTTCTCGATGCACTCGCCGTCAATGCGAGTGAGCTCCTCGAACGCCCGCTGGTCCGGGAAGGCGAGGCGGAGTGCCTCCCGGGCGTGGAACGGATCGCCGGTCATGTAGTACATCGCCATCCGCTTGCTGATGCTGTTCCAGCCAAAGTAGCCGATGGAACCGTAGCCGCGCGACGCCTCCCAGATCTCGAACTCCTCCAG
>JAAZEB010000384.1 GCA_012512505.1 Armatimonadota bacterium | reverse complement strand
TCACCAGCACCCCCGCGAGGATCAGCGCCAGGCCCAGGTAGCGCATGGAAGGCACGCTCTCACCGCGGTAGTAGCGCGCCAGCAGCGTCACAAACAGGTAGTTCAGGCTGATCATCGGGTAGGCGAAGCTCACCGGCACACGCTGCAAGACGACCAGCCAGGCGAGCGTCGCCAGCACGTAGCAGGCCAGGCCGGCGATCACCACCGGGTGGCGGAAGGCGTTCACCAGCCCCAACCCGCTGGCGATCTCCGGCACCCGCTCCATCCCGGTCTTCAGCACGATCTGACCCGTCGAGCCCAGCACCACCGACACCAGGATCAGGCCCATCGCCAATGTGTCCGGCTTGTGCATCGCTCCCCTCTCCCGCCCGGGCCGGCTCCCACTCACCGCCAGTAGGTGAGCGCCACGATCACCGCCACCCACAGCAAGCCGTTCGCCACAAAGGAGGGATCCTTGAAGGCGGCTTCGGGGGTGCCGCCCAGGTCGCGGCAGTAGGCCAGGTACTGATAGCGCCAGATCCCGTAGATCACGAACGGCACGGTGAGCAGCATCCGCGCGTCCCCCTCCGGGTAGCCGCCGTGCGGCTGAACGGCGTACAGCACGTAGGCGACGATGACCGCCGCCGTCGTCTCGGCGATCATCTGGTTCAGCAGCTCCGGGGAGTACTTCGGCAGCACCCGCCGCGTCGCGCCGTTTCCCTCTCCCAGGAGGATCACCTCGTGCCGGCGCTTGCACAGCCCCAGGAAAAGCGCCAGCAGCAGCGTGCACACCAGCAGCCAGGGCGACACCGGCACCGGGATCGCCAGGCAGCCCGCCACCACCCGCACCACGAACCCGAGGCCGATCAGCAGCAGATCCAGAATGACGATGTTCTTCAGGCCCAGCGAGTAGCCCAGGTTCATCGCCAGGTAAAGCAGCCCGGCCACCCAGAAGAGGGAGCGCGCCGCCGCTGCCGGCTCGCGGTAGGAGACCAGCCACGCCAGAGCCGCCGCGCCGACCACGCACCCGGCGGCCCAGGCCACCGCCGCGCCCGGCGATACCCTCCCGCTGGCAATCGGGCGGGCGCGTTTCACCGGGTGCAGCCGGTCGCGCTCGCGATCCAGCACATCGTTGATCAGGTAAACCGCCCCGGAAAGCAAGCAGAACGCGAGGAACCCCAGGCCCACGTAGCCCAGGTCGGTCACCGTCACCGGCGCGCCGGCATAGCGGCCAAACAAGGCTCCGGCGAAAAGGAACGAGTTCTTCACCCACTGTTGTGGGCGCATTGAGGTGATCAGGCCGCTCAGCACATTCCGCTTTCCGTTGTCACCCGGGAAACACCGCGATCGCTCCGTCGGCACACGAGCTGCTCTCCTGAACGCGCTCCGGGGCCACCAACCCCTCCTCCGCCGGCAACTCCAGGGGGGGAGTGCGCCCACTTCCAGCCCCAGTCGTGCGTCTCAGTGCTTCCGCAAAGCCCCTCGCCGATCACCTGGAGACTGAGGAGAGTGTCACGCGGCGCGTCCGAGTAGGGGTGGAGGCCCGTCTCCTCCACCTGGAGGTGCGGGTCACCGGGATAGACGCGGCAAGGCTTCCTCAGCGGCCGGTCGCCTGCCTCCCCCACGAGGTTGCCGACGACAGGGTGGCGCGCCTCGCCGCCGCGGTCCTCGTGCTTCGTCTGTACCGGGCACCCGCGAGCATTATAGCGTTCCACCCCAGGGGTGTCAACGCGACGGCTGGGCCTCGCCCATGAGGTCGTAAGGCTGGGCCGCGGTGATCATCACGTCCACGAACTCCCCTGGGCGTGCCTCGCTGCCGGTGACGCGGACGCTGCCATCGATCTCCGGTGCATCGCGATAAGAGCGGCCCACCCGCTCCCCAGACTCGGCCACCTGCTCGACCAGCACGCGCATCGGCTTGCCCACGAACTCGCGGTTGCGCTGCAACGAGATCCGCTGCTGCGTCGCCATCAGGCGCGCGTAGCGGGCACGCGCCGTTCGCGCCGGCACCCGGTTGGGGAGGGAGGCGGCGGGCGTGTTCTCTTCCGGCGAGAAGATGAAGGCGCCAACGCGGTCCAGCCGGGCCTCCTTCACGAAGTCGAGGAGCTGGGCGAAGTCCGCCTCGGTCTCCCCGGGATAGCCGACGATGAAGGCGGTGCGCAGGGCTACCTCGGGGCAGGCCGCCCGGATGCGGGCAATCAGCTCCAGGTAACGCTCGCCATCGCCCGGCCGCCGCATCCGCCGCAGCACCGAGCGCGAGACGTGCTGCAGCGGGATGTCGATGTACTTGCACAGCTTCGGCTCGGATGCTATCAGCGCGATCAGCTCCTCGCTGACGCTGGTAGGGAAGTAGTAGAGCGGTCGAATCCACTCGATGCCGTCAATCGCGCTCAGCGCACGCAGCAGGTCCACCAGGCGGCTGTGGCCGTAGCGGTCCAGGCCGTAGCGGCTCGTTTCCTGCGCGACGAGGTTGAGCTCGCGGACGCCGCGCGCCGCCAGGTCACGCGCCTCCGCCACGATTGCCTCCAGCGGCCGGCTGATCATCTTCCCCCGGATCGCCGGGATGGCGCAGAAGGCGCAGGGGCGGTCGCACCCATCGGCGATCTTGAGGTAGGCGGTCCATGGGGGCGTGGAGAGCACCCGCGGCAGCTCCTCGGGCAGCACGGCGCGCGGCGCCCCGACAGCGTGGATCGCCTCGCCCGCCAGCACGGCGCGCACCGCCTCGGCGATCCGCTCTTGCTGGCCGATGCCGACGATCCCATCCAGCTCCGGGATCTCGGCGTGCAGCTCGGTGGCATAGCGCTGCGCCAGGCACCCGGCGGCGATTACCTTCGCGGCCTTCCCCTCGCGCTTCAAGCGCACCGCCTCCAGCAGCGCGTTCACCGACTCCTCCTTGGCGTCGGCAATGAAGCCGCAGGTGTTGACGATGATGACGTCGGCCGCCGCCGGATCCCCGCTGATTGCCAGCCCCTCCCGCTGCAGCAGGCCCAGCATCACCTCCGCATCCACCTGGTTCTTCGGGCACCCCAGGTTGACAATCGCTACGCGCGCCCCTTCCCCCATATCACCCCTATCCTTGTACTCCACCGTAAATCGCGCGGGAGATCCCCCGCGGGCCTCCATGGTACCACACGCGCTCCGCCCCGTCAACGCCAAGGGTCTGCCTGACAGCCGCTCTCAGCTCGGCAATTCATGGTCTGCCTAGCGGCGAAGACGCCCCCGGCCCCAGGCGCTCGGGGTAGGAGACGTCTCCGCCAAATACCCAGAACGATCGGGACACCCGCGGGTTTCAGCGCACACACCCCGGGTAGGTGGCGCCGCACACCGGGAAGTAGACCGGGCTTTCCCCCTCGCCGGTGTAGCGCGAGCGCGCGGACATGTAGGAGAGCGCGATTGCCCGCCGCCAGCGGTCCGAGCGGTTGGGCGCCGTGTAGTGCGGCAGCAGCGAGTGGAAGAACAGCCCGCTGCCGGCGCGCATCGGCACGGCCACCCCCTGCGCCGGATCGTAGTACCCCGGTTCGATCACGTAGTCGTCGGTCGCGCTAACGTGCGGCAGCGGCCCGGCCCGGTGCCCGCCAGGGATCACCACCATGCACCCGTTCTCCAGGGTGGCATCATCCAGCGGGAACCAGCACGAACAAAGCGCCATCGGCTCGATTGGCCAGTAGGGCGAGTCCTGGTGCCACCCTTTGGCAGAGCCCACCGCCGGCGGTTTCAGCAGCAGCGAGTTGCGGAACAGCTTGATGTCCGGCCCCAGGATCTGCGCGACCACCGCCACGATGCGCTCGTTCAGCCCCAGCACCCGAAAGCGGTCGTCCTCCTGCACCAGGAAGTCGATCTTGCGGATCCCATCGCCCGGATGGGCTACCGCCAGTTCACCCCGTTCCACACGCGGCTCAATCTGCACCCGCAGGCCACCCAGAGGTCGGCCCCCATGGGTGTACTCCCACAGCCGCTCCCGCAGCCCCTCCAGCTCCGCCGGAGAGACCAACTCCTCCACCAGGAGGAACCCGTCGCGCTCGTAGGCGGCAAGCTGCTCTGGCGTCAGTGGTGTTGCCATCGGCCTTCCCTCCTCACGCCTGCATAAACCCGCCCCGGCCCGCGCCGGTTCCCAAGGGTGCTGGAGGGGTGGGATGCCGCCTTGCGCGGCGGCAGCAGGATTACCGCTTGGAGGCCAGCAGGATGAGGTCGCTCCAGCGCAGGGGGCGGAAGGCACTGCGGAGGATCCCCTGGTAGATCCAGGTGAACCAGCGGCCGGCCAGCTTCCCGGCTGCCGGCACGCGGCCCTGGAAGCGCTCTGCCGCCGCCCACCCTCGCGGCGTGGGGCACGGCTGGGTGAAGCAGCGGCGCACGACCAGGCCGGCCCGCGCCACCATCCGCCGCAAGCTCTCAGGGGTGAAGTAGAAGAGGTGCTCGCGCCCCTCGCTGCCGTAGGTGCGCTTGGGGTCGCGCCACATCGGCGCGGCATAGTTGATGGTCCAGATCACCAGCACGCCCCCGGGGCGCAGCAGGCGGGCGCACTCCGCCAGCACAGCGTCTGGTGCGCGGAAGTGCTCGATCACGTGCGACATCGCCACCACGTCGAAGCACGCCGGCGCCTCGGCGGGCGCCAGATCCTCGAAGAGGCCCGCGCGCACGTTCAGGCCCGCCGCGCGCGCCTGCTGCGCCGCCCACTCGCTCGGCTCGATCCCGGATACCTGGAAGCCACGCTGCTGGGCCAGGCGCAGGAACGCGCCGGTGGCCGGCCCCACATCCAGCAGCGAGCCGCGGGCGCCGAGACGCTCCAGTTGGTCCAGCAGGTCGCAGAACCACCGCAGCGGGGGATCGTAGTGGGCGTAGCCGATCTCCCCCGGCGCCTCCCGGGCGAAGTAGCGGCGGTCGTCGTAGAGCGCCGCCAGCGCCGCGGCCGTGGGCATCGGGGCCACAAACGCCAGCCCGCACGCGCCGCAGCGATGGATCCGCTTCTCGAACCCGGTGGGCCATCGGTCACGGTACACCGCGCGAACCGCCGCCGCGCCACAGGCCGGGCAGGTCATGGGCACGCTCCTGGCTCTCCAGGTTGGCCCCCCCGACTTCGGAGGGGTTGGGGGAGCCAACCATCCAAGCCCCCCCGAGTTCGGGGGGGTTGGGGGGGCCGCCCTGCACGCACTCGCGGTAGACCGCCAGGAAACGCTCGGCTACCCGGCGCCAGGAGTACTCCCCCAGCACAAAGCGCTGCTGCTCCGCCCGGTCTGTCGGGTTCTGCCACGCGGCCTCCACCTTCGCCCGGATGTCCGCCACGGAGTCCGGCGCCACGTAGAGCGCGCGCTCGCCCAAACACTCGCGCACGCCGCTCTCCCGCGCGCACACCACCCGCGCACCCCCGGCGGCCGCTTCCAACGCCGCCAGCCCGAACACCTCGTAGTGAGACGGCAGCGCGAACACCCGCGCCCCCGCGTAGGCGCTCCACAGCAGTGGCTCCGGCAGGCGGTCAATGAAGCGCACCGTCGCGTCGGCCTCCGCGCGGCACTGGGCGGCGTAGTCCGGGTTGTGCCGGGGCGAGCCGATGAGGACCAACTGCCGGCCCGATCCCTTCAGCGCCCGGATGAGGGCAAGCTGGTTCTTGTGGGGTTCGAGCCGCGCCACGCTCACCACGAAGTCGCCCGTCACGCCGTAGGCGCCGCGGAAGGCATCCGGATCGGCATCGGCGATCTCCTCCGGGGCGCCCAGCGGGATCGCCCGCACTTTGTCGGGCGGTAGAAAGGGGAAGAACTCTCGCAGCGGGCCGACCTCCAGCGCCGAGATCGCCAACACGGCCCGTGCTCCATCGAGCATCCGGGCGACGATCCCCCAGCGTTCCCGCCGCGTCAGCCCCCGGCGGCCCAGCTCGATCTGCAGGCGCTGCTTCCAGCGCCGCAGCCGGCTGCCTCGAAACCCAAACACCGGCGACACCACGTAGGGGATCCCGAGGGCGCGTACCTCCTTGAGGGCGCGGTAATACTCGTCGCCGCACCAGGCGGTGAAGAAGTGGACCAGGTCCGGCTTCGGGGCATCGTAGTTCACCAGGCGGTCGGCCGAGACCACGCCCAGGCGGCGCAACTGCTCTCCCAGGCGGTAGACCAGGATCTCGCCGCCGCCCACGACGATCCGCGCGACGTGCGGGAGCAGAAACAGCACCCGCAGCGGCTCACCGGCGCCCGCGCCCATCGCCACCTCCCAAAACGCGCCGCAGCCGAGAGAAGGCACCCCGGTGCCCACCCATCACCGTTCGCTTCCGGCCGTTCCCACCCCCGCGGCACCACGCCGGCGCCCCTCCTGGGCGGCAGCCAGCACGTCGGCATAGAGGCACTCCCAGGCCTCCAGCATGCGGTCGAAGTGGAACTCGCGGCGGGCCTGGTCGGCGGCCGCCTCGCCCAGGCGTTGTCGCAGCCCGGCATCGGCCAGCAGGCGTTGCAGCGCCGCCGCCGCGGCCTCCGGCGAGCGCGGTGCCACCAGCAGCCCCGTCTCCTCGTGTCGCACCATCTCCGGCACGCCTCCCGCCGCGCACGCCACCACCGGCTTGCCCGCCGCCATCGCCTCCAGCACGGCGCCCGGAAACGGGTCTTCCCAAGAGAGGAGCGCAAAGCAGTCGCAGGCGGCCAGCAGCGCCGACACATCCTCCCGCGCGCCCAGGAGGCGCACACACCCTTGCAGGCCGTTCGCCTCGATAAGCCGTGCCAACGTCTCCCGCTCCCGGCCCTCACCGGCAATCGCCAGCACCAACTCCTGGCCGGCGGCCCGCAGCAGCCCCACCGCCCGGATTAGCTCGGCGTGCCCCTTGCTGGCGTGCAGGTGCCCCACGCTCACCACCAGCGGCCTGTCGCCTGCCGTCAGCTCTGCCCGCACGCGCTGCCCGGCCGCCGGCGCGCAGCACGTGCGCTCCAGGTCTGCCAGCATCGGGATCCGGTGCACCCGGGCGGCTGGGATTCGGTCGTCACGCAGCAGTGCCTCCCGCACGGGGTTAGAGACAGCGATCACCGCGGCTGCCTGGCGAACGAAGCAGCGGCTGAGCGGTCGCAATGGCCCCGCGAGGTGCCGGTGTAGCACCAGCGGGCGGTTTGCCAGCCGGGCGGCCAGCACAGCCGGCACGTAGTCGCGGCCGGCGTGGGCGTGGATGAGGTCTACCCGCTGGCGGCGAGCCAGCCAGGCGGCCCGCGCGATGCGAGGCAGGTCGGCGGCACCATGGGCCGCCGTGCCAAACGCGGGCAGCCCCGCCGCCCGCAGGTGCTGCAGTAAAGGGGCCCCGGCGCGGGCCACCCCCACCACGTAGTGACCACGCTCGCGCAGCCGCCGGCAGGCTTCCACCAGGCGCACCTCGGCGCCGGCCCATCCCCGGGCGCCGTTCCACTGCATCAACCTCATCGGCCCGGGCTCCGCCCGTTCCTCACCACTCGCTCGTAGGCCGCCTCGATCTGCTCTGCCATGCGCGGCACGGTGTAACGCTCGGCCACCACCGCCGCCAGGGCCTGCGCCTCTTCGCGCGCCTCCGGCAGCCGCGCCAACACCCGGCCCACCTCGCGCGCAAGGAGCTCCGTCGTGGGCAGAGGCAGCATCCGGCCGTGATCGGCAAAGCAGGTGGCGCGCGCCGCCTCCAGGTTCTCGCGCCCCACCGGCCCGAAGTAGCCCCGCCGCCCGACGGCCAGCGTCGGCGTGCCGCACGCCAGCGCCTCCAGCGCCGTGTTCGCCGTCGCCACCACCACCGCCGCCAGGTTCATCAGGCGCTCCACGTCGCGGCGGGGACCTACCATCACCGCCGCGCGCCGGCCAAGCTGGCGGTTCACCCGCTCGATCCCGGCGCGCAGCCGCTCCTCGTCCGGCCCCTCGCCCACTAGCAGGACCACCGCCTCCGGCACCTGTGCCACCAGCGCCGGCAGCGCCTCCACCAGCGCCAGGGCGATGTCTGCCTTCTGGTTGGCAAACCGGCTCACCGCCACCAGCGGCAGCGCCGTCGGCGAGAGCTCTAGCTCCTCGCGCAGCGCCGCCGTCTCCAGGCCGGGGTGGAAGCGGTCGCTATCGATCCCGTAGAAGCTGAGGATCACGCGCGACGGTGCGATCCCGCCGAAAGCGGTGATGTTGTCGCGGTCTCCCTCGCTCATCGCCACCACCCACCGGCTCCAGTCGCGAAAGATCAGGCGCTTCCAGGTTGGGCGCGGGCCATGCACGCTCATCAGGTAGGCGCAGCCCAGGGCATCGGCCAGACGCCGGCCGAAGCGCGCCGCCTTGTAGTTGTGCGCGTGGATCAGCTCGAAGCCGAGCGGGCGCACCTGGGCAATCGCCTGTGGCAGGTTCTCCGGCAGCGGCCGGATCTTCACCAACTCGACCCCCGCGGCGGCGAACAACTCCTCAAAGGCGCCCCCCGCGCTGAGCAGGCCGACGCGCTGCCCCCGCCGGATCTGCTCGCGTGTCAACCGCACCAGGTAGCTCTCCACCCCCCCGATGCCAATCGTTGGGTGAACGTGCAGCACGCTCGGCACGCTCATCGCGGGGCCCCCCCCTTCCCCCCCGATGCCGGGGGGGTATTATTGGAGCGGGCCACACTCTCCCCCCCGATCTCGGGGGGGCCGGGGGGGGCCAACCGGCGCTGGGCGACATGCGCCTCGACGGCGGCCAACACCTCTTCCGGGGTGATCCGCTTCAGGCACTCACGGTCGATGGGGCAGTGCTTCTTCAGGCAGCGGATGCACTCCAGCTCCTCTTTCTGGATCACCGTGCGGGGGCCGCAGTAAGGGCCGGTCCAACGCGGGTCGGCCGGCCCGAACAGCGCCACCACCGGGGTGCGCAGGGCCACCGCCATGTGCATCGGGCCGGTGTCCGCCGTCACCAACACCGCCACGCGGGTGAGGAGGGCACTCAGCTCACGCAGGTTGAACTGCCCGGTGCCTCGCAGTGCCGGGTGGCGCATGCCGCTGGCAATCGCCTCCCCGTCGGCCGCGTCCATCGGCCCCCCGAGCACGATCACCTGGTAGCCGCGCTCGACGAGCAGATCCCCCAGCCGGGCAAACGCCTCGACCGACCAGCGGTTGAGCGGATTGGAGGCCCCAGGGTTCAGCCCGATCAGCGTGGCGTCCTCCGGCAGGCCGACGCGCCGGGTCCACTCGTCCAACCAGCGGCGTTCCGCCTCACTCACGTAGAGGCGGAAGCCCTCCTCGCCATCGGCCTGGATGCCGAGCGCCCGCACCAGATCGAGGTTGCGTTCGGTGGCATGGTAGGCGCCCGTCTGCTCCTTCACCCGCTGCGTCTGCAGGAACGGCGCCTCGGTGGTATCAAAGCCAACGCGCACCGGCGCGCCGCTCAGCCAGGTGAGCAGGCAGCGCTCCAGCGAGTGCGAGAGGTTGATCGCCACGTCGAAGCGCTGGCGGCGCAGCGCGCGCACCACGTCCCAGCGCCGGCGCAGCGGCCAGCGCAGGTTCCAGGCGATCACTTGATCCAGGTAGGGGTTTCCGTCGAGGAGCGGGACCATGCTGTCACGAACCAGGGTGGCCACGTGCGCCTGCGGGTAGGCCTGCTTCAACGCCCGGAAAACCGGCGTGGCAAGCACGACGGCCCCAATCTGGTTCAGGTTCATCACGAGGATGCGCTCAAGCGGCATGCGGCGTCCCATACTTCCGCGGATGTGATTGGCGCGAGCCATTGATACGGTGACTGCTGGCGGCGCTGGGCGTTGCGGTCGCCGTTGCGCTGCAGGCCGGTCAACACCGTGGCCCGCGCGCCCAGCGTGCCGGTGCGCACCGGGTCGGTGAAACCAAACAGCCCCACCGTCGGCACGCCCAGGGCGGCGGCCACGTGCGTCGGCCCGCTGTCGCCGCCGACGAAGGCCGCGCAGCGCCTGGCCGTGGCGGCGAACTGCCGCAGCGTGAGCGTGCCAGCCAAGTTGAGTGCGTTCGGCACGCGCTCCTTCAGCCATTCGCCCAGCGCCGCCTCCCCTTCGCCGCCAAAGACCACCACCTGCGCGTCGCGGTCGCGCGCGGCCAGGCGCGCCAACTCCACAAAGCGCTCGGGCAGCCAGGCCTTCTCAGGGTAGGAGGCGCCCATGTGCAGACCAAGGAGAAACCGGCCGGGATCAACCCCGGCGTCGGCGAGGGTGCGCTCTGCCCAGGCCTCCTCCGCCGGCGTCAGGTAGAAGCGCGGCAGCATACCGGCCGCTTGCCCGCCGGCGGCACAGGCAAGCGCCAGATAGTCCGCCGCCCAGTGCTGCTGCTCGTTCTCCTTGACGTGGCCGCTGTAGAGCCAGCGCGTTTCCGGACGGCTAAAGCCCCAGCGCTGACGGCACCCGAGGAGGCAGCCCCACAGCGCCCGCTCGATGTCGCGAGCAGAGAACGAGAAGGCGATGTCGAAGCGCTCGCGGCGGAGCTGCGGCAGCAGGCGCCGCCGAAACTCCCAGTTCGGCGCGAAATCGATCACCCGGTCCACGTCCGGGTTGGCGGCCAGCACCTCCCGGGCGCGCGGCCCGACCGCTACCGTCAGCGACGCCTCCGGGTAGCCACGCCGCAGCGCCGCCAGCGCCGGCGTGGTGAAGAGAACGTCGCCAATAAAGTTCATGTTAAAAACAATAATCCGGGGCGCATCTCGCGACGCCGCCATGTCTCGCTCCGCCCTCCGTATTCCCCGGGCCCGGCCGCGGATCCTGCCACGGCTCGCTCAGTCGAACGGGAGGCAGGGCTCCGCCGTGTCGTGGGAGCGGCGCAGGCGCGGCGGAGCCGTGTGGCTCAGGCGCGGGTCGGCGTTCCCCTCCTCCAGGCTCCAGAGCCCCTCTTCCGAGTCGCCGTTGTGATAGCCGAAGCCGTAGAGCAGCACCGAGTAGAGATCGCACGCCAGGTGGCGGCGCGCCAGGGCGGGATAGAGCGCCTGGAAGATGTCGTCGTAAGTCAGCGGCCCCCGCTCTTCCAGCAGCGCGCGGACCATCCGCTCCATCTCCTCCGCGGTCACCGGGGGAGGCGTCTCCACCGGGGCGACGGCCTGCCCCGTCGCGTGCTTGCGCAGATGGAGCAGGTAGTTCCCCTTCAAGGCGGTCTCGTGCTGGCGCTGCACAAACGAGAGCTGGTCCTGCTGCAACGGCTCAATGCCGATCCAGTCGAGACCGGTCGCCTCCACGGCATCGCGCCACTCGTTGAGCACGCCGGTGTAGCGGGTGGCGAAGTTCAGCGTCAGCGTCCGGCCGGGGCGCAGCACCCGGGCACACTCGCGCAGCGAGCGCTCCATGTCTTGCCGGAACTCCTCCTGCCAGGGGAAGATCTCGCGGTCGAACTCCAGGGAGAAGCCCATCCAGGCGCACCACAGCACGCTCAGGTCAAAATACTTGATCGCCCAGGGCGGGTCGATGAAGATGTAGTCCACGCTCTCGTCTGGCAGGAAGGAGAGGTCCGTCGCCGAGCCCAGCCGCAGGGTGCAGGAGGCGTCCGGGTCGGGGGCATCCGGGGTGGCGATGCTCACTGGGCCGAGGAGGGCGTTGGTCTCCTCCTTCATCCGCACCACCACGCGCAGCTTGTTCTCGAACGAGTGCCACACGTTGTTCTCACGGTAGCTGCGAGGGATGCGGTAGGCGTTCACCCACCAGCCGGTGCCATCCTTCTTGGTGCGGATCATCTTGGTGAACTGCGCCAACGCCGCGGTGAAGCTAAAGCGCAGCAGGTCGCGCGTGGTCGGGCCGCACTCCAGGCACTGGATGGCATCCCACAGCAGCGCCGTGGCCGCCAGGTTGCGCGGCGAGAAGAGGTCGGCCACGGTCATCCCCGCGTCTTTCAACATCACGCCGAAGCGCGAGACCGGCAGCACGTCGGTGGGATACCAGTGCCGGGGGGTGATCGTATCGGGATCCTGCGCGTAGAGGGCGTGGATGTCGCCCTCCACCCGGTCGCGCAGACGAGTGAAGGCACGCTCCAGAGCGCGGGTATCTGCCGGCGTCACCGTCACCCGGGTGATGAACTCCGCCATCGGGTTCAGGTCCACCCCAACGGCACGGCGGCCAGTTGCCAGCGCCTCCACCAGGGTGGTGCCGCTGCCGCAGAAGGAATCCAGGACCACCTCTCCCGGCGCGGAGTGGCGCTCGATCAAGGCACGCACGGCGTACCACGGTCGGCGCCCCCAGTATTTGTGCGCCCGGTAGCGGCTCTGGAAGTACCTATCGCTCATCGTTGGCATCGAAGCGGCTTGCCCGCGGGCAGCCACCTACCTGGCAGGCGCGGGCGCGGGCCGGTGGCGACACCCCAGCACCTCCGCCAGCCAATCCAGGAAGCGGTGCAGCAGCCCTTCGCCCGACCCTACCGCTCCCAGCGCCGGGGTCGGCTGCGGCTTGCCGGCCTTCGCCGGCGGCGGCGGTGGCGGTGGTGGCTCCGAGGTCTGGATCAACACCTCGCCGGGGCGAACCCACCCATGCCGGCGCGCCTCCACCTCGATCCCTTTCTCGGTCTTCAGCAGCGGGATACGCTGCCGCAGCGCTTCATTGGCCGCCTCGGCGGCGGCCACGGCAGCCTTCAACCGCCGCACCTCAGCCCGCGCCTCCCGGTCGAGCAGGAAAGGACGCAGCGCCACCACCCCGAGGTAGCCAAGCATCAGCACCGCGGCCACGCAGAGAACGGCCCGCTTTAGCGCCCGCATAAACCGCTCCAGGCCGGAGTGGCGCTTGCGCCGAACGTGCCGCCGCACCAACAGCGGCTCAACTCCCCGCTCAGGTGGCCGCTTCACCAGACGACCCCACCCTCTCCACCTTGATCAGGTTCGTTTGACCCGCGGTAGCGGCCGGCACCCCCGCGGAGATGATCACCAAGTCGCCATTCTTCACCAGGCCGCTCTGCAACGCGCTCGCGATCGCCTCTCGGAGCATCTCGTCGGTGCTATGCACGGGGCCCGACAACATCGGGAGCGTGCCCCAGGTCAGCGCCAGCCGGCGCACCGTCTCCGGCCGGTGCGAAACAGCAATAATCGGACAGAGGGGGCGGTATTTCGCCATAATGCGCGCCGTGTAACCGGAGGTGGTGGCCGGCACCACCGCGGCCACGTTCAGGTCGTTCGCCATGTCGCGCACGGCTTCGCCCACGGCATCGGTGACGTTCTGCGCGCGGGTGTTCGGTCGGTCGCGCAGTTGCTGCTGGTAGCGCATCGAGCTTTCGGTGCGCACGGCGATGCGGTCCATCATTCGCACCGCCTCCACCGGGAACCGGCCGGTGGCGGTCTCGCGCGAGAGCATCACGCAGTCGGTGCCATCGAAGATGGCGTTGGCCACGTCGGTCACCTCGGCGCGCGTGGGGCGCGGCCGGTCGTGCATCGAGTCGAGCATCTCGGTGGCGGTGATCACCGGCTTTGCCAGCACGTTGCAGCGGGCGATGATGTTCTTCTGGATCAAGGGCACCTGGTCAATGGAGACCTCAATGCCCAGGTCGCCGCGCGCCACCATGGCGCCGTCGGCCACGTCGAGGATCCCGGTGAGGTTGCTCACCGCCTCGTGCTTCTCGATCTTGGCAAGGATCGGGATCCGCGCGCCGCGCTCCATCATCCGCTCCCGCAGCGGTGCCAGGTCGGTTGCCGCGCGGACGAAGGAGGCCGCCACCCAATCCACCCCCTCGCGGATGCCAAAGTCGAGGTCGTCCAGGTCCTTCGGGGTCACCGGCGCCACGTCGATGGAGACGTCCGGGATGCTGAGTCCCTTGTGGCTGTTCAGCGGCCCCCCGGCGCGCACCACGGTCTCGATCTCCGTGTCGCTGGTAGCGGTGACCAACAGCTCGATGATCCCGTCGTTGAGGTAGAGCCGGTTGCCCGGCTCCAGGCAGCGCGGCAGCGTTTCCAAGGGGATCGACACCTCCCGCTCGTTGCCGATGATGTCACGGGTGGTCAGCCGGAACGGCTGCCCCGGGGTGAGGAACACCTCGCGGGCCATCGCGCCGATGCGCAGCTTCGGACCGGAGAGGTCCTGCAGAATAGCGACCGGCTTGCCGAGGCGCTCCGACAGCTCGCGGATGATGCGGATTCGGCGCGCGTGCTCCTCGTGGGTGCCGTGGGAGAAGTTCAGCCGAGCCACATCCATCCCGGCGGCAATGAGCTGCTCCAACACCTCGGGGCTGTCCGAGGCCGGGCCGATGGTGCAAACAATTTTGGTGCGACGCATGGTAGTAGCTGGGATGCCGGGAACGGGAGACCGGCGCTTCCCTTTTCCCTTCGGCCGGCGTTACGGCTGCGGTCGGGCACGGCGGCCGACCGCGTGCGGGACCGCCGTGAGCGGCACCCGTTGCGGGGTGCCGCTCACGCAAACGTCAGTTCAACCGCCAGCCTCGGTCAACGCTTGAGGTTGTAGAACACGGTCTGGCCGAGGTACTGCGCTAGGTCGTCCAACTGCTCCTCGATGCGCAGAAGCTGGTTGTACTTGGCAACCCGGTCGGTGCGGGAGGGAGCGCCGGTCTTGATCTGGCCCGCGTTGGTGGCAACGGCGATGTCGGCGATGGTGGCGTCTTCCGTCTCGCCGGAGCGGTGGGAGATGACGGCCGTGTAGCCGGCGCGCTTGGCCATCTCAATCGCCTGCAGCGTCTCGGTCAGGGTGCCGATCTGGTTCACCTTGATCAAGATCGAGTTGGCGACGCCTTCCTGGATTCCCCGCCGCAGGCGCTCGGTGTTGGTGACGAACAGGTCGTCGCCGACGAGCTGGACGCGCTCGCCCAGCGCCTCGGTCAGCATCTTCCAGCCTTCCCAGTCGTCCTCGGCCATCCCATCCTCGATGCTCCGGATCGGGTAGCGCTCCACCAGGCCGCGGAAGAGGTCCACCATCTGCTCGCGGGTGCGGGTCACGCCCTCTCCCTCGAAGTGGTAGACGCCGTCCTTGTAAAGCTCGGAGGTGGCGGCATCCATCGCCAGGAAGAAGTCGCTGCCGGGGGTGTAGCCGGCCTTCTCAATGGCGCTGGTGATCGTGGCGAGGGCTTCCTCGGTGGAGTTGATCTGGGGGGCGAAGCCGCCCTCGTCGCCAACGGCCGTGCTCCAGCCCTTGGCCTTGAGCACCGACTTCAGGGTGTGGAACACCTCCACGCTCATGCGCAGCCCCTCGGCGAAGCTGGGCGCGCCCACCGGCATGATCATGAACTCCTGGAAGTCGAGCTTGTTGTCGGCGTGCGCGCCGCCGTTGATGATGTTCATCATCGGCACCGGAAGCTGGCGGGCGCTGACGCCACCGATGTAGCGGTAGAGGGGAAGGTTGAGTGCCCGGGCAGCCGCGTGCGCCGCGGCGAGCGAGACGGCCAGAATCGCGTTGGCGCCCAGTTTGCCCTTGTTCTGCGTGCCGTCCAGCTCGACCATCAGGTCATCGATGGCGATCTGGTCGGTGGCGTCCATCTCGTTCTCGACCAACTCCGGCCCGATCACATCGTTGATGTTGTCTACCGCTTTCCGGACGCCCTTGCCCAGGTAGCGGCCCTTGTCGCCGTCGCGCAGCTCAACCGCCTCGTGTACCCCGGTGGAGGCACCCGATGGCACCGCCGCGCGCGCGCTGATACCGCCCTCCAGGAAGATCTCCGCCTCAACAGTGGGGTTACCGCGCGAATCAAGTATCTGACGGCCAATCACATCGACGATCGTGGTGTTCACTCTCTTCTCCTCGAGGCCTCGGATTGGGGTACCAGGCAGCCGATGGGGCAAAGGAGAGAAGCTTCCCCAGCGAACGGTGGCAGCCCAGGCCCCATAGAGCCAAGTCACCCGTAGTATAGCACAGGGCAGACCAAAAGGGAAGTGCCGGCCGCGGTCGCAAAAAAGTTCAGGAATCGGGGTCACGCCCCGGCGTCAGCGGCCGGATCGCCGGCCTCTGGCCGGCCCCCCACGCTTTGCCAA
The DNA here is from genome assembly GCA_012512505.1 of Armatimonadota bacterium. Classification (GTDB taxonomy): domain Bacteria; phylum Armatimonadota; class JAAZEB01; order JAAZEB01; family JAAZEB01; genus JAAZEB01. The sequence continues at coordinate 18,828 of JAAZEB010000384.1, read as the reverse complement.
CGAGCAGACAGGGCACCCCCCGCGCGGCCGCCGGGAGCCTGGTGGGCTCCCGGCGGCCAGTCACAGTGGGTATGGTTGGTGGCCGGCACGTCCTAACCGGCGCTGGGGAAGCCGCCGGCGATCGGAACGTGGATCACGGTGGGGAGGTCGGCGCTGAGCGCTTCCCGGATGGCGGGGGCAATCTCCTCGGGCCGGGAGACGCGCACGCCGCGGGCCCCGAACCCCTCGGCCACCAGATCAAAGCGCAGCGGCCCCAGCCGGCTGGCCAGGGGCTCGCCATACACCTCCTGGTGCGCCACCGCCACGATCCCCCAGGCCTGGTCATCGGCTACAATCGCCACGAACGGCAGCCGCTGCCGGGCGGCACACTCCAGCTCCGCCAGGGTGAAAGTCATCGAGCCATCGCCGGAGAGGAGCACCACCGGCCGGTCCGGATAAGCCAGGCGGGCCGCCATCGCCCCGGGGATCCCGTAGCCGATGACGGCGCTCGCCCCGCAGGTGAGGTTATGGCCGGGATAGCGGTCGCAGAGGAGCTGGTGGTACCACTGGCCGATGCTGCCGCCATCGATCAGGAAGACGGCATCCTCGCTGAGCGTCTCTTGCAGCGCCTCGAGGATGTGAACGGCGTGCAGGCGTTCCCGCGGGGCGGCGGCGGCCACGCGCGCGCGGAACTCCCGGCGGCGGCGCTGGGCCTCGGCCAGCCAGGCATCATAGCGCGGAAGAGAGATGGGCTCCAGCGCCTCCAGGAAGGAGCGCGGGTCGGCGGGGATCGCCAGGTCGGCCGGCCCGGTGTGCAGCCGCGTGGGATCCACATCGACGCGGAGGATGCGGGCGTCGGGGGAGACGGCGGGAGGCTGCAAGCCGCCGACGCGGTAGTCGCAAGCGGCGCCGAGCAGCAGCAGCAGGTCGGCATCGGCAAGGAGGCGCGGCCCGCCGCTGGCGGCGCCCAGCACTCCCATGAACTGAGGGAGGGCGTGCGGCACGGCGCCCCGGTCCCAGATCGGCACCGCCACCGGCACGTCGTGGGCAGCCACGAAGCGCTCCAGCGCCGCCGCCGCGTCGGCGTAGTAGGCACCGCTGCCGGCCACGATCAGCGGCCGCTCGGCCCGCGCCAGCAGCGCCCCCGCTTCTGCCAGCAGCCCCGGCTCCGGCGCCATCCGGGTGCAGGCTGCCGGCGCGGCAGGCCGTGGCAGGCGCGCCTCGTCCACCACGGCGTCTTGCACATCCATCGGGAAGGTGAGATGAACCGGGCCGGGCCGGCCGGAAAGCGCCGCGGCGAACGCCTGGGCCACGAACTCCGGGATGCGCTCCGGCACGTCGATCTGGCGGGCGTACTTGCACAGGGGCGCCGCCAGGGCAACGTGGTCCAGGTCCTGGAAGTGGCCGCTGCCGGCGGTGCGAACTGGACCAGCGCCGGTGACCAGCAGCATCGGGGCGCCATCGAAGTGGGCGTTCAGCACCCCGGTGAGCGCGTTGGCATGGGCCACGCCGCTGCTCACGGCACAGACGCCCACCTGCCGGGTGAGCCGACCCCAGCCCTCCGCCATGTAGGCGGCCGCCTGCTCGTTGCGCGTGTCCACCAACCGGATACCGGCCCGCCGGCACCCCGCCAGGATCGAGTTCAGCCCGTTGCCGCACAGGGTGCTGATCCACGACACCCCCTGCCGCCGCAACTCCGCCGCGAACAGCTCTGCACCGGTCATCTCTGCTCCTCTCGCCTGCCTCTCCATCAGGCAGCCGCCCTCTCCTTCGCGCCCAGCCCAGCCGGCCCCTGCAGAACTCGATCACCCCGGCGAGGAAACCCCGGGAGGAGGCTAAGGAACTGGCAGCGGTTCACCCGCCAGGGAGTCAACTGGCGGCCCAGGAGGGAGGTTCAACGTGATCAGACCTAGCCCCACTGTTCTTCCCTTGTCTCCAGGTTGGGGCGGCTCCTCCAGGACCGCTACCGGCTGCGCCGTGATGGAGTAGTGACACGCGATGGCTGCCTTTGGGTGCCGGCCCAGCTCACGGAGTTTGGGATCCAGCGCCTCGATGGCTGACCATGTTTCTGCCGGCAGCTCGACCCGAAACAGCGGACGGCCCGCCTCCAGTATCTGGGGACACATCTGAATGAGCCGCTGCATCTCCTGGGTAGAGAAACGCGACGATGGCTTCAGGGAAAGGCCGTCCAACACGCGAAGGGCTCGTGTTGCCAGGGCAATGCTGCCTGGCGCATTGGCCTCGGATGGCAGATCCCCAAGATAGCGCACGTGGCATGAGGGCCCCTGTACCCTGATCTGGCCGCGTAGTGCCTTGCCCACAAAGTCCTGTGCAGGCCCCAGGGGAACCTGTGCTGCCGAAACATAGACGAGGCGTGGGTCCTTCTCTAACCTGGGATCAACCGTCACCTCCTTTTGAACGTAGGACGCGGCAGCCACGGCCCGGATGAACTTGGCCATTGGCATTTGTGGTTGGGCGATCTCTATGGGCGCCCCACGCGGATCACCGGCCTGGGGACGTGGTGCCGGTTGGGCATCTGCGGGGCTGTACCCTACGTTTCCCCTACTCGTTCTCTGGCCGAAGGCGACGCCGAATACTGTTCCATTTGAGAACAGAAAGAGTGAAGGCACGAAGAGGAAGCGAACGTAGCCAGGCGTCTCCGGCCCCATAGTTTTCGCGCGCGGCGATAGCGGGCCAGGGATGGCGTGTTTCATCTGCTCAAACTGGGTTGCGGACAAGGCCGCCAGCGGTAGCGAACCATCCCTGGCGATGGCTGCGCGCTGCTCGGGTGTCAGGCTCTCAAAGAAGGCCAACGCGCGCTTCTCCAGTTCGTGCAGAGGGAGGGATGACAGTCCGCTCCCCTGTGGCGCGGGAACGCCGCTCTGGGATGCGGGGTCAACTTATGGGAATCGCTGTACTGAGGACCTAATAGCAGATGCCCGTGAGAAACACGCCAACTCACTCTCCACTTGATCGCCAGGTAATCCGCCCTGTCCGTCCAGGCGCCTCCTTGGGTGGCCAGCGTCGGGGGAAGATCGAGAGGAGGGTAGTTCGGCAACACGGCAATGAGTTCCAGGCGGTTCTCCCGGGCTAGGGCCTTCCACTCACCGATGAACTGCTCCTGGAACGAGTCCTGTGCTGGCGCCGCCTTTGCCACACCCGCAGTGGTAAGCAGGAGTGCGAGGCAGCAGATCCCCGTGACGGGGGCGGAAATGGCTGCCACCAGCAGGCCGATCTGAACCTTGCGCAACCGCACTCGCCTCGTGTGTCGCATGGTCTGCCCCCTTCTGGAACACCGCTTCGAGATGACAGAACCTTCGCCCAACCTTCGCCCCTTGGATCCACGCCGGGCCGGCGCGCGGCCACGGGAAACCCTGGGTATTCGCCTTACGGCGCCGCGTTACATCGCTCGGAGCCGCGCTGACCACGAGGAATGCTCCACAAGCAACAAAGGCCCCGGCGGCAGCCGCCGGGGCCTTTGTTGTTACCGTGCTACCGCGCCCGGGGCGCCTGCAGCCGCGTGATCCACTCCACCATCGCCGCGCGCGTCTGGTCGAGGTCGGCGGTCTCCGGATCCAGGGCATCCAGCCAGCGGCGCGCCTCCTGCGCCTCGGCCTGCCGCGCGGCTGGCGCCCGCGCGATGGCGCGCTCCAGCGTCGTCACGTAGCGCACATCATCCACCGCCTCGCGGAACCCCTCCCACTGGAGGGTGCCCACCACGCCATTCACCGTTGGGTAGGTGAAGTTGTGGTCGCGGTAGGTCTGATCGTCAAAGTCGTTCCAGACGTGCCCAAAGGCGTGCTGGTAGGCGTAATCCATGGCGCCGTCGAAGCCAGCCTTCCAGAGGACGAGGCCGAAGTTGCGTCGGTAGGTCTCCGGCTCCTCGTTGCCCACCTGGGGATAAGCGTAGCAGAAGACGTGCGAGCGAACGCTATGCCACTTCAGCGCCTCCTCGGGATCCGGCTTGCCGGCCAGCACGGCGCAGTTCAGCAAGCTGCCCATCGCCTCGAACATGCCGTGATAGCCGGCCACGAAGCTCTTGCCGCCGGCCTCCTGCACCGCGCGCCAGGCCGCGCGCTGAGCAATCAAGCGCTCTCCCGTTGCCTCGTCCGCCCCGTAGAAGTAGACCTCATCGTAGCCAAACGGCTTCAGCAACGCCAGCCACCGGCGCACGCCCTCCTTCAGCTCCGCCAGGCCCTTCTCGTCGGTGGCCGCGCCGGTGCCGTAGCCCAGGTTGTAGAACGGCCCCCCCGGCAGCCCCACCTGGCGCCGGATCTCCAGCATCCGCCGCAGCCGGCGCGTGGCCGCCCCCCCTGCCCCCCCCAACCTTGGGGGGGAAGGGGGGGCCGACCCTACTTCATCGATCCCCTGGTAGTTCGTGGGGTAGAGCACGCCGTGCGCCTTCATGTCCGCCAACTCGGCGCGATACTGCGCCTCCGACTTCCCCTCGGAGGTGATCTTCGGCTTGCCATCCGGGGAGAGGACGCCCCGGTAGTAGATCGAGTAGCGCAGGCGTGACGGCGCCAGCGAGAAGGGGTGCACGGTCACCCGCAAGGGAAGCTCGCGCCGGCCCCGGCCCGCCTGAAAACGCACCGCCCCGGTGTAGACGCCCGGCTTTGCTCGCTCGGGGATGCGCAGCGTGAACCAGAACTGCTTCAGGGTGCGCGCGGCCACATCTACCGGCTGCAGCCGGCGGGCGTCAATGGGGCGTACCGCTGCCAGGTGCTCGCTGGTGGGGCCACTGCAGAGGAGGTAGGTCTGCGTGCCGTCTGGCGCCGTGCTGCGCAGGTAGTTCTCGCCCTTCTCCGGATCCACCCGCACCAGCGCGTCATCCTTCAGCAAGAGCTCCGGCACCAACGTCTTGTGCTTGAGGTCCCAGATCTCCTGGCCGGCCTGGAACCAGCACTTCACCACCCGAATATCCACGGCGCTGGCCGGGATCGTGCCGCCGGGGCCCCGCAGCGCCGTGGCCGAGACGCGCAACCCGCGTACCTCCTGCAGCGCGAAGACGGCGGCGGTGGCCGACTCGTACTCCCCCGGGCACCCGGAGAGGACCAGCGCCTGGCCCACCGGCGCCGGCACCGGGAACAGATCGGTGCGCAGGCGGTCGTTGGTGATGGCGCGCGGCGTGTAGAGGAGGTATGCCTGACCAGTGGCCTCGCCCTCGGCCACGGCGCGCAGCGCCTCCGGGGCATGGCGGAGCGCCTGCATCGCCGTCTCAATGGTGTTCACCTCCACGCGCGTGGCGTGCCCCTGTGCTGCCGCCTCCTCAATCAGCGCCCGTGCCTCTGATGCGGTCGCGCGCGTGCGCGCCACGGCGTCGCGCAGCCAGGGGGAAAGCTCCCCGTCCGGCAGCGCCTCGCGCTCGGCCTCCGCCACCGCGCTCTGCCAACCCGCTACGCGCTTACGGAAACGCTCCTGCCCCTTCTCCCACCGCTCACGGGTCAGCGCGGCCACCGTGGCGTCGTCGGGAACCTCGCCCTCGATGCGGATGTCGTCCAGGTAAAGCGTGGCCCGCTGCCCCGCGCTCCCGGTGATGAAGATCGCCCAGCGGTCCAGGCGAGGGGTCACATCCTCACCTTGCGCGGTGCCCGTGTGGGTTGCCATCACGGCGTCTGCCACCGCGCTGGCCGTCGCCACCAGGTCGCACTCGACGAGCTTCCACTCCGGCGCCGGGGCGTTCCCACTCTCTACCGGCGCGCACCCGGAGTGGCGCGACGGTGGGAAGAGGTAGTTGGCGCCAAAGCCCACGGTGGCGGTGTTCCCCTCCACCAGGCGCACCCGCGCCGAGAGGCGCAGCTTGCCCAGGCAGGGAACCGGCACCGGCACGCCCCAATAGTGGTAGCTGCCGCTCTTGAGCGTCACATCCAGTTTCAGCGAGCGCTTCCCGGTGAACGCCTGCTCTTCGGTCGGCCCCAGGAAGTGGACCTCGCTCTCACCGTTACTGGCCCACTGGGCCACCGCTGGCGCATCTCCCTCGAACCCCTCCTGATAGGAGAACGGCCGCAGCGGCATCTCGGCGGCGCCACACGCCACGCTGACGCCCAGCAGAATGGCGGCGGCAAGCCACCCGCCGGCCGGCAGCCAGCCTTGCCGGGCCACTCTCCGGGTGCCAGACGCAACGGAGGGGCCGGATCGGTTGCACGACAGCATCATCCTCACCTCCACGGTAGCAGCGGGGCGCTGGCGCGGGGCGCCGTCAACGACGCCCCTGGTCCAAGGGACAAGCGCCCTGAAAGACGCTGGGGAGCCGATGCCTCACGCCCATAGCAGGACCTCAGAGCCGGCTTTAGACGGCTTGTTCCTTCGATCAGGGTGGTTCATTAGGGCCACCTGACCTAACCCCCCGCCCGGCCGGGCGCTCGGAAGGGTGTGCCCTCACCGCGCGGCGGCCTGCTCGGTGCGCTGGATGATCATCGCCTGCCACTCGGCGTTCAGGGTAACGAAGCGGGCCGACCAGCCGGAGACGCGCACCGCCAGGTTGGCGTACTGTTCTGGGTGCGCTTGCGCCGCCCGCAGCAGCTCCGAGGAGACCACGTCTACCTGCATGAAGAAACCGCCCAGCGCCACGAAGCTGCGCAGCAGCGCCACCAGCGCCGCCAGACCCGTCTCCCCCTCCACGCTCGTCGGCAGCACCTTCAGCTCCAGCGCCGTGCCGTTCGGCAGGCGTACCAGGTCCATCGCGCACAGCGAGCGGATCACCGCCGTGGGCCCCTTGCGGTCGCTGCCCGGCGTGGGCGAGAAGTTGGTGGCCAGGATTTCGCCCGCCAGGTGGCCGTCGGCGGTTGCCCCGCGCTCGCCGCGCCAGGTGATCTCGCGCCCGAAGGTGCTAACCCCGGCCGGCCGCAGCACCCCGTTGCGCTCCCGCACCCGCTCCGCCTCCACCAGGAAGTCGTCGAGCACGCGCTTGGTCATCGCGTCCGCCTCGGGGTCGTCGTTGCCGTAACGGGGCGACTCTGCCAACACCTGCCGGCGCAGCGGCTCGAACCCTTCCCAATTGGCGCGCAGCAGCGCCGCCAGCTCCGGGTAGGTCATCCGCCGCTCGTCGTACACCAGGCGCTTGATGGCGACCAGGCAGTTGCCGGTGTCCGGGATGCCGCCCGGGTGGGGTGCCAGCACGTTATAGCGGGCGCCACGGTCGTAATAGCCGCGCCCGCGCTCGATGCAGTCCTTCACCAGCAGCGAGATCAGCGGCGTGGGCACGTGGTTGCCGGCGCCGTGGCCGTCGGCGATGCGGTGAAACTCCTCCATGTAGGCGGCCAGGCGGGCGCGGAAAGCGGCATAGAGGCTCTCAAAGTCAGGGAAGTCGTGGATCGGACCCTCGCCGCGCACGCCGATTGCTTCCTGCAGAAGCTGCAGCACGTCGAACGGCCAGTAGCCGAAGCAGGTCTCGCCCGGGATCTGCACCTCCCAGCAGCCGTCGTTGGCGAAGCGGCGCGCCTCCCGCTCCGGGTAGCCGAAGCGCACCAGGGCGCGGATCACCAGCTCCTCGTTGTAGACCGCCAGGATGCCGTTGCCGACGCGCATCACCTCGGCAACGCGGCGCAGCAACCGCTCCGGGGTGCGCGCCCCGATCCGCACCGCGATCGGGAACTCGGCGATGCGCAGCTCCTCCACCACGTCGAGGATCAGGTAGGTGACCTCGTTGGTCACCTCGTTGCCGTCGGCGCCGATGCCACCCAAGACCACGTTCTGGTAGTACTGGCCGTCGCCGGAGCCGCTGCCCCACTCCACGGCGCCCACCCAGTCGCACCCGTTGATCCAGAACGCCGCCAGCAACTCGCGCGCTTCGTCGAGGGTAATGCGGCCCGCGTCCAGGTCGCGGCGCAGGTAGGGGCCCAGCATCTGGTCGACGCGCCCGATTCCCGGCCAGTTGCCACACAGGCGCTGGAAGCAGAACATCATCCAGAGCGACTGCACCGCCTCGCGGAAGGTGGTCGGCGGCTCCTCAGGCACGCGCTCCAGGCCAGCGCGCACTGCCTCGTAGCGCCGGCGCTCCTCCCCCTCGGAATGGGCAATCCGGTCATCCAGCGCCTCCAGGTAGCGCCGGTGCCACACGCCGGCCGCTTCGAGGCAAAGCCGCATCGCCTGGAGAAACTCGACTTGCTCGGGCGCCAGGTCGCCGCGCGACAGGCGCTCGTCGATCTGGGCGCGCAGGCCCCGGTAGCCGACAGCGAGCGCGTGGTCGAAGCCGGCGGTGAGGTGACTAACCGAGGAGAAGACCGGCTTCCCCTCGAGGAAGACGGGCACCTGGTGCCAGGTGGCGGCGCGCAGCGTGGCGGCCCCCACGATCGGCTGGTGTGGCAGGATGCGAATCGGCGCGTGCGCCGCGATGAGCTGCACGGCGCGCGCGCAGCGCATCACCGGCGACAGCGCCTCCAGGTCCGGCTCCGTGTCCAGGGTAACCGGCAGCATTTCCAGGGCCCGGCCCCACTCACCGGTCAGCGCCCGCCATGCCCGCTCGCGCGTTTCCGGCGCCAACCGCATCCTCGTCTCACTGATTACCATACTTCCTGGCCTCCCACGCCACGCTCTCTCTTCGCGGCCGGCGCGGCGAGCCCTGCCGGCGTCCCTCGGCCCACGCATCGCCCGCCGCATTTGCCCCCAGGAGATCACCGGCCGCACCCGGAAGTTAGCGGTACCCAGTGAGCGGTACCCAATGAAAGGACTCGGTGCAACCATGGCTATCAGGGTAGGAGTGCTCGGCTTCGCGCACGGGCACGTGAACGCGTACTGCACTCAGTGGCGCGAGCGCCCGGATCTGGGCGTCTCCGTGGTGGCCGGCTGGGATCACGATGCCGACCGCCTGCGGCAGAACGCCGAGAGCTTCGCTTTCCGCCCCTTCCCAACCGTCTCCGCCCTGCTTGCCGATGCCGACGTGCAAGCCGTCGTGGTGGCCTCTGAAACCTCGCTGCACGCCGACCTGGTGGAGCAGGCGGCCGCGGCCGGCAAAGCGATCATTGTCCAGAAGCCGCTGGCGCTGACGCTGGCCGACGCCGACCGGATCGTGACCGCCGTCGAACGTGCCGGCGTTCCCTTCACCGTCGCCTGGCAGATGCGCACCGATCCCCAGAACCTGCAGATCAAGGAGCTGATCGAAAGCGGCGTGCTGGGGAAGCTGTTCATCGTGCGCCGCCGGCACAGTCTCAGCACCCACCTTTGGAACGGCTTCGCCGACACCTGGCACAACAACCCCCAGTACAACCGCGACATCTGGGCCGATGACTCTTCCCACCCGATCGACTTCATCCACTGGCTGCTGGGCGAGCCGGAGACGGTGACCGCCGAGGTCGAGACGCTCTTCGACCCGCGCGTGCCCAACGACAACGGCATCGCCGTGTTCCGCTACCCGGGCGGCCCGCTGGCCGAGGTGGACTGCTCCTTCACCTGCGTGGCGCACGAGAACACCACCGAGGTGGTGGCCGAGAAGGGCACCATCATCCAGTGCTACGGCGATGGTCCGAGCTGCGGCTGGCCCCGCCCCGAGGGCGCCTGCGGCCTGAAGTGGTACACCGTGGAGAGTGGCACCTGGACCTGCAGCGAGATCCCCTCGCCGCCGGGGCATGGCCACCGGATCGCCGGCCTGGCAGAGCCTCTGGCGCGCTTCCTCCAGGGGCAGCGCCCGCCGATCTGCACCGCCGCGGAGGCACGCATCTCCCTGCGCATGGTGCTGGCCACCTACGTCTCTTCCCGCGAGGGCCGGCGCGTTCGCCTCGATGACCCGGCGATCGCCCGCGTGTAGCGCCAGGACCTAACCACGGCCCGGGCGGGGAGGGCCGCCCCTTGCCCCGGGGAGAGGAGCGCGCGATGGAACTGCGGATCGCCTACTGCTACGATGACGACCTGCGGCAGGCGGCCAACCGCGCCGGCCGCAACTATTGGTACCGCTACATCGAGGAGATCCTCGACCGGCTTGGCCTCACCGCCGAGCCGGTCGGGCGCGCGGTGCTGGCCGATCCGGCGGGCCTGGCGCGCTTCTCCGCGTTGATCGTCGGCGACCTGGAGGCCGGCCAGCTCCCCACCGGCGCCGCGGCGGCGCTGCGTGCCTGGGTAGAGGGAGGCGGCCTCCTGATCGGCTTCATGACCGCCGGCCTGGAGGACCTCTTCGGCTGCCGGGCGCGCACCCGCCTGCGGCGCCCGGGCGACGACTTCTGCCAGAGCGCCTTCTTTGAGCTGTGCGAGCACCCGCTCACCACCGACGTTCACTCGCCGGTGTGCCCGGAGCAGCGCCTGATCATCCTGGGCGACGCCCTGGCCCTGCAGCCGGAAGCGGCCGAGGAGCTCGCCCGCCTCTACAACCTCTGGGGTGCCGAGGCCGGCGCGGCGATCACCGCCCGCCCGCTGGGTCAGGGCGCCGCCTACTACTTCGGGTTCAACCTGCCGCAAACGATCTGGGCCCTGCAGCAGGGGCGCCCCATTGACGCCGACTACGACGGCGACGGCTACCACCGCTTCAGCGACGCCCGCACCCTCGGCACCAACGACCCGCGCGTGCCCTACGCCGACGAGATCCTTTTCCTCCTGGGCAACCTGCTGGCCACGCGCCCCCATCCCGCCCTTGCCCCGATCCCGCCGCTCGATGGCCGCCCGGCCGACCTGCTCCTCTACTGGGGCGGCGACGACGAGGCAACCCCCGGTGTGGCGGTCGCCGCCTCCGACTGGATGAAGAGCCGCGGCCTGCCCTATCACGTCAACCTCATGCCGCTGCGGGGCAAGTTCGGCCTCTCGCCGGCGGAGTTCGCCCACATCGAGGCCAACGGCCACGAGTGCTCCCTCCACTACAACTTCATTGACGACTTCCCCCACCCGTGCGGCTTCACCCGCGACGACGTGGCCGCCCAGGCGCAACTTTACCGCGAGACCTTCGGCAAAGACCCGATCACCACCGTCAACCACTGGTGCCGCTGGACCGGCTGGCACGAGCCGGCCGTCTGGATGGCCGCCGAGGGCAGCAAAGCCGACAACTCGCGCATCCACCGGGGCTCGCCGCCGCTGAACCCGATCAACACCTACGGCTTCTCCTTCGGCACCAGCTACCCGTACTGGTTCTACAGCGACTGGCGCGATGGCAACCGCCGCCTCGACTTCCTCGAGCAGCCGGTCGTCGCCTACGAGATGGGCTACCTGCCCGGCAGCGATGAGCGCCCCTTCGCCGAGATGCACACCCTGCTCGACCTCGCGGCGCGCTACCACCTGACGGTGAACTGGTTCCACCACCCGGTCTACATCGCCCAGGAGGCGTCGTGCCGGGCGGCGATTGACGAGGTGCTGCGCTATCTGGAGGAGCGCCACTATCGGGCGGTGCAGTGCGGGCCGGATGAGCTGTGGCGCTGGTGGTCGGCGCGCTCGCGCGGGCGCATCACGGAGGCGCGGGCGGACGAGGCTGGCTTTGCCTGCCGAGCCGCGTGCGACTACCCGGCCGGCTTCACGCTGCGGATCCCTTGTGGAGAGCACACGCCGGCGGACGCGCGCTGCGACGGTGCCCCCGCCGCCCTGCTAATCCGCCGCGAGTTCGGTCGGGTCTGGGCCGAGGTCGCACTGCCGCCAGGCGCGCACGACGTCACCGTGCGGTGGGTTTGAGGGACCATCCACCGGCAAACGGGGCACTTCGCGGGGCAGCGGTAGGCGGCACTATCGAATCGACTTCAGCGCCGCCTCCAGGCCCTGGGGCGAGTGGTTGCCGATCAGCACGTAGGTCAGGTTGTCGTAAGTGGTGCGGGCTACCTGCTGCCCATCCACCTGCTGTACCACGCAGGCGCCCGGGCCACCTTTGCCCCGGCCCCAGCCCCAGCCCAGCCCACCGCCGCCTTTGCCGCGGCCCATGCCCCAGCCGCGGCCGCCGCCCCGGCCCATCCCTTGCCCGCGGGTGACAAACAGCGTTAGCGGGTTGAGGCCATCGCTGTAGCGCACCACTGGAAGCTGCCCGCCCTGCCGGCACGGCCGCAGGTGGTAGCCGACCGGGTGGTAGCCGGCCGGCAGGCGGGTGGGAAGCGGCACCGGCGTTCCCAGTTGGCGCTGCAGCTCAGCGCGAGAGTCCCACGCCACCCACTCTTCCGCGGCCGCGCTGGAACTCGCCGCCGCGGGCAGGCGCAGCGCCCCGGTGGCCGGCGCTCCCAGCGTCACCTTCGTGTAGGCGGTCGTCATTGCCAGCTTGCCGGCATGAGTGTAGCACTCCGAGCGGAGGATCAAGGCGTTGGCGGCATCCACCCACAGCGTCTGCCGAGGGTTCCCGGCGTGCCGCGGGCTGAGGGCGATCACCCACGCCAGCCGCCCCGCCACGCGCTTCTGCCCCTTCGTGACGAACTGATAGTTGCTCCGCAGGCGCTCCCAGGCAGCCTCATCCGGCAGCGATCCCGGCGCGCGCGTCCAGGGCGCGTCGGCCGCCAACCGCTGCCAGATGGCGCGGCCATCGGTCAGCACCGTCAGGCCGCGGGTGGGGCCGCTGAGGTGCTCGCGCCGCTCGCGGCCCTTGCCATCGCAGACGACGCGCACCGTGGCGGCCGAGCGGGGGGCCGTGAAGACGCGCACCTCCAGGGTGCCATGGTGCGCCACCCGGCGCGGGTTGCGAAAGGCCTGCTTCAGCAAGTCGGCCCCCGGGGTGGCCGCCGACGCCGGCAGCACGGCCCCCAGCACCGCCAGCGTCGCCAACAGCAGCCGCCATACCGCCGCGCGAAGGCCGCGCTGCCGCCGCGGGAGTTGCCTCACCGCCGGTGCCTCGCAGCACCAGGCACCCGACAGCGGCAGGCGCCCCGCTTCGCCGGCGTCGGGGCGCGCGGGGGTGCGTCGCCGGGTCTGGCTCATCTTCCCTCCCCCACGGCGGTAAGCACCACCAGCGTGTCGATCCCGGCGCCCGGCGCGAACGGCTGCGCCCGCGACAGCGCCAGGTGCGAGCGGACATAGGAGGCCACCGGCAGAGGCGCGGCGGGCTCCGGTCGGGGATACCACACCCCCAGCCCCACCGCCAGTGCTGCCGCGACGGCGGCCGCCAGTGCCGGCACCACTCGCCGGCCAGGGCGCGCCGGTGCCGGGGCGCGCTCCACCCGGGCCAACTCCCGCTCCAGCGACGCCCACATATCGGCCGGGGCAGGCTCTGTCGGCAGCGCCGTCAACAGCGCCGTCGCGCGCCGCAGTCCGGCCAGCTCCCGGGCACACTCCGGGCAGCAGCCCAGGTGGCGGGCCACCTGCCAGCGCTGCCAGACGCCCGGGCCTCCGTAGTCATACTCCGGCAGCCACTCCCGCACACGGGCGCAGCGGGCCATGCTGCTCTCCTGTCGGGATTTGGCCATCACGACTCCTCCATCCAATCGGCCAGGTGGCGGCGCAGGTCGGCCCGCGCCCGCCCCAAACGTGACTTCACCGTGCCCTCAGCCAACCCCAAAGCCCGGGCGATCTCGCGCACCTCCAGGCCGTGCAGGTGATGCAGCAGCACCACCTCCTGGCGCTCCGGCACCAGCTTCTCCACCGCCCGGCTCACCGCCAGCCGCAGGTGCTCGCGCACCGCCACGCGCTCCGGGCCCGGCCGGGTATCCGCGACCGCCAGCTCGCCGCCGCCCTCCTCGCCGCCGCCACCCTCCAGGCTCAGCATCTCCGGGCGCGGGCTTTTCCAGTGGTCGCGCACGCGGTTCGCGGCGATCTGGTAAAGCCAGCCGCGAAACGCCCCCGGCGCCTTCAGGCGGGGCAGCCCCTGATAGGCGCGCAGGAACACGTCTTGCGCCAGGTCGGCCGCCAGCTCGGGATCGCCCACCATCCGGCGTACGTAGCCGAACACCGGATCGCGGTAGCGCTCGAAGAGGGTTCGGAACGCTTCCCGGTCGCCGTCTTGGGCACGACGAACGATGGCCTCCTCGGGTTCTGGCATGGACCCTTTCCACGCGAGCCGTCCTACAGCAAGCACTACTCTTCAGGACGAGTGCGCGCCCGATTCGTTCCCCACCGGCGGCGGTGGCAGGTGACAGGTGGCAGGTGGCAGGTGACAAGTGTCAGGTGTTAGGTGTTAGGTGTCAGGTGTTAGGTGTTAGGCCGGCCGCCGTAGGAGGCATCTCCTGACGCCAATGGGTCGGATCGCCGGCGTCCCGCCGGCCGCCATAGGCATCTCCGACGCCAATGGGTCGGATCGCCGGCGTCCCGCCGGCCGCCATAGGAGGCATCTCCAGCGCCGAGGAGGCCGGGCACTCTCCTTTCCCGGCGGCAGCAGGAAAGGCCATCCGGAGAGGGTATAACCGGGTAAGGTGCCGATCACTGGCCACGCGCTGGGAGGCCACGGTCGGCACTGGGCAAGGGGGGCGTGATGGAGGATCTCACTCGACGAGCCCTGGAGCGGGCGCTGCAGGCGGGCGCCACGTACGCTGACGTGCGTGTGGTGCGCCGAACCACCGAGAACATCCAGACGAAGAACGGCCACGTCGAGGCCGTCTCCAGCGGCGAGAGCGCCGGCTTTGGCGTGCGCGTGCTGGCCGACGGCGCCTGGGGCTTCGCCAGCAGCCGGCAGATCGATGCCGAGGAGATGGAGCGCGTCGCGGAGCTGGCAGTGCGCATCGCCCGCGCCAGCGCCCTGGTGAAGCAGGCAGACGTGTCGCTCGCGCCGGTAGAGCCCGCCCGCGGCCGCTTTGAAAGCCCCTGCCAGAAAGACCCGTTTGAGGTGCCACTCGCCGAGAAGACGGCGCTGCTGCTGGATGCCGATGCCGCCTTGCGCCGCAGCCCGCGCGTCACCGTCTCCGAGGCGACGATGGACTTCTTCCGCGAGGAGAAGACGTTTGCCAGCACCGAGGGCTCTTACCTGGAGCAGACGAAGACCGAGAGCGGCGCCGGCGTGGTGGCGACGGCCACCGAGGCCGGCGAGGTGCAGGTGCGCTCTTACCCCGCCGCCTTTGGCGGTGACTACGCCGCCGCCGGCTACGAGTTCATCGAGGGCCTGGATCTGGTGCGCGGCGCCGAGACCGCCGGCCAGGAAGCCGGGGAGCTGCTCGACGCGCCGCAGTGCCCTTCCGGGGAGACAGACATCATCCTGGAGGGCCAGCAGCTGGCCCTCCAGGTGCATGAGTCGTGCGGCCACCCGATTGAGCTGGACCGCGTTTTCGGCACCGAGGCCTCTTACGCCGGCACCTCTTTCCTGACCACTGACAACCGGATCCCGCTCATCCGCATGACCAACATCAACCTCGAACCGGGCGATTGGTCGCTGGACGAGATGATCCGCGACACGCGGGAGGGCCTCTACCTCGCCAGCAACAAGTCGTGGAGCATCGACGACAAGCGCCTCAACTTCCAGTTCGGCACCGAGGCGGCCTGGGAGATCCGCGACGGCAGCCTGAGCCGCCTGCTGAAGAACGCCACTTACACCGGGATCACCTACCAGTTCTGGCGCGCCTGCGACGCCATCGCCCGCAAGCGGGAGTGGCGCGTGTGGGGCCTGCCCAACTGTGGCAAGGGGGAGCCCGCCCCGGTGGCCCACGTCGGCCACGGCGTCTCCTCGGCACGCTTCCGCGGCGTGCGCGTGGGCGTGATGAAGGGGTGAAGCGATGCTCGGGAGAGAGACCGCGCTGGAGATCGTTCACCGCGCGCTCGACATGACCCGCGCCGATCAGGTGGAGGTGACCCTCCGCGGCGGCGACCAGGCACTGCCGCGCTACGCCGGCTCGGTGATCCATCAGAACGTCACCGAGCGCGACACGGTGCTGTCGATTCGCGCCGTGATCGGCAAGAAGGTTGGCTTCGTCGAAAGCAACGCCACCGACGACGAGGGAATTCGACGGCTGGCGGAACGTGCCCGCGCCGTGGCCGAGGCGCAAGAGGAAAACCCCGACTTCGTCTCGCTGCCCAGCCCAACGCCACTGGCGGCGGTGGACGCCTGGCGCGAGAGCACGGCGCGCTTCACCCCGGAGGAGCGGGCGCGCGCCGTCGAAAAGGTGGTGCAGGTGGCCGGCCGCTACGGCGCCAGCGCCTCCGGCGCCTTCAGCACGCACACCAGCGAGCGCGCCGTGGTCAACTCCCTCGGCGTGGAGGCCTACGGCAGCAGTACGACCGCGTTGCTGACGGCGGTGATGAACAAGGAGCCGGGCGGCTTCGGCTATGCCGACCAGGTGTCGCGCGATGCCGCCGCCATCGACCCGGAGGCGGTGGCCGAAGAGGCCGCCGAAACCTGCGCCCGCGGCGTTTCCCCGCGCGACCTGGCCCCCGGCGTCTACCCGGTGATCCTCAAGCCCTACGCGGTGGCCGACATGGTGATGTTCCTCGGCTGGATGGGGCTGGGCGCCCTCAGCGTGCAGGAACACCGCAGCTTCATGAACGACCGCTTCGGCCAGCGCATCACCGGCGAGGCAATCACCCTCTACGATGACGGCCTCGACCCGGCCGGCCTGGCAACCGCCTTCGACCCCGAGGGCGTCGCCAAGCAGCGCGTCGAGATGATCGTGAACGGTCACGCCAACGCGGTGGTCTATGATTCGTATACCGCCCACCGCGAGGGGAAGCAGTCGACCGGGCACGCCAGCGGGGGCGCCGGCGTGTGGGGGCCGCTCCCGCGCAACGTCTTCCTGGCCCCCGGCGATGCCGACCTCGACGCGATGATCGCCGATACGCCGCGCGGCATCCTGGTGACGCGCTTCCACTACACCAACGTGCTGCACCCGGTGAAGACGGTGTTCACCGGGATGACGCGCGACGGCACCTTCTGGATTGAGAACGGGCAGGTGGCCCACCCGGTCAAGAACCTGCGCTTCACCCAGTCGATCCTCGACGCGCTGGACACGGTCTCCGCCATCGGGCGCGAAACGAAGCTGCAGGCCGAGGGCGGGGCCTGCCGGGTGCCGGCACTACGCCTCGATGCTTTCGAGTTTTCCAGCGCCACCGAGTTTTAAGACGGCCCGTTGGGAGAGCAACGGAGCGCCGCAGCGATGCGGCTTCCCTAACTATCGAAGCCCGATTGCTCGGGCACTCCGGTCTATTGCCCGGGAGAGCACCGGAGCGCCGCAGCAATGCGGCATCCAACAGTGTGAGGCCCGATGGCTCGGGCACTCCGATAATCACCCGGGAGAGTACCGGAGTGCCGCAGCAATGCGGCATCCAACAGTGTGAGGCCCGATGGCTCGGGCACTCCGATAATCACCCGGGAGAGTACCGGAGTGCCGCAGCAATGCGGCATCCAACAGTGTGAAGCCCGATTGCTCGGGCACTCCGGTCTATTGCCTGGGGGAGTAACGGAGCGCCGCGGCAACGCGCCTTAAGGAGAGGATAACAGTCTGATGCAGTTGGTCTACCCGGCCTACGTGCCGGGGGCAAGTCGCTTGGCCGAGGCCTTGCCGGCGCTGGCCGCGCAAGGCGTGCAGTTCGTGGAGTGGCTGCTGGGCAACGGCGAGTACTTCGACGCGGCCGACCCGGTGCAAGTGCGCGAGGTGCAAGACCTCCTGCGCCAGACAGGGGTGCGCGTCAGCTCGCTGCACTCCGAGTTCGGCGCGCAGGCGGACCTTTCCAGCCTCGACCCGGGCGTGCGCGCCGCCACCCTGGAAACGCACCGCGCCGGGCTGGCGCTGGCCGGCGAGCTGGGGGCACGCTTCTTCGTGGTCCACCCCGGGCACGGGCCGTGCGGGGATCGGCAGGAAGAGCGCCTGGCACACACCCTGGAGAGCTTGCGGGTGTTGGAACCGGTGGCGCGCGCCGCCGGCGTGGTCCTGGCGCTGGAGAACCTGCCGCCCGCCTATCCGGGCAGCCGGCCGGAGGAGCTCCTCCAGATCATCGATGCCGTCGCATCCCCCTACCTGGGCATCTGCTTCGATACCGGCCACGCCCACCTCAGCGGCGAGGGAGCCCGGCTGGCGCGCGCCTTGCTGCCGCGCGCGGTCACTATGCACCTACACGACAACGACGGGAGTGGCGACCAACACCGCTTCCCAGGCACCGGCACGCTCGATTGGGCGGAATTCGGCCGCATCTACCGCGCGGTGGGCTGCACCGCCCCCGGCATGCTGGAGTGCGCCCCGCCGGAGGGCTGGAGCTGGGATCGCTGCGGCGCGGCCGTGCGCGCGCTTACGGCAGGGGCCGACCAGGCCGGGTGAGCTGGCAGCGCGCTACCCCCCGTCGCGCCCGGTGCTTCGGTGGGAGAGTGCGACAGCGAATGCTGGGAGAGTTCAACGATGGTGATCCGCAGTCCGAAGTCGACCGAGGAGGTGCTGGTCGCGGCGGACGTGGCCGCGGCCGCGTTCGCTAACGAGGCGCCCGAGTGGTGGCGCGAGCGCTATGCCCTCCTGGAGCAGCGCTTCGGCCGGGAGGCATTCCTGACGGTGGCCGTGGACGGCCGCGTCGTCTCCTCCTGCACCTGCCTGCCCACCACAGTGTGGGTTGGCCGCCGGTGCCTGAGCCTCGGCGCCGTCGGCGGGGTGGCCACGCTGCCGGAGTGCCGCCGGCAGGGCTACGCCGGCGCGTTGATGACGGCCGTGGTACGGCACATGGCCGCGGCCGGGCTGGCGACCTCGGCACTGTGGCCCTTCTCTTTCGCCTACTATCGAAAGTTCGGCTGGGACTACGGCAGCGAGCAGCGCACCTATCGCTTCGCGCCCGACCAGATCGGGGCGCTGCCGGAGCCGGTGGGGGTCTCACCGGTGCAGAGCGGCGATCTGCCCACCCTGGTGGAGGTCTTCCGCGCCTACGCGCAGCACCTGGCATTCTGCACCGCGCGCACCGAGGCATGGTGGCAAGGGCTGCTGCTCCTCGAGGGGGTACCTCCCTTCGCCACCGGCGCGTCGGCAACCCGCCGGATGCTGGTCTGCCGGGAGGAGGACCGCCTCCTCGGCTACGCGGTCTACCAGCCACCGGCCGGTGATCCCCCGGTCGTGAACGTGAAAGAGCTGGTGGCGC
>JAAZEB010000383.1 GCA_012512505.1 Armatimonadota bacterium | reverse complement strand
GCCCCATCGGGTTGTCTGCCTTGGGCGGCGCGAAGAAGTTGTAGTCGCGCCACTGCGCCCGGTTGGTACCCGCCTTGCCGCCAGCCATCCCGGGGCCGCCCTTGCCACCAGCCATCCCGGGGCCGCCCTTGCCGCCAGCCATGCCGCCCCAGCGACCCGCCGTCCCGGGGCCACCCTTGCCGCCGGCCATCCCGGGGCCACCCTTGCCGCCGGCCATCCCGGGGCCACCTTTGCCACCGGCCATCCCGGCGCCCTGGCGGGAGCGCGTCATCATCCGCTCGCGCCGCTCGCGGCTGAGGCGGCTAAGCTCCGTCAGTTGGCGGGTGGTCAGCCCCACCTTCAGCGACTTCAGCGCTGCCTTGGCATCGTCGTCGGTCAGCTTCTGCTTGCGCTGCAGGCCCTTCACCAGGTCGGCCGCCTTCTTGGCCTGTGCGGCGCTCAAGGGGCACTTCTTACTCTCGGTCAGCTCCCCCAGCGAGAGGACCGTATCCATGAGCTGGAACTTGGGGCTGCGCGCCCCGCGCGTGGAAGCGCCACCGCCGGCATCGCTGCGGGGGGCCTGCGCCCATGCCGTCGCCGCTGCCATCAGCACGACTGCCATCACCTTGCCAAGCACTCGCATCACGAACCTCCCTCCAACTTGCTGCGCACCACTCCTGGGCAGCGGGGGTGGCGGCAGCGCCTTGCCCTTGTCCCGAACCGATCACTCCCACCGCAGCGCCTCAATCGGGTTGAGGCGCGAGGCCTTGTGCGCCGGGTAGATGCCGAAGAACACGCCCACCGCCGCCGAGAAGGTGAAGGCGAGCGCAATGGCGTGCGGGGCGATCACCGTGGTCCAGCCGGCGGTGCGGGCCAGCAGCAGCGAGCCACCCACCCCAAGGCCGATCCCCACCACGCCGCCGAGGATGCTGAGCACCATCGCCTCAATCATGAACTGCAACAGCACGTCACGCCGGCGCGCTCCCAGCGCCTTGCGGACACCGATCTCCCGTGTGCGCTCGGTGACGGAGACCAGCATGATGTTCATGATCCCGATGCCGCCGACCAGCAGCGAGACACTGGCGATGCCCGCCAGCAACAGGGTGAAAGTCCGGCTGGTTGCCTCTACCGCCTCAACAAACTCCGCTTGGTTGCGGATGTTGAAGTCGTTCTCGCGGCCCGGCCCCAGGCGATGGCGGCGGCGCAGCACCTGCGTGATCCGCTCCGTGGCCAGGTTGGCGCGCGAGATGTCCGTCACCTGAACGGTGATCATGCGCAGCGAGTCGATGCCAAAGACGCGCCGCATCGCCGTGGTGTAGGGAATGTAGATCTGGTCGTCCGGGTTGAACCAGCCCTGGCTGCCCTTCTCGGCCATCACCCCGACCACCAGGAAGCTGCTCCCGGCGATGCGGATCCGCTTGCCGATCGGGTTCTGCGTGCCGAACAGCGTCGCGGCGGTGGCCGTGCCGATGGTGCAGACGCGCCGCATCGAGGCAACCTCTCGCTCGGTGAAGAAGCGCCCGCGCGCCACCTTGTGGTTGCGCACGTCGGCGTAGCTCTCCCCACAGCCGACGATGGAGACGTTGGTGTTCTGGTTGCCGTACTTCACCTGCGCCGCCCGGCCAACCTCGGGGCAGACCGCCTTGATCGGCGTGCCGATTCGGGCGATCGCCTCCGCGTCTTCCGGCACCAGCGTCGCCGAGCTGCCCATCCCGCCCCGCACCCCACCCTGGCGGGCCTCACCAGCCATCACCATCAGCGTGTTGGTGCCAAAGGACTGGATGCGCTCCAAGGTCTCTTGCTGCGCTCCCTGGCCGATGCCCACCATGGCAATCACCGCCGAGACGCCGATGATCACGCCGAGCATCGTCAGCAGCGAGCGGAGCTTGTTTGCCGCCAGGCCCGTGAGGGCCACGCGGATGCTCTCCAGCACGTTCATGCGTTGTCCTCAGCCGGGAGATGCTTCAGCACCTCCACGGCATCACGCGGCTCCGGCACCCGCTCGTCACTCAGCAGGTGCCCGTCGCGGAAGCGGATGATGCGGTGGCAGTGGGCGGCGATGTCTGGTTCGTGGGTGACGATCACCACCGTCTTGCCCTGGCGGTTCAGCTCCTGGAAGATCACCATGATCTCCTCGCCGGTGCGCGTGTCGAGGTTGCCGGTTGGCTCGTCTCCCAAAACGATCACCGGGTCGTTGACGAGGGCCCGGGCGATCGCCACGCGCTGCTGCTGTCCGCCGGAGAGCTCGTTAGGGTGGTGGTTCGCCCGCTCGCGCAGCCCGACGATCTCCAGGGCGCGCGCGGCCACCTCCTCACGGCGGCGGCGGGGCGTGCCGTTGTAGAGCATCGGTAGCTCCACGTTGTGTATCGCCGTGGTACGCGGCAGCAGGTTGAACGTCTGGAACACGAAGCCGATCTTGCGGTTGCGGATCACGGCCAGCCCGTCGTCATCGAGCGAGCCGATGTCCACTCCGTCCAGGCGGTAGCTCCCCTCGTCCGGCTTGTCCAGGCAGCCCAGGATGTTCATGAAGGTGGACTTGCCGGAGCCAGAAGGCCCCATGATTGCCACGAACTCGCCCGCCTTGATAGTCAGCGAGACGCCGCGCAAGGCATGCACGTTCACGTCACCCATGCGGTAGGTTTTGTGGATCCCCTCAACCTCGATCATGCCTAGCGCCGGCCTCCTCTCATGCCTCGCGGCATGCCGCCCATGGGGCCGCCCGGGCCGCGGAACTGGCTCTGGCCTTGGCCCATCGCCTGTGGGTCGATGACGGCGGTGACCACCAATTCACCCTCGGTGAGCCCCGACTTGATCTCGGTCACCTCGCCGCTGCTGATCCCGGTCACCACCTTGCGCGGGAT
>JAAZEB010000382.1 GCA_012512505.1 Armatimonadota bacterium | reverse complement strand
CTTCCAGGAGGGATGGCCGGAGTGCCCGAGCAATCGGGCTTCACACTGTTAGGACGCCGCATTGCTGCGGCGCTCCGCTACTCTCCCAGGCAACTGACCGGAGTGCCCGAGCAATCGGGCTTCACACTGTTAGGACGCCGCATTGCTGCGGCGCTCCGCTACTCTTCCAGGCAACTGACCGGAGTGCCCGGGCCATCCGCTTGGGTGCCCGCCGGGCATGGGGGATCCCTACGAGCGCTTACCGGATTCGGTAGAGGTGCACGTCGTAGGGCTTGAACTCGTCGGTGAAGCGGCCGTTGGTCACCGGCAGGCTCCGGTCCTCCCCGATCACCTCAGCCTTGGCCCGGGCGGGCAGGCCACGCACCCGGAACGTGCCGGTGGTTGGAGCGTTGCGCATCGCCACGGTGAAAAGGTAGGTGGCGCCGCCGTGTCGCTTCACCAGGTGCCCGATGGGCACGTCGGCGGCAGAGGAGGTCACGGTGGCGCCATCCGCCACGGTGGGGCTGTTTAGCACCGGGGCCAGGGCGTGGATCTGCCGGTTGATCGCCGTCACCGCCGCCAGCATCTCCGGGTCTTCCAGCAGCGCCCACTCGCAGAAGGTGGGCGCGAAGCGGTGGACAAACCAGATCAGCCCGGTGGAGCCCCGCACCAACGCCATCCATGCCTCGGCGCGCACCTGATGCGGCGTCGCCTTCTTCTTCGGGTCGCTGATGCCGGTGCACTCCAGGCAGTTCCACACGATGCGCTTCCCACCGGTCCACTGCACCAGGCGCTCCACGCCCTTGGCAACGTACCAAAGGTAGTCGGCGTTGTTCGGCTTCTCCAGCCCGGCCATTGGGTACACGTCAAAGGAGACGATGTCGGCGCCTTGAACGTAGGTCTCGTACTGGCCCAGGTGGGCGCCGGGGCCGCGCCCGTGCCACTCGTCGTTGGCCACTCCCTGCCCCAGGTTCAGCAGGATCGGCCGCGTCGGGTCGGCGGCGCGCAGGCGCTTGTAGTCGGCCACGATGCGCTCCGGCGGGATGCAAGGACCCCATGTCTGCTGCCCCGTGTTTGGGTCGATGACCGGCTGCGCATTGTCCGGCTCGTCGCCGTGCATCCAGCCAACGATGGTGGGGTCGTCGCGGTGTTTCAGGCCAACCTCGTTCTGGTCGCAGATGACCTGCATCCCGGCCGCCTTCAGGTCGGCAAGCTGCTGCTCGGTGGGTCCCTTCCAGAGGCCGGCGTAGAGGTTGATGCCCGCTTCTTTGTAGCGGCGGGCGTTCTGCGGCCCCTGCAGCCAGACGGCAATCGGGAAGTAACCGGGATCGGCTGGCGGGCCGTAGCGCCACCGGGCGTAGGGGGTCTGCCCTGGCTTCGGCCCCTCGCCTGCCCGAACCGCCAGCGTCGTGCCGGCCACCGCCATCACGCCTGCGACCGCCATCCATCGCTTCATCGCCCTGCTCCCTTCCCCGGCTCGAGCACCGGTTGAGCGGCCACGCGCCGCGCCTGGATGCAGCGATCTTCCGCTCGCGGGGGTGCGTTCCTGCCGCGCGCCGCTATGCGACACACAGATAGTCGCGCTGCTCGATGTAACCGCGCTGAGCGAGGGCCGCCCGGATCAGCGCGCGGGCACCCTTGACGCCGACGGTGACGAGGAGGGGCAGTTCTCCGGGCGGAGGCAGCGCCTCCGGCGCGATCACCGGCCGGCCGCGGCGGGTGCGCCCAATCTTCTTCGGGTCGATGTCGATGAACGCGGCGATGGCCAGGCCGGCCTCCGCCAGCGACACGCCCCACGCCTTGCCACCGCGTCCGGCGCCCCAGATCAAGACGTTGGGCCGGCCGCGCAGGAAACCTTGTCGCAGGTAGTGGATCTTCAGCCGGCGGAAGTTGCGCAGCGAGTAAGCCTCGCCGGTGCGGGTGAGCCGATCCGGCCGGTCTCGCCAGTAGTACAGCACCGCCGGCACCTTAGCGAAGCGGGCGCCGGCCAGGTGCAGCCGCAGCCACAGGTCGTAGTCTTCCGCCCAGCCGTGCTCTTGGTAGCCGCCAACGTCCATCACGGCCGCCCGGCGGAAGGTCACGGAAGGGTGCACCAGGGGGGATTCCACGAACAGGTCGCGCGCGATCTCCTCCGGGGTGACGAGGGAGTTCAGCCACTGCTCGTAGCGCTGCAAGCCCTCCTGGATCGCCGCGCGCGGGAAACACTCCACCAGGCAAGAGACCAGCGCCACCCCGGGATCGGCCTGGAGGTACGCTACCTGGCGGCGCAGTCGGTCGGGGTGCATGCAGTCGTCGGCATCCATGCGGGCCACCAGCGGGGCGCGGCACGCGGCCAGGCCGGCGTTCAGCGCCGCCACCAGGCCCTGGTGGGGTTGTCGCAGCAGGCGCACCCGCGCGTCCGCGGCCGCCGCCGCGGCCAGGATCTCGTCCGTGCCGTCGGTGGAGCCATCATCGACGGCGACCAACTCCCAATCGGCCAGCTCCTGTGCCCGCAACGACGCCAGCGCCTCGGGAAGATAGGGCGCGGCGTTGTAGGCAGGCAGGAGAACGCTCACCGCGGGCGTCTGCATGCGGGCATTGTAACAGAGGGCACTGCCCGGGTCAAGCCACGGCGATACCCAGGCGCTGCCCGGCGGCGCCGCGAGAGATGGTCACGGTAACGCGATCCGACAAGGCAGCCGGCAGCGCGCCGCGCGTGGGAAGCTCGCCGGCGGTGGGCACCCGCGCCCGCACGGCGTTGCCAAGGTTGGGGAGCAGGCCGCAGGCGGCCGACGCCACCCAAACCTCGCCGCCGGCCGCGTGCACCGTTGCCGCCCCCTCAATGCCATCCGGGCCGGCGCCGGAGAGCACCACCAGATGGGTGCGCATCTGCTCGGTCAGCGCCGCGAGGGTGCGGTCCAGGGGAAGACCGTTGCGGTAATCCGGCTCCCTGGGGGTCAGAAACACGGCGGGGCGGCTATCGTGCGCCGGGCGCAGGGAGGCCAGGAAGCTGCCCGGCAGCACCAGCACCTTCCCGGGCATCACCAGGTCGCCGGGGTGTGCCTCCCGGACGGGCACGGCGCACCGGGGTGCGAGGTAGCGCGCCAGCGCCCGGGTGATCGCCCCCGGCAGGCTGAGCGCCACGCAGAGGGTACCGGGGATCTCCCGCTCTAGGCGCGGGAGAAGCTGCAGCAGCGTTCCCGCCGCGCCCACGTCTCCCAGCAGCACGCAGAGGTCTTCGGGATGCGCGGCGAGGAGGCGCCCCAGATCCGGCACCACCCGCGGGCGCAGCGCCTCAGGTGGCACCGAGGCCGCCAGCAGCGCCCGGTCGAACAGCGACCCGAGGAAGGTAGGGTTGGTCCAGGTATGCTCCGGGCGGCGCAGCACGAAGTCCACCGCCCCGGCCTCCAGGTAGGAGACGATGTCGGCAGCGAAACCGCAGCCGTCGGTGGCGCTGAGGATCACCCGCTGCCGCTGCGCGGCGATCAGCTCGGCCAGCGAGCCCGGCCCGGGCAGGCCAGGTAGCGCCGCGTCCAGCATCAGGATATCCGGCTGCAGGTCGCACGCCGTGTGGTACGTCTGCTGCCAGTCACGGCAGACGCCGACCAGCGTCACATCATCGCGCTGGTGGATCTCCTGCCGCAACACCTCCACCAGCAGCGGGGAAGCATGGGCCAGGAGGAACCGGGTAGGGGAAGGCTGGGGCACTTTATCGTCTCCGCAGCGCGATGGTCCGGCCGCACCACTGCCGCCTCAGCCAGCGCTGCCATGACTGGGGACAGCTTGCCTGCAGGCGCTGGAGTAGGCCCGCGGCAGCGTGCGCGGTCGTGGAGATCAATCGCTCCTCCCGATGGGTAAAGCGGCGGCCCTCGGGGGCAAACAGGTAGAGGCAACCCGTGAAGGCAGGCCCGGCGTTCACCGGGGCCGACAGGACCGAGGTCTGGTCAGTTGGCGCGCCCACCAGGCGGAGCTGGCAGGAGGTCTGGCGCTGCAGCGCGGCGCCGAGGCGGCCGTCGGCCGGCCCCAGCACCCTACCCGGGGCGATGCCACGGACGCCGTGGGCGATCCGGGTGTACAGGCGCGTGCCGCGGCGCACCGCCAGGGCAAACGCGGTGTGGCCCATCACGCCGCAGGCATCGGCCAGCGCCTGGGCGACGGCCGGCCCGATGCTACCTCCGGCGCGCTGCTCGGCCCATGCCCGCTGAAAGCGGATCTCGATCCGCTCTGCTTCCTCGGCCACTCGCGAGCGCTGGAACTGGGCGATCGCCGTCTCAATGGCCGGCACCAGGTCCGAGGGTTGGCATGGCTTCACCAGGTAGCCCTGGGCGCCAGCGGCGGTTACCTGATCCAGGAGGCTGGGGGAGCAGTAGGCGCTGAGGAAGACGGCGCAGGTGGGGCGACTGGCGTTGATGAGCTGCAGCGCCTCCACCCCGTTCATGGTGGGCATCATGATGTCCATCAGGATGACATCTGGCGCCGTCGTCCCCACCATCCGCGTGGCCTCGTAACCATCGCGTGCCTGACCGCACACCTCGTAGCCGGAAAGCTCCACCATGTCCGCCAGGATCGAGCGGACCAGGTCCTCATCCTCTACGATTAAGACGCGCCAGGGCGCGCGGCCACTCACTAACCACGGCGCGGACTCCATCCTCCGACCCTCCCACCGAATGGCCCGTCCAGAAGCGGCAGAGGCAAACAGCAGCATCTGCCGGCCAGCGATGTGATACCGTATGTGAGGCTGTACGAGGATAGGCCGGGCGGAAGGCACGGTTCGCCGTCCGCCCGCAAGAAAGGAACAGGGCCAGTAGTTCCCTCCGTCACCCTATGTTACCGTTCCCCGCCCGCTGGCGTAAACCGGTCAATAGGCCCAACACCACGGGCCAGCGTCCGGGTGGCTATCCTCACCCAGCAAGGATTAGAGAGGCACTCCCGCGCCCCACCCGCGGGAGGCCGATCCGCCGGGCGCCCGGGGCTCCGCGCCCGGCGGGTGCGGTGGCGCGCGGACGGCTCCTCAGCGGGGGAACACGGCGAGGCCGTCTGGCACGCCCCAGGTGCCGGGTAGGCGGAGGTGCAGCCCCCGCGCGGCAACGTGCAGTTGCGCCGAAGGGCCGCCATCGAGGTTCAGGGCATCGCGACAGGCGAGGCCCCCCTCCGCCTCCGGGGCGCGCAGGACACGGGCCAAGCGCGTGGCGTCGAGGTCAGCACCCTCGGTGACTACCATCAGGACGCGGCCCTGCCGGTCGATGCCCAGGCAGGCCCGGCGGGCGCTCTGCCGTTTCAGGCGGGTGACGCGGCCGTTGACGACGAGGCGCGGCCCGCATTGGAGCGCCTCTTCCACCCCGTGAGGACGGTAGTCGCGGGTGTGGACGATCGCGGCCTTGCCGGCGCGGATCAGAAAAACGCCCCAGTCTGCCTGGCGCAGCGG
This sequence comes from Armatimonadota bacterium, assembly GCA_012512505.1. GTDB lineage: Bacteria > Armatimonadota > JAAZEB01 > JAAZEB01 > JAAZEB01 > JAAZEB01. The sequence continues at coordinate 19,844 of JAAZEB010000382.1, read as the reverse complement.
CCGCAACTCGCGACCGCGGGTTACCCGCAGCCCCAGGGGGCGGAAGCGTTCGTCGAAGAAGCCGCCGTTGATTGCCGCCACCGCGCCGTGGCGCTCCGCCATCTCCTGCGCGGTGGCAGTGGCGCCTTCGCCGGCCGTCACCAGCCGGATGCGATAGCGGCGTGGGTCCACGCGCAGGACGTGCAGCGTGGCGCGCCCCCCCGCGTCTGACGCGGTGATGTGCACCACGCGGTAGGCAAGGCCCTCGCCCACCGCGCGCCAGCCAGCCGGGCGCAGCGCGCGCGCCGACAGCACCAGACTCAACCCGCCCAGCACCAACAGCGCCAGCAGGCACCCCCGCAGCGCGGCGCCACGGCGGCCAAGCCAGCCCGCCGCGCTCTGTCTCCCCTCGCTCCCCCGCATCCGCTTCACCCTTGAGATCCTACCGCCTGTCGCTCCCGCTCCGCCACGAAGGGCGGCTCCGTCACTTCCCCTGCCACCCGGCCAGCCTCGGTAGCGATCTGCACCGGCTGGCCGGGCTGGTTGAACCCCCGCCTCAGCAGCGCCAGCGCCACCGTCCGCTGCAGGCGGGGCGAGTAGGCGGCACTGGTGACATGGCCAACACGGCGACCATCGGCATACACCGCGGCGCCGCGGGCCGGCAGCGCCGCACCCTGCAGCATAAGGCCACGCAGCCGCCGCGGGGGATCGCCCCGGCGCCGTGCCCGAGTCAGCGCTTCCTCTCCCACGTAGCCACGTTTGCCGGCAGTGACATGCGTCTCCAACCCCGCTTCCAGGAGAGAGACGCTCTCATCCAGATCCACCCCGTACCAGGGAATGCCGGCCTCCATCCGCAGCACATCCAGCGTCGCCACGCCGGCCGGCCGCACGCCACACTCGGCGATCGCGTTCCAGCAGTCGAGCAGCCCCGCCACGGTGGCAAACAGGTCGAAACCGGGCCAGGCGCAGCGGCGGCGCGCGGCGAGCAACACCGGATGGCCCTCCAGGGTGGCCGAGGCGATGGTACCGTCGGCCGGGGCGCCGATCTGCAGGCAGGCGAGGGCCGCCGCGCTCTCCGGCCCTTGCAGCGAGAGGAGGCCCCACGACGGGCGCAGGTCCTCGATCACCACCCGGTCCGCCTCCTCCGCGCGTGCCAGCGCCTCGGCCAGGCGGCCGGCTGCCTCCGGGCGCGCCTCCAACAGCCAGGCGCCAGCCAGCGCGTAGATCACCGCCTGCGCCCGCAGGTAGCCGCGGGCATCCAGCAAGGCGGTCTCAACCCCCTGCCCCACCGCCAACCTCTCGATGTCCGAGGTCAGGCACCGATTCAGCAGGGCGCCACCCCCCTCGCCGCTGACGCGCAGCTTGCCCCAGGGCGAAAGGTCCATCACCACACACGACTGGACGGCCGCGCTGTACTCATTGTTCAAGTCGCCGTAACTCTCCGCCAGCACGCCGTCGCCACAGCGGGTGAAAACCGCTCCCAGCGCTTTCTGAACCTCCTCGAGTGGGCTGACAACCATCGGCATCCCCTTCTGGCACCATACCCAGTACCACACAGCGATGCGCAGCCCCTGGCCCGACGCCGATAAGTTGGCGGTGGGGCCCTCGCGGTCGGATCGCCGGCGTCCCGCCGGCCCCCCCGTAGGAGGCATTTCCGACGCCGAGGGGGTGTTCCTCCTCCAGGAGATGGCCGGAGTGCCCGAGCCATCGGGCCTCTGCCGGACGGCCGCGTCGCCGCGGCACGCCGCTGCGCTACCCTGGCAATCGCCTCTTGTCACCCGCCTGACTTCCAGACTGGCGGCGCCGCCCGCCAGGCATGGGAGGCCCCTACCGCAAGAGTTCGATGTTGCCGGACGACGGGGGGCGTGGTATAATGCGGGCGGTTCCCAGCGCCTGCCCAGGAGGGGAGCAGATGACCCAGCCCGTCTTCCGCGCCCACTTCGTGCTCGCCGTGCTGCTGCTGGCGGCCGTGCTGCCGGCAGTCGCGGGCCAGACGGCAATCCCGCCGGCGGCCGCCAACCTCGCCCGTGCCGGCACCGCCCGGAGCTGGCTGCCCACCTCGCAGCCATCGCCCTACGCGCCAGCCGAGCGGGCCAACGATGGCGACCCGTTCTCTTTCTGGGCCTCCACCGAGCCGACCCTCGACCCCCCGAAGGACCTGGGGATCGAGTGGTCCAGGCCACGGCGGATCGGGTCGGTGCTGGTGCGCTTCTACTCGCTGGGCTATCAGCTGGCCCGCGACGGGTGGTCGCTGGAAGCCCAGGTTGGAGGCCAGTGGCGCAAGCTGAAGGCTACCCTGAGCGGCGCCGACTGCGAGTGGTGGACGTTCCGGTTCCCCCCAGTCAGCACCCGGGCGGTGCGGCTGGTGATCACCCGCTACGCGGAGAACCGGCCGGCCATCAGCGAGTTTGAGGTGTACGCCGGGAAGCCGCCGCGCCCGCGCTACCGCCGGCCGCCGCTGCTCGACGGCGCCTTCTGGGCGTTCCACTACCCGCATTGGGCCGAGCGGTTCGCCACCGAACAGGCCCTCGCCGCCGAGGTGGCGGTGGCGCACCGCGTCGGCCTGGACACGCTGATCCTCTATACCGGGGAAGCGCCCGACGGCTCGTTCGGCACGGTGGTGCCGGATACCGTCTTCCCCCAGGCAGAGTGCTGGCGCGGGCGCGACCCCCTGGCGGCAATCCTCACCGCAGCCGACCGCCTCCGCCTGCGCGTCTACCTGAGCGACGCGCCCCCGGCTGGCACGCTGGGCACGCCCGACCCAACCACCGGCGCCGCGCTGGAGCAGCGCCTCTACGAGTACCGCCGCCAACTGCTGACCCGCTACGGCCACCACCGCTCCCTCGTCGGCTACTACCTCAACTACGAGTGCGTTCCCGACAACACCGGCAACAACCCGACGCTGCCGGCCCGCAAGGCAGAAGAGCTGGCGGCGTTCGTGAAGGGGGTGCTGCCCCGGCTGCAGGTGATACAGCCGGTCGGGCTCTACCGCTGGCGCGACACCCCCGACGCGCCCTGGCACCCGGTGACGCCGGTGGAGCTGCGCCGCTTCTGGCGCCCCTTCCTCGCCACCGCCCCCCACATCGATGCCTACCTGGTGATCGACGGTGTCGGCACCGGGCTGGCGCCGCTGGCCTACACCGACCAGGCTCAGGCCTGCCTGCGGGCCTTGTGCGACGAGCAGGGCAAGGAGATGTGGACTGACGTGGAGTGCGCGGAGATGGGCCAGCGCTATGTCTTTTACACCATCGGCCGGCTGGTGCCCTCCCTCGAAGTGGCGGCGCGGCACGCGAGCCGGATCGTCGCCTTCGACTACATCAACTACCTGAGCCCCAACAACGGCCGCGAGCCATCCCGACGGCTCTACGAGGGGTATGCCGCCTACCGCCGACGCCTCGCGCGCCGGTAGGACCGCCACCACCCGGCGTGCTCGACGCCAGGTGGTCCGTTCGCAGATAGAGGAGGCAGAGGATGAAGAGAGTTGTCGGCGCACTGATGGGCGCCGTCCTGCTGTTGTGCGGCGTCGTGCCGGCGAGGGCCGGTGAGGCAGACGCGCCGCTGTTCACCTTCGTGCAGGTGAGCGATACCCACGTCGTGGCAGAGAAGAGCGCCGAGGCGGTTCGTCAGGGGATCCGCGAGATCGCTCGTCTGGACCCCGCGTTCGTGGTGATCACCGGCGATATCATCAACGGCGAGGCGCCCGAGGCCTCCACGCGCTTCGCCAAGGAGCTGTTTGCCACGCTGCGCTGCCCGGTCCATGCCGTCTACGGCAACCACGACCACCGCGAGTGGCACCAGAAGGTGTGGGGCGAGACCAACTATGCCTTCGACCAGGCGCCCTACCACTGCATCGTGTTGGACAACATCGACGTTTCCGTGCCGGAGGCCCAGGAGACCTACGGGGGCCGCTTCTCCGAGCGAACCATCGCCTGGCTGGAAGCACACCTGCGCACGGTGCCGCGCGACACGCCACTGCTCCTCTTCTGCCATGCCTCCGTCTTCCAGGAGCACCCCTACGCAAAGGCGCTGCCGGGAGACGCGTACAACTACGAGCCGGTGCTGAAGCTGCTGCGCGAGCACAAGGTGGTCGCCTGGTTCTCCGGGCACGCCCACCGGACTAGCATCGTGCGCAAGGACGGCATCGACTACATCACCACCGGCGGCCTGAGCGATCTGCGCCAGAACGCCGACGGCCCCGTGGGCTACCGGGTGGTGCGGGTGTATCGCGACCGGGTGGAGAGCACCTTCCAGGCCGTGAAGCTGCCCGAGTAGCCGGCCGGCACCCCTCAGCGAGGGTTGAGAAGGCTGGGGTTCAGGTTCGGGGCGGCCTCACGGCCGGCGCTGGGCAGCGCGGCCCAGGCCGCCTGGACGATCTGATCGACGCGCAGCAGCTCCCAGGCCATGTCGCGGGGATCGATGCCCAGGGGCAGGCCGACGCAGCTTCCGGCCAGGGCGAGGGCGGCCGGCAGCCGGCATGCCTCCGCCGGGGCCCCCGCGGCGAGCAGCGCCCGGCGGGCCTCTTCCACCAGCGTCGCCAGGCGCTCCACCGGACCAGGCAGGCAGGCGGCCACCGCCGCCAGCACCTCAACCCGGCTCGCCGGCTCCTGCGTCGGACCATCGAGCGGCTGGAGGGCGCGGGCAAGCACCTCCTGGCGGCCGGCAAGCAACTCGGCGACCGGATCGCCGCCCGAGAGGAGGTCGCGCCCCTCATGCCGGGGCGCGTGGTAGAGGCCGGTGCTGCCCAGCAGCACAACGGCGACATCCAGGGTGCCGGCCGCCCCCGGGTGCCGATCATGCAGCACGGCGTGGACGGCGCGCAGCGCCTGCCCGGTCGCCGCCGGTGGTTGGGGCAAGCTGGCCAGCGGGGCCACCAGGGAGGCCGCCCGGTGCGGTAGCGACAGGCCCAGGTCCGCCACCGGCTTCAGCAAGGCGTGCAGGCTCTGGGCCCGCAGCTCGCCCGGCACCCAGCCGGCGCGCGCCTCCAGGCGGCAGGCAGCGGCAAACGTTTCCGGCCCGGTGCCGAGGTGCGGGTGCAAGCTCTCGTAAGCGGCGGCCGCCGCGCGCGCCGTATCGCCGGCCACCGCCGTGCCGGCGAGGATGGTGGCAACGGCCAGTGGGTCATCCCACCAGAACTCCTGGCGCTCCAGCCACTGGTGGAGGGTACGCAGCACGCCCACCGCCTGCTCGGCCAGCTCCGGGGCCACCCGCCCGAGGAGGGCGGCACAAACCCACGCCGTTTCGGGCGGCAGCAAGCGCCAGGCGGTCAGCGCGCGCGCAAAGGCGGCCGCGCGGGCTGCCCCCGCAGCAAGCCGCGACGCGCAGACAGCGGCGTCGGGGAGGGCGTTCGGCCCACTCCAGAAAGCGCAGGCGGCGCGGCACCCATCGGGAGTGACGAGAATGCGGCCGCCAGCAGCGGTACCCAGAGCGTAGGGCAGGCGCGGCCAACGCTCGCGCGCGGCGGCACGGTAGCGCCGCTCGATCTCTCGGCGCTCCTCATCCGTGGCGTCAAGCTGGGCCTGACAGGCCGCGCGGCGCTGGCGGAAGCGCGCGCCGGCACCGGGCACTAGCGCGGCCAGCCCGCCTGGCGGGCGCATCTGCTGCAGCCCGGCGCGCCGGCGATCCCCCTCCGCTGCCAGCGCCAGGAAGCGCTCCGCGTCGTGGGCCTCTGCCGGGGGCACGACGGTGACCAGACCCCGCTCGGTCAGGGCACGGAGGGCCTCCTCATCGACGGCGTCCGGCACCCCCCGCGCCAGCCGGCACAGCGCCGGGCCATGCGTTTCCGGAAGACCGGTTTCACACGCAGCGGCTGGCATCGTCACCTCCCGGACGCACCGCCTGGAGGGCCGGCCGAACGGCCGTGAGGGCACGCGGCCAGGCGCCCTCCTCGTTCAGGGATGTTCGGGGTGCGCCCTCGTTCGCGTTCGTCTGCCGCTCCCCATTGCCCTGCTAGCGCCCAGCGAGTATCTTCTTTAGGAAGCGGCCGGTGTGCGACTCGGGGCAAGCGGCGATTGCCTCCGGCGGGCCCTGGGCGACGACGCGGCCGCCCTCTTCCCCGCCCTCCGGGCCCATATCGATCACCCAGTCGGCCACTTTGATCACGTCGAGGTTGTGTTCGATCACCAGGCCGCTGTTGCCGGTGTCTACCAGGCGGCCCAGCACCGCCAGCAGCCGCTCGATGTCGGCGAAGTGGAGGCCGGTGGTCGGCTCGTCCAGGATGTAGAGGGTGCGGCCGGTGCTCCGCTTGGAGAGCTCGGCGGCCAGCTTGACGCGTTGGGCTTCACCCCCGGAGAGGGTGGTGGCCGGCTGACCCAGCCGCACGTACTCGAGGCCCACGTCGTAGAGGGTAGACAGCTTGCGCTGGATCGGCGGGATGCTCTCGAAGAAGGCCAGCGCCTCGGCCACGGTCATGTTCAGCACGTCGGCGATCGTCTTCCCCTTGTAGCGCACCTCCAGCGTCTCGCGGTTGTAGCGCTTCCCTTTGCACACTTCGCACGGCACGTAAACGTCCGGCAAGAAGTGCATCTCGATCTTGATGATCCCGTCGCCCTTACACGCCTCGCAGCGTCCGCCCTTCACGTTGAAGGAGAAGCGGCCCGGCTGGTAGCCGCGCGCCCGGGCCTCCGGTGCCTTCGCGAACAGGGTGCGGATCATGTCGAACACCCCGGTGTAGGTGGCCGGGTTCGACCGCGGCGTGCGCCCAATCGGCGACTGGTCGATGTCGATCACCTTGTCGATGTGCTCGGTGCCGGTGATCGCGTCGTGGGCGCCGGCGATGGCGCGTGTGCCGTGGAGGCGGTACATCAGCACCGGGTAGAGCGTCTCCTGCAGCAGCGTGCTCTTCCCGGAGCCGGAGACGCCGGTCACACAGCAGAAGACGCCGAGCGGGATGTCCACATCCACCGACTTCAGGTTGTGCGCGCGCGCGCCGCGGATGGAGAGGAGCTTGCCGTTGGGCTGCCGGCGCTTCTCCGGGATCGCGATGCGGCGGGCGCCGGAGAGGAACTGGCCGGTGAGCGAGTCGGGGTTCTCCCGGATCTGGCCGGGCGTGCCGGTGGCCACCACGCGGCCGCCATGCTCACCGGCGCCGGGGCCGATGTCGATCACCCAATCGGCGGCGGCAATCGTCTCCTCGTCGTGCTCCACCACGATCACCGTATTGCCCAGGTCGCGCAGGCGAATGAGCGTTTCGATCAGCTTGCGGTTGTCGCGCTGGTGCAGGCCGATGGAGGGTTCGTCCAGGATGTAGAGGACGCCCATCAACCCGGAGCCGATCTGGGTTGCCAGGCGGATGCGCTGGGCTTCGCCGCCGGCGAGGGTAGCGGCGGCACGGTCCAGCGTCAGGTAGCCCAACCCAACGTTCTCCAGGAAGCCAAGGCGCGTGCAGATCTCCCTCAAGATGCGGTCGCTGATGTGGCGCTCGCGCTCCGAGAGCGGCAACTGCTGGAAGAAGCGCGCGGCGGCAGACACAGAAAGCGCCGTCACCGCGGCGATGTTCTGGCCGGCAATGGTGACCGCCAGGCTCTCCGGCTTGAGGCGCTTGCCCTGGCACTCCGGGCAGGGGCGGGTGGCCATGTACCGCTCGAACTCCTGCTTGACGTACTCGGAGCTGGTCTCCTGGTAGCGCCGCTGCAGGAGGGGGATCACGCCCTCGAAGTGCGTCTCGTAGTGCCGCTGGTACCCGGAACGATGGGTGTAGGTGACCGGGATTCCCTTCGGCGAGCCGTTCAGCAGCGCGTCCAGGCTGGCCGCCGGCCACTCCCGCAGTGGCGTATCCAGGGTGACGCCTCCCCAGCGGGCGATGGCGGCGAAAACCTGCGGGAAGTACTCGCTGCTGCTGTCGGCAAACGGGATCACCGCCCCCTGGTTGATGGAGCGCGCCGGATCGATCACCAGGTCGGGCGAGAACTCGGTGTAGGCCCCCAGGCCGTGACAGGCCGGGCAGGCGCCGTAGGGGTTGTTGAAGGAGAAGTTGCGCGGGGCCAGCTCCTCGAAGGAGATGCCGCAGGTGGCACAGGCGTACTTCTCGCTGAAGATGATGTCGTCCGGGGAGTAGAGACCGGCAGCGGCACCGGCCTTCTGCTCCTTCGGAGTGGGGCGCGCGGCGGGCCCCCCCGGTCCCCCCGAATCCGGAGGGAGTATGCTATCAGGCCCCCCCGAATCTGGGGGGAGTATGCTATCCTGCTTCCCCGAACCCGAGGGGAGTGTGTCGCCCGGCTGGGGTCGCGTGGCTCCGTCAACGCGCGCGACGGCGGCCACGCCCTTGCCGAGCTTCAGCGCCGTCTCGAAGGAGTCTGCCAGGCGGGCGCGTACCTCCGGCCGCACTACCAGGCGGTCCACCACCACATCGATCCAGTGCTGCTTATAGCGGTCCAGCACGATCTCGTCGGTGACCTCATACACCTGGCCATCCACGCGGACGCGCGCGAAGCCCTCCTTGCGGATCTCTTCCAGCTCCTTGCGGTACTCCCCCTTGCGGCCGCGGACCACCGGCGCCAGCACCAGGATCCGCGTTCCCTCGGGCATCGCCAGGACGGTATCTACCATCTGCTCCACCGTTTGCGAGGCGATGACGCTGCCACACTGCGGGCAGTGGGGAATGCCGATGCGCGCGTAGAGGAGGCGCAGATAGTCGTAGATCTCCGTCACCGTCGCCACCGTCGAGCGGGGGTTGCGGCTGGTGGACTTCTGATCGATGGAGACCGCCGGCGAGAGGCCCTCGATGTGGTCCACATCCGGCTTGTCCATCTGACCGAGGAACTGGCGGGCGTAGGCGGACAGCGACTCGACGTAGCGGCGCTGCCCCTCGGCGTAGATGGTGTCGAAGGCCAGCGACGACTTCCCGGAGCCAGAAATGCCGGTGATCACCACCATTCGGTCGCGTGGGATGGTGACGGTGATGTTCTGTAAGTTGTGCTGGCGCGCGCCGCGAACGACAATCTTATCCTGGGGCATCGCAGGTACCAAAACGCATGTTTGCTTTGAGTGGTGAAAAAATAAGTGCCAATGACTGGCACTCCAATCTCCCGATCAGTATAGCAGTCCTGCTGCCGCCTGTCAACCGCGTTGAAGACGAGAAAAGCAAAAGATGGGGCGGAGAGAGGCTCCGCCCCATCACCAGCGACGGTACCGATCCCTCAGGAGGCGGCCCGTGCCTGCGGGCTGTCGGTTTCGGCTTCCAGCACGAGGGCGATGTTGTCCAGCCATGCCCGGAAGTTCGGCTCGACGAGCAGCGTCTTGCCAGCCGCCGCAATCGCCGGGCCGACCACCGGCCACACCGAGGTGTACTCGGTGGTCAGCACCATCTCGGTACCCCCGGGGATCGGCTCCAGGTTGAGCTGGCCGCGCTGCCGCAGCCCGAACGAGCCCTTGTCACTGGCCCAGCCAACGCTGCCGGCGCCATAGTCCCACCACTTGTGGTACTCGGCCCACCACGCTCCCAGCGGGCTGGTGCCCTGCACACGATAGCGCACCGCCTCGGGCGACTCGGCGAGGATCGTCACTTCCCGAACCGCCGGGATCAGCTCCACTTCGCGCTCGACGCGGCCCACCAGGTCGATGATCGCCCGTGCATCGGCGCGCACGGGTCGCTGCAGACGCACGTTCACTGAGTAGCCGTTGCGCCGGAGCATCTCTCCGACCACCGCGGCGGCAAGAGCAGCTCCAGCCATCGCCCCCGCCGTCCGCTTCTTATCCATCCGCCCCTCCTTCCGGCGCGGGACGTCCTCGTGGCGTTGCCCGGCAACCGCGGTGGCAGGGCCCACGCGCCGCGTGCCGCCACGCCGCGCGCCGGAATGGCCCGTCCGCCCGCCGGCACCGGTGGTACCGCTCAGCCTGCCTGCTCGCGTACTTGCCGCACGCGCTCCTCGAAGGCGGTGATCTCGAGCACCGACGGCAGCACTCCCACCTCAAGCCGGTATTCCCTTTGTTCCCCCGGCTCCAGGAACTGCAGCCTGCCCTCCGCGCGCTCCTTCGCCCGGCCCCCGACCAGGCAGTTCGATGGCTCCAGGCCCACCACGTAGGTCCCCTGCCCCAGCATCTTCCACTCCACGAAATACGGCAGCGCGTTACGCGAGTAGACGACGTAAACGCCGTATCCGGTGCCCGCGTTCAGGTCACGGTTGACCAGCGCCACCGGCACCATGCCATCCGCGCCGGCGGCCATCTGATGGTAGTACACCTTCTCCTTGTAGCCGGGGCGCGGCGCATGGAACGACGCGTACTCACCTCCTTCCTGCTCGGCCTCGGCATCACGCGGCTCGGCCGCCAGCGTCGGCGCCAGCAGCACCGACCCCTCATCCACGGCCGGGAAGCCGAGGTTGAAATGGTAAAGGAGCATGTGCTCGGTCGGCTCGAAGCCGCAGTTCTCCACCGTGTCGTGAATCCACAGGTGGTTTTCCCCCAGGCGGGTGAACACCTTGCGCGTCAACACCACGTTCTCGCCGAAGACCCGCGCCTCACGCACCGTGCCGGTGGCCCACACCACATAGTCGTCGCCATCCCACTCGGCGTCGACGTGGACATTCTCGGCGGGCAGGTGAGAAACGCGGCCGTGCAGGCCCAGATCCTCGCCGGCGTCCGTGCTCGGCGCACCCGCGTAGGTGAGGCCGCAGGTGGTCAGCAGCCCACCGCCAAAGGTGCGCAGCCAGCGCGTGCCCTCCGGCTCGAAGTAAGCCGGGTGCGCTTCTCCCACTGGCGAGCGCCAGCACAGAGACTTGCCCTGCCACCGCGCCGTGGAGAGGTCCATCCCCCGGTCGAGGAGGACAGTGAACTCCAGCCCGCTGCCGGTCCAGATGTCGGCCACGCGGATGCCGGCGCCGCGCCCGTCGGAAAGGGTGCTGGTCCGGGCGCCGCAGATCTGGTCGATCCGGCCGACGCGCGCGCGCAGCTCCTGCTTGCTGTAGTGCTTGCCGAAAATGATGGGCATCTTTCTCCTCGCCCCCAGGGCCCGCGGACGCCCCAATGCACAGCGCAGGCAGAGACCTCAACGGGCGACGGGCCGTAGTACGGCAGGGGGAGGATCGGGGGCAAGCGGCGGCACCCTGCGCGAGCAGAAAGGAAGACGGAGGTAGACCACCGGGACACAGGGACGGAGCCGCTGCTCGCCTGATCATCATCCCTGCCGGGTTCGTCCCGGGCATTGTAGCACAGGGGGGTGCCCCTGTCAAGGCAAGGCGCGCGTGGGATTCCGCCGGCCGGAAGAAGAGGGGGAGCCCGGGAGGCATCGCTGCCCGGCCATCAGGGACGCGGCTGGCGCCAGGGGAGCAAGCGGGCCGCACGCCGGCCGGAGCACCGCGTGTGCGGCCCGCTCCCTGCTTCAGCCCGTCCGTTCAGACGGCGGCCCACCCCGGCGCCTCCCGCCGGGGGAGCCACGCCACGGCCGCCGCGCCCACCCGGTAGTGGCCCAGGGCACGTGCCGCGACCTTCACCGCCGCGCGCGGCTGGGCGGCCATCGGCCGCGCCTTCACGCCGTTTAGCCAGGCAAAGCGCGATCCGGCGAGGGTCTTCACGATGTGGACCGGCGTTCCCAGCGGCGCCCAGCCGAAGAGCCACACCGCGCTCTCTTTCGAGAGCCGATAGCATCCCCGCGAGCGATGCCGCGGACCCTCCGCCGAGAACAGCGCCGAATAGTGGAAGCCTTGCGCCGTGTTCCCCAGGCGCATCCAATAGGGCATCGCGGCACCGGTCTCCCCCGGGGCAATCGGGTTGCCCTGCGTGTTGTACATATTCGAGCGCTTATGCCGCTGCTTCTCGCTGATGTGGAAGGTGCCCAGGTATTTCCGCTTGAACACCTGGCCATTATTGGTGATGATCGGGCCACGCACCAGCTTCCCATCTTCTAAGGGGTAGACCAGGCCCGCGTCGTAGTCCACCACGATCACTTTACCGGCCTGGGCGGGCGCTGCCGTGGCCAGAAACGCCATCAAGGCGCCAATGCCAATCCATTTCCACCCACTCATGCGGCCTCCCGTAATCAGCCAATGCCTGGCGCGTCGCGCCGCTCCCCACGCTCGCGGCGAGCCGGCGCCAAACGCGCCGTCTCCGTCGCTTGCACGAATGCCCGGCCGAACCGACGCCGGCCCGAGCGTGAATTCCGTACCCGCCCACGCCAGCGTTCACGCATTGAACGCCTGTCCGCGTCCTCAGACCGGAGGACGCGAGGCGTCACGGGCGACGGCGCGCGCGGGAGGATGAGTGTTGAGGGAAAGTGGCCGGAAGGAGGCGCCGCGTCGGCGGCGGTGGTGATGCGGCAATACGCCGGGCGGTGAGCGCCCGCGCCGCCGTGGGAAGAGCGGGAGTAGCCGCCGCGGCCGCCTACGGATCCGCGGTCGGGGGGCGCAGCGGCAAGCAGAAGGTGAAGGTGGAGCCTTTGCCCACCTCGCTTTGCACGGAGACGGTGCCGCCGTGCGCTTCCACCAGGTGCTTCACCAGGTAAAGCCCGATGCCGCAGCCATACGTCTGGCGCGAATCGCGGTAATCGAGCCGATGGAAGCGATCGAAGATGTGGGAGAGCTGCTCCGGTGGGATCCCCACGCCCTGATCGGAAACGGCGCAGCGCACGCAGCCATCATCCGGCACCACCCGGATGGTGATCTGCCCGCCGCCCGGGGAGAACTTGATGGCGTTGCTGACGAGGTTGGTGAGGATCTGGTCTACCTTCGCCTCATCGGCCAGGATGGGGGGGAGGCCCGGGAAGATCTCAGTGCGGATGCAGTGGCTGGTGACGTAGGCCCGCTGCGCCTCGGCGACACGCTCGGCGAGGGCCCCCACCTGCACCGGCGTCAATTCCAGTTCCAGCCGGCGGCCCGCCTCGATGTGCGAGAGGTTCAGCAGGTCGGCAATCATCCGCGAGAGACGGTCGCACTCCGCGTCGAGGATCTGGTAGAACTCACGCCGCGTGCGCAGGTCGTAGAAGCCCTCGGTGTCCTGGCGCAGCGTCGCGATGAAGCCGCGAATCGTGGTCAGCGGCGTGTTCAACTCGTGCGAGACGGTGGTGATGAACGCCGACTTCAGGCGGTCGAGGCTGCGCGACTCGGTCACGTCGTTCAGCACCAGGGCCACGCCCAGCATCTTGCCGGTGTCGGTGCTCTTCACCAAGGCCGTCTGCACCTGGAAGATGCCTTCGTGCTCCTGACCAGACACCGGGTCCTGACGCACCAGGGGCACCTCCGCGCGCGTGAGTTCCTGGCCGGCGGAGAGCGCCGCCCGGAGCAGCTCCTTGATCGGCTCCTGGGGGATCACCCGCTCGAACGGCTCCCCGATCACCGTCTGGTCCCGCAGCCCGAGGATCACCGCCGCGGAGGGGTTCAGCAGCATGATCTCGCCGTTAGTGCTGACCAACAGCAAGCCGGCGGCAAGGCTGTCCAGCGTCGCCTCGATCCGGTCCCGCTCCGCGATGACCTGGTAGAACAGCCTGGCGTTGGCGATCACTGCCGCCGCGTTGCGTGAGAGCACCGACAGCAGTTGGAGATCCTCTTCGCCGAAGCAGCCCCCGTAGCGCTTATCGAAGACGTGGAGCACGCCGATCACCTTGCGCTCGACGACGCGGTTTTCCTCGTCGCGCCGCTCGACGGTCAGCGGCACGCACGCACCATTGCGGGCCTTCAGGACGGCGAGGATCGTCGGTTCGGCGCGCGGGTCGTTGAGAAAGTCGGTGGTGATGATCGGCTTGCCGCTTTGGAAGACGGCGCCGGAGAGGCCCTGGTTGTCGCGCAGGCGGAGGGCGCGCAGCTCGTCGTCGTTCAGGCCGAATGCCGGCGGGTGGGCGAACAGCTCGCCGGCGCGGCGATCGTGCAGTAGGAAGACGCACTTCTGCGCCTGCAGGATCATGGCGATCTTGGTGACCAGGCGTTTGAGGGTTTGTTCCAGCTCCGGCTCGGAGGTAGCGGGGGAGGCCTCAAACTCGGGGTTGGCAGGCGCCGGTGGAGGGGACGGCACAGGCCGCTCGAGCTGCCGAATGCGGGCCTCGCGCTCCCGGAGCCGCGCTTCCAGTTCCTCGAGCCGCCGCCGCTGCGCGTCAAGCTCCGCCTCTAGCTGGCGAATCCTGGCGGCCGCGGTCTGGGACTGCTGCGCCGTATCGCGAACGTCATCCACCGGATAATCCCCATAGCCCCGATGCAGCGCGCTGTCGGGCGCCCCAACACCGCTGATCACCCGCCGGAAACCCCGGCGGCGGCCGGTTGCCCTGCGTCATTATACCACACTTGCCACCGCCTTACAACGCGCCCAGCCGCCCAAAGCCCAGCCGACCGTGCCTACCAGGATCCGGGCCCGCTGAGGGCGAACGATAGTGCATGAGAGCAGCGCTGCGTGACTACGGCGGGAGGCCCGCGGCCCGCGTGCCGCCGCCTTCGGGGAGGCCGGCCGGGCGCGCTCTCCTCCTCGCACTGCTCTGCGTGCTGGCGGGCGCGCTGCCAGCAGCCGCCGGCACCTTCCGCGGGCGCGTCTTCCTCGATACCAACGGCAACCAGGTCTGGGATGCCGGCGACCGGCCGGTGGGCGGCTGCCTGGTCAGCGACGAGCGATCGTTGGCGCGCACCAGCGCCGATGGCCGCTTCCAACTCGAACTGCCGCCCGGGCCCGCCGTGGTGTTCGTGGTGAACCCACCCGACACCTGGCCGGCGGGCGCGTGGTGGGTCCACCTGGAAGAGGGCGCCGCCGGAGGCGCGCACGCCTTTCCCCTCCGCGCCCAGGAGCAGCCAGAGCCACTCTACTTCGTGCAGGGCACGGACATCCACCTGCGCCCGGACGTGGTCGCCTCTTACCGGCGCTACCTGGCCCACATCGAGGCGCTGCCGCTGCCGGTGCGCTTCGTGGTGCATACCGGCGACCTGGTGGCCGACGCCACAATGCTGCCCCCGCTGCTCGCCCGCCCCCTCTTCGCGCTCTACGAGCGGGAGAGCCAGGCGTTGCGCCTGCCCCTGCGCCACGTGATGGGCAACCACGAGGTCGTTGGCTGCGGGCTGCCGGCCGCCTTCGCCCGTGGCCAGGACTGGGGCAAGGCGCTGTACCGGCGCAGGCTCGGGCCGGCGAGCTACGCCTTCCGCTACGGGCGCGCCCACTTCATTGCCCTCGACGGCACCACCCTGCGCGACGGCAAGCCATACTACACCCTCGACCCGGATTCGGCCGCGTGGGCGGCACGTTACCTGGCGGAGGTGCCGGCCGACGAGCCGGTGGTCCTCCTCGTCCACGAGCCGCTGGGGGCAACCGCTGCCGACCAGCGCCTGCTGGAGGCGCTGCGGGGAAAGAGGCTGGCAGGAGTGCTGTGCGGCCACGGACACGCGCGCACCCTCTCCACCTGGGGTGGCGCTCCCCAGGTGATGGGCGGGGCGGTCTCCTACCCCTGGCACGGCCTACTTCCCTTCCCTCCCCAGCCGCGCGGCTACGTGCTCTACCGCCTGGGGGCCGGCCGTCTGGAGCACCTCTTCCTCGACTGGGCGACGGAGCGCTCCTTCGACATCACCCGCCCCCTCTTCACCGAGGTGCTGACCGGGAGGCAGGCAGTGCGCGGTCTGGTGAGCGACCTACAAGGCACGATCACCACCGTCGCCTGCGCGGTGGCCGGCCGCGCGGTGCCGGCGACGGTGCGGCGGCACGGAACCCTGGCGCAGGCGTTCTCGGCGGAAGTGGACCTCTCGCCGCTGGCAGACGGGGTGTACGACCTGGTGGTGACCGCCCGCGCGGGGGCGGGGCAAGAGTGGCGGCACTCACAACCGCTGCTGGTGGTGAACGGCCGGCAGAGCCGCTTCACCGCGGCCGGCCCGGCCACCCTGCGGTTCCGCGTGGCCGGCGTCACTGGCGCGGGCAACACGGTGTTGCTGAACGGCGAAACGCTGGCCGCGATCCCCGCGGGAACCCGACCGACGGAGGAGGTGACTGTGCCCGTGCCCGCCGACCGCCTGCGGCGCCTGAACACGATCCTCTTTCGAGCCGCGCCCCGGGAGGGGGGCTACGACCCGCTCTCCATCCAGGCCGTCTGGCTGCACCTTGGCGACCGGCGCTACCGAGACGTGCGCTTTGCCCCGCTGCAGCGCCGGGCTGCCCGCCCACCGCGCGACGGTGGCGCCCCGGAGGTGGCCGCTTACATTGACCTCACCTACCACGACGCGCGGGCGCCCCAGCCGTGATGCCCCCGGCAGGCGGGCGGACCCAGGCCTCGCCGGCACCCGCGGTGCTGCAGGATGAGGCAAGCGCGGCGGCGAAAAACGCCTCCGATGTCTGGCGTCGGCATAGTCACCCCGGCTTCGCGGGAGGCACCGATGACCGACACCAGGCACGCCCGCCTCACCACCAGCGCTCAACATGCGCCGGGGCCGGAGCGCCGGCAGGCCACCGGCACTGAGGAACGGACACGATGACCTCGAAGCAGCGAATGCGGATCGCCATGGCCGGAGGCCAGCCGGACCAAGTGCCGGTGGCGCCGGATACCTCCAACATGATCCCCTGCCGGCTCACCGGCAAGCCGTTCTGGGACATCTACCTCTACCAGGACCCGCCCCTGTGGCAGGCTTACATCGAGTGCGCGAAGCACTTCGGCTTCGATGGCTGGCTGGCGGGGGCGCCCCTCGAGTTCGAGGAGGACCGGAACACCGACTGGCAGGAAGCGATCGTCAAGCGCACGCCCGAGCGCATCATTACCCGGCACCACCGCAAAGTGGATGGACGCGAGGAGTGGACAGGCCACTGCACCGTCTACTACATCGCCGACCCGCCCACCTGGGGCGTGCCGCTGCACAAGGTTGGCCTGCCGGACGCGCCGCCCAAAGAGTGGGAGGACGTGTTCCCGCGCAACACCTGGCGCCCGCTGGAGGCCTACCACCAGGCGTGCGCCTTGATGGGAGAGGACGGCGTGGTAGGGCCGGCCGTAGGGCTGCCCGGCCTGGGCCTGCAGCCAGAGGCGATGTACGAGTGGTTTGACCATCGCGACCAGGTGATCGCCCGCTGTGAGGCACAGCACGAGTGGATCGTCGCGCGAACCCGCAAGATCCTGGCGCTGAAGCCGGATTTCCTCCTCATCGGCATCTCCGGGCACATGCTCAGCAACCCGGAGCCGATCTTCCGGCAACTGAGCTTGCCCACGCTGCAGGCGGTCACCCGGCTCTGCAAGGAGGCCGGCGTGCCCTCGCAGATCCACTGCTGCGGCCCAGAATATGCCCTGGTGAAGATGTCGGTCGAGGAGTCCGACCTCTCCAGCATCAACCCGCTGGAGATACCGCCGATGGGCGACTGCGACCTGGCCCAGATCCGGCGGGAGTTTGGGCACCGCATCAGCCTGATGGGCAACCTGCACACCACCGAGGTGATGCTCCGCGGCACGCCGGAGGTGGTGGCGCGCGCCTCGCGCAAAGCGATCGACGACGCGGCAGAGGGCGGTGGCTTCATTCTCTCCACGGGCGACCAGTGTGGCCGCGACACGCCCGATGCCAATATCCGCGCCATGGTGGAGACGGCGCGAACCTATGGGAAATACTGAGTGGTGGATCCAGCAAAGGCACCGCGGTTCGGGGCGCGGCGGTTCGTCGCCGCGCCCCACCTCTGCGGCCAGCGCGCCCGGTGCCCGGTTTGCGCGTTGACGCGCGCGAAACGTGCGCCACTGTGAAGGCGGTCTCTCGTCAAAATACCAGGGAACACCGGAACGAGTGGTGCTCCCCGCTGCCCCGGCGGGGGGCCTCTCGTATCCCAACTGAAGGAGTGCCATGACATCCAAGGAGCGCGTGCAGATGGCGATCGCCCGCGCGCAGCCAGACCGGGTGCCGGTGGACTACTATGCCCGCGCCGAGGTCACGGCGCAACTGGCCCAACACCTGAAGCTTAAGCCCGGTGAGTGGGTGGAAGAACGCCTGGGAGTGGACCTGCGCGGCGTCGGGCCGGCGTTCAAAGCGTCGGTGTCGCCCCTCTGCTATGCCGACCCAACGGTCGAGGTGACGCCCGAGGGTATCTACCGCGATATCTGGGGCGTCGGCTTCAAGCGCAACGAAACCCGCGTCGGCAGCTACATGGAGCTGGCCACCAGCCCCCTGCGCGGCCTCTCGTCTCAGGAGGAACTGGAGGACTACCCCTGGCCCACCGCCGACCTATGGGACTACTCCACCATTGCCGAGCAGGCCGAGGCGAACGCCGGCTACTGGGTGTGGGCGCACAGCCGGGGCACCTTTGAGATCAGTTGGTTCCTCCGCGGCTTCAACGAGTTTCTGCTGGACCTGATGACCGCGCCGGAGCTGGCGTGTGCCTTGATGGACCGGGTGCAGGCCTACCTCGTGGAGCGCACCCGCCGCATTCTGGAGGCGGGCCGCGGCCTCATCGACATGGTGGAGTATAACGACGACGTGGGTGCCCAGGGCGGCCTGTTGATGCACCCGGACCTGTGGCGGCGCTACCTGAAGCCGCGCCTCGCCGCGTTTGTGGGCCTGTGCAAGGACTACGGGGTCACGGTGCGCTACCACTCCTGCGGCAGCGTGCGCGCCATCATCCCCGACCTGATCGCCGTCGGCGTGGATCTGCTCACCCCGGTGCAGACTTCGGCGGCGGGAATGGACCCGGAAGGCTTGAAGCGCGACTTCGGCGACCACATCGCCTTCCACGGCGGCCTCGATACCCAGGAGCTGCTGCCCCAGGGCACGGCTGCCGAGGTGCGCGCTGAGGCCGAGCGCCTGATCGGCACCCTGGGCCGCGGCGGCGGCTTCATCCTGGCGCCCTCCCATGTCTTCCAGGCAGACGTGCCGGTGGAGAACGTGTTGGCCGTCTACGAGGCCGCTCTCGGGAGCCTGGATGCCGGATAGGGAAGACGCGATCATCGGCTGCCTGCTGGGCGCGGCGGTGGGAGACGCGGTCGGGCTGCCATGCGAGGGGCTGAGCCGCGGGCGGCAGCGGCGGCTGTTTGGTCGGATCGACGGGCCGCGGCTGCTGTGCGGGCGGGGCATGGTGTCGGATGATGCCGAGCACGCCGCCCTGACGGCGCGGGCGCTGCTGGTCTCCGGTGGCGACCCGGCGCGCTTCGCTCGGGCGCTCGCCGGTGAACTGCGCACTTGGCTGCTGACGCTGCCCGCCGGCATCGGTCTGGCAACGCTGCGGGCGACGCTGAGGCTGTGCGCTGGGGTGCCACCCGAGCGCAGCGGCGTGCCCTCGGCAGGCAACGGCCCGGCGATGCGCGGCGCGATCCTCGGCGTGTGCTGGGGCCATGACCCGGAGCGTCTGCGCGCCCTGGTGCGTGCCGCCACCCGGATCACCCACACCGATCCGCGGGCGGAGCGAGGCACGCTCGCCGTGGCCCACGCCGCGTTTGTCGCCAGCCAGGTCGAAGAACCGGCCCCCGACGCGTTCTGCCGGTCGCTGCGGGCCCTGCTGGGCGAAGAAGGTGACGATCTGCTGGCGCTGGTGGAGAAGGCGACCGCCAGCGCCGCGGCCGGCGAGGCGACCGCAGCGTTTGCCGACTCCCTGGGCCCGACCGGTGGCATCAGCGGCTACGTGTACCATACGGTGCCGGTGGCGCTGCAGGCCTGGTTCCGCTACCCCCTCGACTGCCGCGCGGCGGTGCTGGCGGTGGTGGGCTGTGGCGGCGATACCGACACGGCGGCCGCGATCACCGGCGGGATCGTGGGCGCCGGCGTGGGCGAGTTCGGCATCCCGCCGGAGTGGCTGGCCCGCCTCTGGGCCTGGCCGATGACGCCGGAGTGGCGGGCCGACCTGGGCCGCCGGCTGGCCGCGGACAAGCCGTCCGGCGAGCCGCCGCAACGGCTGCCGTTTGCCGCGCGCGCCCTGCGCGGCGCCCTCTTCACGACGCTGGTGCTGGCCCACGGCTTCCGCCGCCTGCTGCCGCCCTACGGCAACGGCCCGGTGGAGGATGAGGAGGCGGATGAGGAAGAGCG
>JAAZEB010000381.1 GCA_012512505.1 Armatimonadota bacterium | reverse complement strand
TTTCCCTGGTGGAGTTCCCAACGGCCGGGTTCGCGGAGAGCCGGCCGACGCCTGCCGCTGGGCCGGTGAAGTTGATCAACATCCCGCCCGGCAAGGTGCAGAACCTTGTCGCCGCTGGCGCCAGCGGTGTCGTCACCCTGAAGTGGGACGCCGTGAAGGACGCCTCCGGGAACGTGGTGCGCGACCTGGTGCGCTACACCATCTCCCGGCGTGAGAAGGGCGACGACGCGGGGCTCACCGAGCAGCTCTTCTGGGTGGAACCGGATGTCCTGCAGTACTTTGACACTGAGGTGACTCCGGGCCTCACTTATGTCTACCGGGTTCGCGCGGTGGACTTCGTGAGCGAGGGCGCGTGGTCTGACGAGAAGGAGGCAACGCCTTAGCGTCGCGTCTCCTTGGCCGCCGGGCAGACCACGCGTCTGCCCGGCGAACTCGCTTCTCCCGGCGCGGCGCGAGCCGCCCGGGGCTCCTGTTGTTCGCCGGCGAGCGACGCGCGTGGATGCGCGCCTCGTTCGCCGGCGAAAGTGGTAATGGGAGCGGCCCCCTCGCAGTGGAGCTTGTCAGGCTTGCGGTGCCTGGCCCGGAGACCCCGGGCGGCGGCCGTGGGCGTGCACCCGGCAAGTGAGCCACTAGACCGGCTATGAGAGCATGAGACCTGGTCGCTACACCCCGCTGCGCTTCATCTTGCTCTTCCTCGCTTTGGTACCGCTGGCTCCGGCCGGCGGCCAGGCGCCCGCCGACGAGGCGGAGGTAATCCTCCTGCGCGCGGACCCCGAGGTGATCCCGGCGGATGGGCAATCCTCCGCGACGATCACCGCCGAGGTGCGCAACCGCCAGGGCGCCCTGGTAGCCGACGGCACCACGGTGCGCTTCACCACCACCGCCGGCACCATCAGCCCCACGATGACCACCCGCGCTGGTATCGTGCGGGCGCTCCTGCGCAGCGAGGCGACCGAGGGGATCGCTGAGGTGACGGCGACGGCCGGCACCCGAGCGATTGCCCGGGTACAGGTGACCTTCACCGCGGAGGAGCTGCTGGGCCGAGAGGCCAAGCCTTACGTGCGCATCCAGGCGGAGTGCCTGCAGTTCGTGCCGGAGAAGGGCCTGATCGATGCCGCCGGCAACGTGCGTCTGACCTACCGCGCCCTGGCAATCGCCGCCGACACGCTGCAGCTTGACGTGACCACCCTGGCCGTGAAGGCGCGCAACGGCGTGCGCGTGAAGGGCACCCGCGCCGAAGTCACCGCCGATCTGCTGGCGCTGGAGATGCAGGCGATGCGCGGGTCCCTGGTGGCGGTGGAGCAGACCGGGCACATTCGCCGGCAGATCCTCACCGGCTACCAGCCGGAAGTGCTGGACGCGCCCGAGCGTGCGCCCGATGGCACCTTCGACTTTGAGGATGTGGACGACAGCAAGGCGCTGATGACGGCGCGTAAGATCACCCTCTTTCCGGGCGAGAAGCTGCAGTTCTCCGGGTTTGGGCTGCACGTCGCCGGGGCGCGCGTGCTGCGCTTCCCGTTCTACGTGCTCTCGCTGAACCCCTACGGCCCGGACGCCGACCAGTTCCTCAGCCTCGACAGCGTCGGTGGCGTTTCCGTGAACCTGCCGTTCTACTACAGCGTTACCGACAACACCAACGGCTCGATCCGGCTGCGGCGGCAGAGCCGCTACAGCTTCGATGGCTACAGCACCCGCCCGGGTTGGCACCTGGCGCTGGATCAGCGCTACCACTTCGGCCAGAACAACCACGGCCAGGTGGAGCTGAACCACATCACCAGCAGCGACTGGGGCCTGCGTTGGCGGCACGAGCAGCAGTTCGGCCAACGGACCCACACCTACCTGACGCTCGATTCGCCCGCCCACCGCGACCTTTACGCGCGCGGGGAGGTATACCACTCCTTCCCGGTGGGCGATCTCAGCCTCAGCACCTACAGCAACCTGATGCCGCACGTCGCTCCCTCGATCCAGTCGCGCCTCTACTTCCGCATGCGCCCGGGGAGGATCAAGGGGCCGAACATCCAGTATTACTGGACGGCCAACCTGGGCTGGAGTACCTGGGGCGGGGTGTCGCAGATGGAGGAGGGGATCGACCTGCAGATCCACCCGCCGTCGCTGCGGTTGGGCCAGCGCACCAGCATGCAGTTCTACCTGGGCAGCGGCTTCACCGCCTCCAACGATGGCAGCGGGCCGACGGCGCAGGCCTCTGCCTCCCTGGTGCGCCGCATCGGCCAACGCTCAAACGCGACGCTGCGCTATAGCTACTATTACTCCGGCAGGAGCTCGGAGTTCTTCGGCCCGTCGAGCGGCCAGAGCCTCACCGGCCAGCTCTACCTCACCGGCGGCGAGCGTTGGGGCAGCTCGCTGACTGCCACCCTGCTGCCGGACAGCGGCGACGTGTCGGTCTACGGCTACCTGATGTACTCGCCCCTGCGCAACTGGCGCCTGGAGCTGCGGCCGACCTTCTCGCGCTATGGCAGCACCCTGACCGGCGTTTACCCCGCGAGCACCACCAACCTGGACATCTACCTGGTGCGACGGCTGGGCGGTCGGGATGTGGCGCTGCGCTGGTCCACCCTCGACAAGCGGATTCGCCTCGAGTTGGCGGCCACGTCGCTGCGCTTCTGAGGCCGGGCAGCCCGGCGCGCGGGGTTGGCGCCGCCGCCTTTGCCCGGCAAGCTTGCTTGCCCAGGCGGCAGGTTGCCGGGCAAAGGCGGCGAAATAGAGACTGGTCCGCGTTCACACCAGTCCGGGGCGGGGGGCCCGCCAGGCGTTCACCCCCCGTACCTCGGCGTTTCGAAAGGGAGCAACAACGCGATGCGTAAGGGAATCGTTCTGATCGCCCTCACCCTCCTGGCGGCCCGTCTTCCGGCGGGCGCGCAGACTCCCGAGCAGCCGGCACAGCTCTTCGATACCGGCACCGCTTGGGACCTGGGCCAGGGAGGGGCCGTTACGGCCGTCCGGGGGAACCTGGCCGGCATGCTCTGGAACCCGGCAGCCCTTGCTGACCTGACCCAGCGCCAGGTAGTCTACGCCGAAGCGCTCAGATCGTTTCCGAAGAGCTTGCGCTTCGTTGCCTATGGCCAGAACGGCGAAGGCGGCCCTCCAGGGGGTCTGGCGTACCTGCGCGTGGACAACGCCGTCTACGACCTGAAAGAGACCGCCATCCTCTACACCTTTGCCCAGCAGTGGACCGACCGGCTGGGCCTGGGCGTGACGATGAAGCTCAGCCGCTACGAGTACCCTGGCGATGCCAAGGAGCTGCTCAGCTTCGACGCTGGGGCGCTCTACGATGTCAACCCGGCGCTCAGCTTTGGGGTCTCCGTCTGCAACATTAACGAGCCGAAGATTCGCGACGCGGTCGTCCTCTCGGAGACGCAGACGCTGGCGCCGCTGACCGCGGTGCGCCGGGTGAACGCCGGCCTGCAGTTGCGCCTCAGCCCGAAGGATCGGCCGGGTGTGGTGGGGGCTGCTGGGCGCGTCTACCACACGCGCGTGACGATGGACCTGTTTGACGTCACCGACGAGATCAAGCGCGAGCTGCGCTTTGGGATCGAGCATGACCTCAACGCGAACCTGGTGGCTCGCGCCGGCCTGCTGAGCAGCACGCCCACGGCCGGGATCGGCGTCCGCCTGCGCAACCTGACCCTGAACGGTGCCGTTCTCTTCGGGCGCGAGGGCCACCGGGCGACGGAGTCGATGCTTAGCCTCGCCTCGGCGTTCTAGCCGTCGGTCCACAGAGCGCAAACAGGCGGTGGCACCCGGCCGCTCTCCCGGAGGGGTGCTGGCTTACCCCAAACGCGAGGTGGCTTTGGGATCGGAGACCTCTCCAGCGTCCGGCATGCCCTGGCGTGGGAGAGGTTTCCGATCCCGAGGGGTAGGCGGCACGCCCCCGCTCTTCGGGGAGGGCCGGAGGTGGCCCTGGCAGCAGCAGGGAGGGCGCGGGGTGCCGCCGAAGGCTTAGGAGGAGCCGATATGGGCCGGGTGATCACGGGACTGGTCCTGGTGGCGGTGGTGGTGCTGTCGGCCTACAACACGGTGGAGCTGCGGCGCCTGCGTGCCGAGGTGACCACCCTGCGTGCCGGGCAGGAGCAGGCACGCTCCGAGGCGCTTAGCGCGCGGGAGGCCCAGGCACGTGAGCTGCGGAAGCGCGCCGAGGAGCATTTGGAGCGGGCCGGAGAGCTGCTGAGCCAGGGCAACGTCAAGGCGGCCAAGCGCGAAGTGCAGAAGAGCGAGGAGCTGCTGGCCGATGCGGCTCGCGCCACCGGTGCGGGCGACCTGGTCACCCAGTTGCGTGACAAGGCCGGCAGCCTGCGCGAGCGCGCGGAGAGCACCGCCGAGCAGTGGATCGAGCGAGCGCGCGGCAAAGGCAGAACCGCCCGCGAGTGACGCCGTCCCCGCCGGGGCTCGGGGCACTGGAGTAGTGTGGGGGATGAGGAGTGCGCGGCGAGCAAGGGCAGCACGGGACCACCGGCCGGGTGGGCCGCTGGCGCTCTGGCTGCTGGGCGTCGGGTTGCTGCCGCTGCTGGTTGCCGGCTGCCAGGGGAAGCTGGTGGGGCGTGCTGAAGAGCTGCGCCTGGGGGAAGAGGCCGCCCGGGTGATCGAGCGGCGCTATCCGGTCTCCGAGGATGAAGACGCGCAGTGGTTGGTGGAGCGCATCGGCCAGCAGATCGCCGCGCGCAGCAACCGACCAGATATCGATTTTACCTTCCGCGTGCTCGCGGTGAAGGAGATCAACGCCCTCTCGGTGCCAGGGTATGTCTACGTCAACCAGGGCCTGATCGAGGCCTGCAACGCGGCGCCGGATGAGTTGGCGGCGGTGATCGCCCATGAGGTGGCACACACTACCGAGCGGCATCTCGCCCGACGCATGGAGCGGATCTACGGTGCCAGCTTCCTGCTGACCC
>JAAZEB010000380.1 GCA_012512505.1 Armatimonadota bacterium | reverse complement strand
GTGGACCGCGCCGATCTACTGGCAAAGGTGGACAAGACACGCCGGGTGTGGGTGCTGCCGCAGCGCGGGCACTTCGCCCCGGTGCGCGGCGCTGTCATCGGCTGCAGCGCGGCAAACGCCGAGTGGCACTCCTCACAACGATATTCATACAACGGCATCGGAATGCTCCCTCCCGCAGGCCCGGGCAGGCCCCGGTAGTAGTGTTGGTTTTGGCTGGAATAGCCACGATTCCTCACCCGGTTAGACGCCAGCAACAGCGATGGAGATTCGCCCCCGCCCGGCAGCTTCCGCCTCAGGACGGCACCCTCGCCGTAGGAGGGCCTCCGACGCCGATGGGCCGGATCGCCGGCGTCCCGCCGGCCCCCATAGGAGGCGTCCGACGCCGAAGGGATGTTACTCTTCCAGGAGGGATGGCCGGAGTGCCCGAGCCCTCGGGCTTCACACTGTTAGGAAGCCGCATCGCTGCGGCGCTCCGCTACTCTCCAGGCAACTAGCCGGAGTGCCCGAGCAATCGGGCCTCTGCCGGACGGCCGCGGCGCCGCGGCGCTCCGCGACTCTCCCAGGAGATGGCCGCTTGCCACCCGCCTAACTCTTGGACTAGCGACAGAGTCTCATTTTCATCCTCTTGGGTGCCCGCCGGGCACGGAGGACGCCTATACCCGGGATGCGGCCGGAGCGCTCGCAGGCGGTTGACACCGGCCGGCCGGATGCGCTATGCTACAGCGACAGGTGCGACCGGCAGGAGGAGACGCAGGCGGCCGGGCACTGCACGAATGGTTCCCCCATGAAGATCATCATCGCCCCAGACTCGTTCAAGGGCAGCCTGACGGCTCGCCAGGTTGCGGAGGCTGTCGCGCGTGGGATCCGGAGGTTCGACCCCACGGCGGAGCTCGACTGTGTGCCGATGGCCGACGGCGGCGAGGGCACGGTGCAGTCGCTGGTAGACGCAACGGGCGGTGAACTGGCGTACGCGGAGGTCAGTGGGCCGCTGGGAGAGCCGGTGCGGGCGGCCTATGGGCTCTTGGGCGACGGGGAGACGGCGGTGATCGAGATGGCCGCGGCCTCGGGACTGCCGCTGGTGCCCGAGGAGCGCCGCAACCCGCTGTTGACCAGCACCCGGGGCACCGGCGAGCTGATGCGCGCGGCGCTGGATCGCGGCCGGCGGCGCCTGATCATCGGGATCGGGGGGAGTGCCACCAACGACGGGGGCGCCGGGATGGCCGCCGCCCTGGGCGCGCGCCTGCTGGACGCGGCGGGCCGGCCGCTCGGCCCCGGCGGCGGCGCCCTCGCCCACCTGGATCGCATCGATGTCAGCGAGCTGGACCCACGGTTGGCCTCCGCCACGGTGATCGTCGCCTGCGACGTGGACAACCCGCTGACCGGCGCGCGCGGCGCCTCGGCGGTCTACGGACCGCAGAAGGGGGCCACCCCGGCGATGGTGGCCGAACTAGCCCGCAACCTGGCCCACTACGCGGAGCTCATCCGGCGCGACCTGGGCCGCGACGTGGCGAAGCTGCCGGGCGCAGGGGCGGCCGGCGGGCTGGGGGCGGGGCTGCTCGCCTTCACCGGCGCCGAACTGCGCCGGGGCGTGGAGATCGTCATCGATGCCGTGGGCCTGCGGCAGCGGGTGCGCGGCGCCGACCTGGTGATCACTGGTGAAGGGCGCACCGACGGGCAGACAGCTTCGGGGAAGACGCCGGTTGGGGTGGCCCGGGTGGCCCAGGAGGCGGGCGTGCCGGTGGTGGCGCTGGTGGGGTCGTACAGTCCGGACGCGGGTGCGGTTCACGCGCACGGCATCGACGCCTTGCTGAGTATCCTCCACGAGCCGATGACGGTAGCGGAGGCGATGGCACGCGGCACGGAGCTGCTGGAGCGCGCCGGCGAAGAGCTGATGCGCTTGCTGGCGGTTGGTCGGCGCCTGGGGTAGGCGCAACGAGGAGGAGCGAGACGATGCAACTGGGTCTGTTGACGGCACCGTTTGGCGGAGAGTCGCTGGAGAACGTGGTGCGCTTCGCGCGCGAGGCTGGCTTCGACGCCCTGGAGGTGGCGGCGGGGCCGGGCAGCGGCCAGCTCGATCCGGGCACGCTCGATGCGCGGCGGGTGGCGGCGATCCAGGATCTCTTGGAGCAGTCCGGCGTCGCGATCTCATCCCTGGCGTATTACGCCAACGTGGTGGACCCGGACGCGGAGCGCCGCCGGCAGGTGTTGGCCCACCTGGACCGCACCATCGACGCGGCAGCGGCGCTGGGGGTGCCGGTGGTGTGCATCCTGGCGGGGATGCCGCTGCCGGGCCAGGATCGCCGGCAGACGATCACCGAGGCGCTGCCGGGGGCGCTGCGGCCGGCCCTGGACCGCGCCGGGGAGAAGGGGATCCGCCTGGCGTTTGAAAACTGGTTCGCCACCAACATCCAGAACCTGGAGCACTGGCAGCTCCTCTTCGAGGTGATCCCAGACGCCCACCTCGGCCTGAACTTCGATCCCTCGCACCTGGTGTGGCAGGGGATTGACCACATCGCTGCCGTCCACGAGTTTGCCCCGCGCATCTTCCACACCCACGCCAAGGACGTGGAGATCCTGGAGCACCGCCTGCGGCGCACCGGCAACCAGGCAGGCGGCTGGTGGCGCTACGTCATCCCCGGCTTCGGGCGGATCCACTGGGGCCAGTACCTGGCCGCGCTGCGGTCGGCCGGCTTCCAGGGCGCCGTCTCCATCGAGCACGAGGATGGCACCTTCGGGCGCGAGGAAGGGTTCGTCGCCGGCGCCAGGTACCTGCGGCAATTCATCTGAGTAGGTATCAGGTGATAGGTGTCAGGTGGCAGGTGATAGGTGGCAGGTGATAGGTGGCAGGTGTCAGGTACCAGACGCCGGGCGCCGTAAACGACGCCCCTGTTCCAAGGGACAAGCGCCCTGAAGGATGCTCCGGAGCCGGGTCTGGCTAGGTTCAGCCGGTTTTAGCCGGCTTGTCCCTTGGACAGGGTGGTCCTTCAGGGCCGCCCGTCCTGGCGGCCCATTGGGGGAGGTCACCATGAAGCAGATCGCTTTTGCCTGCATCATGCTGGTCGCGGTTGCCCTCGCCGACCCGGCGCTGGGGGTTGAGATCGGCCTGCCAGACGCGCGCCTGAAGCTGAACCTGGCTGATGCGAGCGGGCGCATCACGCGCGTGACCCTGGGCGGCATCAACCTGACCGCGCCCCCGGCGGTGCCCGCGTCGGGCTTCTCCCTGGCAACCGGACCCACGGCCGAGCTGGTGCCGCTGGCGTGTCGGGTGACCACCGCCCCGGATGGATCTGTCCGCTTTGAGGGCAGCACCGGGGCACTGCGGCTGAGTGGCACCGCCCGGCGTGTGGGGCGCGGCCTGGAGCTCTCCGGCGTCGTCGCCGACGCGCGCGGCCCGGAGGGCACCGACCACGCGGTGACACTGCGCTTCGCCCTGCCGGTGCGCCTCTCCGGCTGGCGCATGGACCGCGACCTGGAGCGATCTTGGTTGCTGGAGCCGAACCTGCGCCGCTCGACGGCCACCCCGGTGGGCTGGGGGCGCGGCGCCTGCGAGCTGTGGCCGGTGGTGGCCGTCGCCGGCAAGACGGCCACCCTGGGGCTGGGCAGCCGGCTGGATGAGCCGCAGACGTTCCGGGTAGCCTACGACGGCCCGCAGCAGCTCCTCAGCATCGAGGCGGACCTGGCGCTGGCGGCGGTGAGCCGCCGCTGGCCCTGCCGGGCGCCCTTCCGCTTCCTGCTGCTGGCGCGCGCCGACGACTGGGGCCTGCGCGGCTGCCTGGAGCAGTACTACCAGACCTACCCCTCCCTCTTCCGCAAGCGCACCGAACTGGCCGGCGGCTGGTTTGCCTGGGGCGACATCCTCAGCATCGCCGCGCCCGCCGTCGACTTCGGCCTGGCCTACCACGAAGGCCCCGATGGTCCGCAGGCCCGCCGTCACAGCCTGGCGCTGGGGGCAAAGACCTTCCCCTACATCGAGCCGACGATGTACCAGATGCCGCTGGGCGACTTCGACCGGCAGCCGACCGCTGCTGAGGCGGAGGAGCGAGTGCAAGCCTGGGCGAAGCCGCTCGACCCCCTGCCGCCGATGCACCGGGGAGAGTATGACCAGACGCGCTGCGCCGCCACCGTGGCCAGCGGCCTGCGCCGGCCAGACGGCACGCTGGAGATCGCCGCCATCGGGCAGTATCCCTGGATCCAGGGGAGCCAGTGGGCAGCCCAGTTCGCGCTGAACCTGGACCCGGGCATTCCCGGGGGCGCCGGAAAGCTTTACCTGCGCGAGGATGGCAACAGCGTGAGGGATCCCGCCTGGGGGGAGGGCCGCTACCTCGACAGCTTCTCGGCCCATGTAGACCGCCTCGACTATGCGCCGGAGCACCTGGCCCATAGCACTCTGCCGCTGGCGTGGCAGGCCGACGCCGAGGCGCCCGGCGGCTTCCGCGTGTGCCAGCCGGTAGCAGCCGCCACTTTCGCCTACGCGAACGGTCTGCGCGCGCTGATGGACGCGCACGGCAAGCTGATCCTGGTGAACCAGTTTGGGCACGGCGCACCGTGTCCATTCCACGTCTTCGACTGCCTGGGCAAGGAGTACTGGGTGTCGGGCGCCGGGCGGCTGCTGCAACGGTACCGCGCGGTGAGCCAGCACAAAGTGGTGAGCAACCTCCCCAGCGATAAGCCCATCCCCGACACGGCGCTGCGCGAGTTTCTGGTCTACGGTGTCTTTCCCGGCGGCTACGGGCGAGGCGACTGGGGCCAGGAGCAGATGCGCGCCGCCTACCGCCGCGTGCTGCCACTGCTGCGCCTGGAGCATCGCCTGCGCTGGGAGCCGGTTCCCCACGCCCGCGCCCAAAGCGGCGTCGTGGTCGAGCGGTTTGGCGGCGGCCGCGGCCGGTCGCTGTGCCTGGCTGTTCACAACCGCTACACGCCGAAGGTGGTCACGCTGGTGCTGGACCGCGCGGCACTGGGGCTGCCAGACGACCTCTGGTGCCGCGAGCTGTTGGATGATGGGCCGGTAGCCTGGTCGGTGCGCGGGGCGCAGGTGGAGATCCGGCTCGGGATGCAGTCCGGCGAAACGAAGCTGCTGGCGGTGGGAGGGCCAGCCACCCACGCGGCAATCGCCCGGGTGCTGGCGGCCGACCGGCTGCGCGACGCGCGCCTTTGCGCCGCGGAGTTTCGCTTGCGTGAGGGGCGGGTGCATCCCCTGGAAGCCGACCTGAAGCGTGCCAACCCGCGCGATGCCGCGGCGCTGCGGGCGCTGGCGGCGCGGGCCACCGGCACCGAGGTGCTGACGCAGCGGATCGGCGAGCTGCTGCGGGAGGGCGCCGCCTGGGCTGCGGCAGCGGCACAACCGCCGCGCCGCCGGCCCCGGGCCGTTTCCGCGCCAGCGCTCGATACGGCGGCGACCGGACTGCCGTGGACGGAGGATTTCTCGCGGGGGCTCTCGGAGGAGGAGTGGCTCCGATCGGAAGGCCGCGAGAGCCGGATCGAGGTGCGTGACGGCCGACTGGAGATGGAGCTCTCGCCCAAAGAAATGGCCACCGGGATCACCAGCCGGCGGGTGTTCGACTTCGGAGCGCAGCCGCTGGAGTTCCGCTGGCGCTTCCAGTTCAACCACGCCGGCCACCCCTACTACCTAATGCAGAGCGTCACGCTGCGCCCGCCCGGCTCCTCCGGCGACGACTACCTCAGCTTCCGGGTGGATCCGGGCATCCGCCTGCGGCTGGAGAACGCCGACACGCGCGCCAGCAACTACCAGTATGCCCTAACGCCCTATGCCGACTTCGCCACCAACGTGCCACACACGGCGCGCCTGATCCTCTCCGGCGAGCGCTTCCTGCTGGAGGTGGATGGCCAGAAGCTGGGCGAGGGTCCGCACGACCTCGGTTTCACCCAGGCCACGCTCACCCTGGGCGTCTACACCGGCCACTACGGTCACGGCGACGTGGTGTGGTGGGATGACCTGACGGTGCGGCCGGCGGCGCTGCCGTAGCCCACGCGCGGGGTGCCATCGCGCACGGAAGCGAGGAGGAGACGCTGTTCGGCGGCGGCGATGGTGCGGCGAGTCACTTCGATGGCATCGGGGTTGATGGAGATCGAGTCGATCCCCCACTCCACCAGGCGCTCCGTCACCTCGGGATAGACGGAAGGCGCCTGGCCGCAGATGGAGCAGCGCAGGCCCGCCTGGTGCGCGCCGACGATCAGGTCGTGGAGGGCGCCCATCACGGCGTCGTCGCGCTCGTCGAAGAGGGGCGCCAGGCGCTCGTTGTCACGGTCCACGCCGAGCAGCAACTGGGTCAGGTCGTTGGAGCCGATGGAGATGCCCTCGATGCCGAGGGCGGCGTAGTCCTCCAGCCGGTAGAGGATGGAGGGTACCTCAGCCATCACCCACAGCTCGAAGTGGGGATCGCGGGAGAGGCCGGAGGCATCGACCAGCGCCTTGCACTGGCGCAGCTCGTGGAGGGTGCGCGCGAACGGGATCATCAGGTGGAGGTTGCCAAGGCGAAACTCCTCGCGCACCTGGCGCACGGCGTCCAACTCCAGGCGGAAGAGGTCAGGCTCCTGTAGGTAGCGGTAGGCGCCGCGGTAGCCGATCATCGGGTTGGCCTCTTCCGGCTCGAACTCGGCGCCGCCCTCCATGCCGCGGTACTCGTTGGTGCGGAAGTCGCTGCTGCGGCAGATGACCGGGCGCGGGGCAAAGGCAGCGGCGAAGGTGCGCAGCCCCTCCGCCAGCTTCTGGCGGTACTCCTCTCCCCTGCCCTGCTGCAGCAGCCGGCGGGGATGCACGTTCTCGGTCACCGCCAGGATCAGGAACTCCAGGCGCAGCAGGCCGACGCCATCCACCGGTTGCGCCGCCACCGCGGCCGCCCGCTCCGGCTCGCCCAGGTTCACCAGCAGGCGGGTGCCGGTCGCCGGCGCCACCAGGGCCGGCGCGGCGGCCACAGGCTGCGCCGGCGCCTCGGCCTCCACCTCGCCGCGGTAGACCACGCCCTGTCGCGCATCCACCGTCACCACCTCGCCGTCGGCGATCTTGCGCGTCGCCTCGCCGGTGCCGACGATGCAGGGAATACCCAGCTCGCGAGAGACAATAGCCGCGTGGGCGGTCATCCCGCCCTCATCGGTGACGATGGCCGCCGCCCGGCGCATCACCGGCGCCCAGTCGGGGGCGGTCATGCGGGTGACGAGGACATCGCCCTCCTGCACACGGGCGCCCTCCTCCGCTGAGGCGAGCACGCGCGCCCGCCCGGCGGCGATGCCCGGCGAGGCGCCCAGCCCGCGCACTAGCACCCCATCGTGAGGCGCTTCCGCCTTGCCGGCCGGCGCCTGGCTGCCAACGGCGGTGACCGGGCGCGACTGCACGATGTAGACCCGGCCCCCCTCGATCGCCCACTCCACGTCCTGGGGAGCGCCATAGTGCTCGCCGATCTGGCGCCCCAGGCGGGCGATCTCGCGCACCTCGTCGTCGCTCAGGGAGGGCCGCTCCGCATCCTCGTCGGAAAGCTCGCGGCGCACGTTCCGGCCCTCTTCATCACGCGTGTCCAGGAAGTCCTTGTGGCGGATCTCGCGGCGGGTGATCGCCAGGTCCGCCTTGCGCACCTCAAAGCGGTCCGGGCGCACGCTGCCGCTGACGACGGCATCGCCCAGGCCGAAGGAGGACTCGATC
This sequence comes from Armatimonadota bacterium, assembly GCA_012512505.1. Classification (GTDB taxonomy): domain Bacteria; phylum Armatimonadota; class JAAZEB01; order JAAZEB01; family JAAZEB01; genus JAAZEB01. The sequence continues at coordinate 24,233 of JAAZEB010000380.1, read as the reverse complement.
ACGAGGACGCTGTCGTCGCCGGTGGCCGGATTGAGGGTGAAGAGGACACCCGCCTTCTCGGAGTTGACCATCCGCTGGATGGCGACGGCGATGCTCATCCCCTCCTCGGTGAGACCCTGCTCGCGTCGGTAGAAGATGACGCGCGCGCCGTAGAGGGAGGCCCAGCACTGCCGCACGGCGCGCAGCACGTTTTCGGCGCCGCGCACGTTCAGGAACGTCTCGTTCATCCCCGCGAAGGAGGTGTGGGGCCGGTCCTCGGCGGTGGCCGACGAGCGCACCGCCACGAACTCCTCCGCCTGCCCCGCCCGGCGCGAGAGCTCGGCATAGGCGCGGCGGGTCGGCTCGGCGACCTCCTCAGGGATCGGGGCAGCCAGCACCTGCTCTTGCAGCTCCCGGGCGGTCTGCTGCAACGTGGTGGTATCGTTCACGTCCAGGTCTCGCAGGTGCGCGAGGATCGGTTCACGCAGGCCCGACTGGCGCAGGAAGGCATCGAAGGCGGCAGAGGTGACGACGAAGCCGGGGGGCACGGGCACTCCGGCAGCAATGAGCTCGCCGAGGTTGGCGCCTTTGCCACCGCCGACGAGGACATCTCCCTGGCGCAGCGTCTCGAACCAACGGATCGTTTCCACGGAGGGGGGATACCCGCCGGGGGTAGCGGCGAAACCGGCTCAGGAGAGCACGCGGGCGATGGCGAAGGCGGCAGCGGCGGCCACCCCGCCGATGGCCATTGTCTGCAGGGCGCTGCGATGGGGGCGGGTGCCAAGGAAGCGGCCCTTCAAGTAGCCGAAGCCGGCCAGGGCGGCCAGGGTAACGCCGATGGAGACCGGCAGGGCTTGCAGCGGCACCGGGATCAGCATGTAAGGTGCCAGGGGGATGAGGCCACCCACGATGTACGACCCGGCGATGGTGAGGGCACTGGCGAGGGCCCGCTTGGGGTTGGGCGCTTCCAGCCCCAGCTCGAAGCGCATCATGAAGTCCACCCACGCCTCCGGGCGCTGGCGGAGCGCCTCCACCACGGGGGCCGCTTCCTCCGGCGTGAGGCCGTAGGCTTCCAGCACCTCGGAGACCTCGCGCGCCTCCACCTCCGGCTTCTCGACCACCTCCAGTTGCTCGCGCTTGCGCTCGCTGGCGTAATGCTCGGCGTCGCCCCTGGCCGCCAGGAAGCCGCCCAGCCCCATCGCAATCGAGCCGGCGGCGATTTCCGCCAGCCCGGCCGCGATGATGATGCGCGTCGCGTCGACCGCCCCGGTGAGGCCGGCCGCCAACGCGAACGGCACCGTCAGCCCATCGGCCATGCCGATGACGATGTCGCGAATCGTCTCGGACGCGGTGAAATGCTCCTCAACATCATGTGCATTCGGCGCCTTTGCCATCTAACTCCCTTCCGCAACTCCTCCGCCCGTTCCTCACGCTTGCGAGAACCGTGCCACTGCCCCGCGCAGGGCACGCCCCACTTGCCCATCGCAGGATCGTTGGCGAGGGCGGCCGGCAGCCCCTGCCGGGTGGGCTGCCGGAGGCCGGGAGGGGAATCAGGCGGCGCGGGTGACCGTAACTCCCGCCGGGGCCTCCACCTGGGTCTGCACCTGGCCGTCGGGACCGCGCTCGTGGCTCACCATGATGATGCCGTGGGGCGTGGGAAGGGTGCCCCGCGCCCACTCGAGGCCGCCCAGGTGAGGCGAGACGCGCACCGCGCGGAAGCCAGGCGCGGCGGGCGACAGGCCGAGGACGTGCTCGCTGAGCCAGGCGGTGGGGCCGGCCGCCCAGCCGTGACAGAGGCTGTGGCGTAGGCCGGGATAGCAGTAGTCGCCAAAGTCGGCGTGGATGTCGCGCTTGCCCGGCGGCACCAGGTCGTCGATCCCCGCGGCGTTCTCCATCCAATCGATCTCGAAACCTTCCCAGAAGGTGGTGGCGCCCATCTGGAGCATGCCGCCCCAGTAGGCGCGCAGGAGATCGAGGCAGCCGGCGAAGTCGCCGGCCAACGCGCGCGCCTGCAGCACGTAGTAGCCATAGAACGTGGAAAGCCCCCGGTAGGGATCCTGGGCCAGGATACGGGCGTTGGTCTCCCCGGCGTCGGCCATGCCGGCCAGCACCGCCAGGGCGTTGGCCTGCTTGCTCGCGGTGGGTGGCCGGCGGTGCGCGCGGGCCCGCTCCGCGGCGGCCCGGGCCCGCGCGGCGGCCTCTTCCTCTCCCAGCACGGCGCAGAGGGTTGCTCCGGCCCGCAGGGCCATCGCCGTCAACGCCTGCAGGCCGGCGTCAATCGCCAGCGGGTCGCGGCTGGTGGGCCACTCCAGGAAGCGGACACCATCGAGGTGCTCGCCGCCCTGTTCGTCCAGGCACCCCTCGATGCGCTCCAGGAGGCCGAGGAGGTAGGCGCGCTGCTCGCGCAAGTAGGCCAGGTTGCCGTGGTAGCGGTACCAGTCGTGCTGGATGAGGAGCCACCAGAGGGAGTAAGAAGAGATGCCGTTCATCCAGCCCGGGAGGGGAGTGCGGTCGCGCACGTAGTCGAGGCTGGCCGGCACGATCGGGTGCTCGCCGAAGAGGGTGGCAATCACCATCGTCTCGGGGTGCAGGTCGCCGATCCAGACCAGGCGGTCGCGCTTGATGCCATCCCAGACGTGGTCTTGCATGCAGAGGTGAACCGTGTAGGCGCCAACCTCCCAGATGCGGTTGAGAAGTGGGTCGCTGCAGGCGAAGGAGCCGAGATACTCCAGGGGGCGCATCAGCGAGACCGCCTTCACCTGGCGCAGGGAGATCGCCGTCTCGGCGTCCAGCAGATCGAGACGGACGAACCGGAAGCCGGTGCAGCCGAACTCCAGGTGGCCCATCCAAGGCGCCAGGGTCTCGAAGTCGTGGATCGTGTGGTCCTGGGTGGGGGTGCCCATCGCCTCGCTGGCAGACTCGCCGAAGCGCACGCGAATGCGCGCGGGCTTTCCCGTGCTGGTCGTTGGCACCTCCAGGCGCACGCCGCCGTGCAGCTCCCGCCCGAAGTCGAGCAAGAGGCCGGGTGGCTCGGCCCCCGGGTGCGGGCGCAGGTCACAGACGGCATCGCTCTCCTCCAGCAGGTTGCCGGCCGCCTCCACGCCGCCCGCCGAGGTCCACACCACCCGGGTCGGCAGCACGAAGCGCCGCTCTCGCGGGTCCAACACCCCTGGATCGTGGTCCACAGAACGCTCCCTCTCTGGTCTGCCAGCGCGCGCCCACCGCCGGGGAACGCTGGCCGGGCGGCACACCCCCCCGCGACATCCCTGCGGAGGCGGGCCAGCGCGCGCCCAGCGGCCGGCAGAGATCCTTCGCTTCGCTCAGGACGACAAGCAATGACGGCTTGTGAATAGATCCGGCCTGTCGGCGTGCGCCCGCCCTTGCCCAGGCGCCGCACGGTACCGGTCGGAGCGCCGGCGTCTCGCCGGCCTCCCCTGGCGGCCAGCCACAGGCTGGCAGAGCCTTACCTTCCTGCCCCCTTCCCGGCGGTTGGGGCCAGGGGAACTAAGTCAAGCCAACCTCTCGGATCACCTCGCGGGTGAGGGCAATGGCACGCTTCAAGCTGCCCACCGCGTCTTCGGGCGGCTCGTATTGCAGAACGATGTCACCCGCGTAGCCGGCGCGACAGGCGGCGCGGAGGAAGGCCGCGTAGTCGCAGCGGTCGCCCTCGCTGCCCGGCTCGCCCCGGTGGCTGCCGGAGAAGTGGAGGATGCCGATTGTCGGCCCGAGGGCGGTGGCCGCCTGCGCCAGGTCGTCGCCGATACGAATGATGTGGTAGGTGTCGGCAGTCAGGGCTGCGGCCGGGCCGAAAGGAGCCACAAAGGCGCCGGCCTCGCCATAGCGCTCGATGGTGGCGCCCGGCTCAAACTCGAAGGAGAGAACACGGCCCGCGGCCGCGGCGGCGGGCGCCAGCGCGTCGAGGTTGGCCGCCAACACCGCCTGCGCCTGCTCTTTCGCGACATCCTTCGGCAGCGCCGGCCAGCAGTCGATCACGCGCGTGTTGAAGACGGCCGCCGCCGAGAGGCACCGGGCCAGCGATTCGCGGAACGCCGCCTCCGACCCGGGCACGGCCGACAGGTGCGGCGTCATCGCCAACGAGACCACCGCAAGGCCCGCGTCGGCGATGGCCCGGGCAATCGGCTCGGGATTGTCTGCCCCGTAGTCGGCATGGTAAGGCCAGTTCAGGCCGTCGGCGCCGACGTCCACGGCCAGGCGGATCAGCTCCTCCGGCCCCCGGCCGGGCAGCAACCCAAAGTAAATGCCATCTACCGCAACACGCATGGTAACCTCCTGGGAGCAACGATCCACGAAGAGACACGAAGGGCCTCGTTGGCAGGGAATCCGTACCTTGGTGCTCCTTCGTGACCCTTCGTGGATTCCCCCTACAGCTTCGCGAACTCGGTGCGCATCAGGATCTCCTCTTGCATCTGGGGCGAGAGGCGGGTGAAGTAATCGGTGTACCCGCCGATGCGCACGATCAGGTCGCGATACTCATCCGGGTTGGCGCGGGCGCGCTTCAGCGTCTCGTGGTCCACCACGTTGATCTGCGTCTCGAAGCCGCCCCGGCGCAGGAAGGTGACCACCAGGTCGCGCAGGCGGTTGAGCGCGCCGGGCGACCGGAAGAGGGACGCGTTGAAGCGCATGTTGTAGGCAGCGCCGCCGATCATCGGCGAGTGGTCCCAGGAGGTGGTCGAGAGGATGGCGGCGGTAGGTCCTCCCTCCTCCCGGCCCTGGGCAGGCCCGCAGCCATCGGCGAAGGGGAAGCCCGCCCGGCGGCCATCCGGGGTAGCGCCGCACTCGCGGCCGAGCATCTCGTGCATGATCCAGCAGAAGGAGCCTGGCACGAAGGGGCTGTCGTCCGGGAGCATCCGGTGCCGGGCGCACTCCGCGCGGACGAAGGCGACCGTCTCGCCAACGAAGGCATCCACGTCGGCGCACCCGTTCCCGTATTTGGCGTGGCCGCGCAGGAAGCGGAGGCGCTCCAACTCGCCCCCCTCGAAGTCGCGGTCGAGGAGCGCCTTCAGGTCGGCAAGCGTCAGCCGCCGCTGCTCGTACACCTCGGCGCGGATCACCTGCAGCGAGTCGGCCAGGTTGGCCAGCCCCACGAAGGAGCACTCCACCCAGTTGTAGGTGGCGCCGCCGTCGTCGATGTCGCGGCCGCGGGCGACGCAATCGCGGGTGAAAAGGCTCTGCAGCGGCTTGCCGCCGTGGGCCTGGCGCTGCCGGCGCAGCTCGTTCTGCTCGGCCACGGCCGCCGCGATGTGGCCGGCCAGGCGCTGCTGGTAGCGCTCCCGGAAGCTGTCGAAGTCGGGGGCCGGCTGGCCGCTCTCCACCTGGGCGGCGATCTCGTCGAGCAAATAGCGACAGACCGGGAAGTAGGGGGAGGCGACCCAGACGTTGCTGGCGCCGACGGGGGTGATCTCGACGCAAGTGGAGTTGATGTAGTGACACGCCTCGGCCGGGGGCACGCCGAGTGCCTTTAGGCCACGCTGGATCGTCTCGTCGCCGAAGAAAGCTGGCGTGGAGTAGCCCTGGCCGATCAACTCGACCGCCAGCGCCGTCAGCTCCTCCGGGGTGCCCGGGTGCCAGCAGATGCCCACCGTGGGGTAGATCAGCCGCGTGCGTCGCAGCGCCTCCAGGCAAAGGAAGGAGAGCTCGTTGGTGACGTCGTGCCCCTCGGCGTCGCGGCCGCCCACCATCACCGACATCGCCAGGCCATCGGGGATGTACTCGTTGACCAGCAGGTAGAGGCTCTCGATGAGGAGCAGCGCCTCGTCGCGGGTGAGACGGCCGGCGAGCCGGTCGGCCTCGTAGTAGGGCCAGAGCGTGCGGTCGAGGTGGCCAGGCACCACGAGGCCGACGGAGTCGCCATACATCACGCCGAGGTCGGTCAGCCAGAGGAGCTGGATGGCGTCGCGGAACGACGCGGGCGGCTGGTGGGCAATGCGCCGGCAAGAGTCGGCCATCGCCCGCAGCTCCGCCTGGCGCCATTCGGGAGCCGAGGTAATCGCGGCCTCGGCCGTGCGGGCGGCGTTCTCTGCCAGCGCGGCCAGCCCTTCCAGGGCGTAGAGGAACGACTGGTAGGTGTCGGCCCGCGCGCCGGTCGCGGCATCGCGGCGGGCGCGGAGGTCGCCGGCCAGACCATCGATGCCGAGGGCAAAGAGGCGCGACCGGTCCAGCTCGCAGTGCCCGTTCTGGCCGCCCGGCCAGGGATAGCGCGCCAGGTAGGCGCGGGCCTCCGCCTCTTCTTCGGCCGACGCCGCTGGGCGGGGCGCCGGGCGCCCCAGCAACAGCTCCAGGTCGTCGAGGGCCAACGGCATGCCGGCCAGGCGGTCACGCGTGAGCAGGCCCTTGCGAATCTGCCAGGAGGCAATCCCCTCGCTCGCCCGCAGAGAGCGGGCAGTCAGGACCGGGTCGTCCGGCCACCCTTGCCACTTGCGCTCGCGGCACCGCTGCCGCAGCGCCGCCACCCGTTCGGCGTCACCAACCGCCGGCAGCTCAAGAACCGACATGCGAACTCCTCCACCTGGCCGCGCCAAGCCCCTGCCCTCGCGGGCACATCCAGGGCGAGCCGGTCGCTCACGCCTTCAGCCAGCGGTCGAGCCAGGCGAACGCCTTCTCCTGCATCGGCAGGTTGAACTCGTGCGGGCCGTCGTAGACCACCGGCTGGAAGCGCTCGGGCACGCCGGCCTTTTGGTACACCTTGGCGATTTTGTCGAACGCTTCCTGCACGCCGGCCATCGGGAAGAGGCCATCCTGGCTGCCGTGGATCACCATCAGGCTGCCGGGGGCCGTCATCGAGACCACATCCGGCAGATCCAGGTAACGGTAGAGGCCGGGCACCACCTTCATCGGGCCGATGCTGGTCAGGTGCCCCTGCAGCATCGAGCCGTAGGAGCACATCCACCCCACCACCACCGCCGCCTTGATCCGGGCATCGAGGCCCGCCAGGTGTGCCGAGCGGAACCCGCCCACCGACAGCCCCACGCACCCAATGCGCTCCGGGTCCACCTCGGGGCGGGTAAGCAGGTAATCCACGGTGCGGAGGTCGTCCAGGAACATGACGCCGGACCAGGTGAGGCCAGCTTCAAAGAGGCCGGTGCCGACGGTCCAGGTGTTGGCGCCGGAACGGACGTTGAAGGCGGTGACGTCGTCGGCGCTCATTTGATCGGGGTGATGCCAGGCAGGGGGATCGGCGGGCAAGAGCATGCGGCGCTCGCCCCAGTAAAACATGTCGATAGCGATCACCACGTAGCCGCGCTTCGCGAGCTCGCTGGCGTAGCTGCGGTTGCCGTAGTAAAGGCGCTTGAACTCGGCCAGCGACGGGTGCTCGTTCTCCACCGCGACGATCTTCTCTTTGCCCCACACGTAGAACCCGCCATGGTCGTGCAGGGCGACGATCGCCGGCCGCCGCTGCCGCTCACCCTTGGGGAGCAGCACGAACGCCGGCACGCGGATGTCCGGCGTCGTCTGGAAGGTGACGCGCTCGCGAACGTAGTCGCCGCAATCGACGCGCTCCAGCACCTCGGCGCGGGGATCCACCCGGGGTGGGTCGTAGCGCAGCAGCTCATGGAGCTTCGCCCGCCCTTGCCGCTTCCAGGCATCTAAGTCACGCGGCGCGAAGCGGTCGTTGAGGAACGAGAGTTCCTGGGTGCAGTGACCGGCGCACTGCCGCAGGAAGGGGTAGAGGCTTCCCACCTGGGAATCGGGAACACGTACTGTCTCGCCAGCAGCCATTACCAAGTCTCCTTTCCGGAGGCCGCCCGTCACCTGGGGCATCACCCCGAGCGAGAGGGCGCCTGCCGCGGCACTAAGGAACCGGCGGCGATTCATTGGGGCCCCTCCTTCCCAGCGAGGACCGGCATCCAGAACTCCATGCTGTCATCCTCCGAGGCGTCGAACACGTCGAGGTGCAGGCCCACTGCCCGGTTGAACTCCCGGCCGAGCTTCCGGGTCAGCGCGTAGGGGTTGTCCTGCCAGAAAGCGCCGTACTGGCGGCCAAAGTGCGTCAGCGTGAAGACCAGCCACTCGGACTCCCCGATGTGGATGGGGAACAGATCGTCACGCGCGCAGGGGCCTGCCGGCTCCCGGACGGCGACGGTGTAGCGGTAGCGGCCCTCCGGACACTCCGCGTCGTGGGAGGCCACGCCGTAGATTCGCTGATCGGCGCCGGCCATCCGCCGCAGGACCTCCCACCGGCCGTCACCGCGAACGGCGTCGTACTGCTCCCCGCCCGACGACACGATCTTGGTGAAGCCGATCAGGTCGAACGCGGGCCACCGCTCGCACCGAACCGGGTAGCCGATGTCGGTTTCGCCTCCCCGTTGCTGCTCCGCTCCCACGGTCACCCTCCTGATTCCGGCGTCGCGGCAGGCACCCCGGCGGCCTGCCACGGCTCGCCGGCGGGCACGTGGATGTAGAGTTCACGCCTCAGGCTGGCGATCCCTGGTGCTACAGATGCCAGGTGTCAGGTGTCAGGTGATAGGTGCCAGGTGTCAGGTGATAGGTGCCAGGTGTCAGGTAGGTGTCACCCGGGTTTGTAGGGGCGAAGCAACCGGCGTATCTGACTCTGGGGCCTGCACGCCGGCATGGCTGCCGGTTGCTTCGCCCGTGGGGTCCACCGGTGCCAGGTGGTAGGTGGCATGGGGTCTTCACGGCACCCGGGACCGAATGGTTACGCGGCCGGTGGGCGTGGCATCTCCAGGGCGTTGCGGGCTTGCTCGTCGGCGGCTTGCGTCTCGCCGCCGGGAGGGCGAGCGAACTCCTGCACCACCGCCTGGACCACTGCCAGGAGGGGGATGGAGACGAAGACGCCGAGGACGCCGAAGAGGGTGCCCATCATCAGCACGGCGAAGAGGACGAGGACCGGGTGCATCCGCAGCGCGCCGGCGAAGATGTAGGGCACCAGCAGGTTGTTCTCGACCTGCTGGATGGCGAAGAAAGCCAGCGCCACCCACAGCGCCCGCAGCGGCTCCTGGAAAAAGGCCACCGCCATCGGCAGGAGGGCGGCGAGGATCGGCCCGAGGGTGGGAACCACCTCCAGAAGGGCGGCGATCACCCCGAAGAGGAGGGCGTAAGGCACGCCCAGGAGCCGCAGGGCCAGCATGCTGAGCACGCCAACTGCCAGCATCGCCACCGCCATGCCGCCGGCCCAGGCGCGCACCTTGTGCAGCGAGGCCTGGACACTGGCGGCCACCCGCTGGCGCTCCGCGGGCGGCCAGAGGATCAGCAGTCCGCGCACCAGGGGCAGCGGATAAAGGAGGCTGTAGAGCGCCACCACCAGCACCAGCAGTCCGGCCAGCAGCGCCCGCACCAGCGCCGTTCCCAACAGGCCCACCTGCATCAGCACCTGCGCGGCCATCGCCTGCAGATCGGCGCGCTCTACCTGGTGGCGCACGTACTCCGCTAGCGCCGGATTGCGCTGCGCCAGGCGCAGCAGCGTGTCGCGCACCTGCGCGTAGGCGCCAGGAAAACCCTCAGCCAACTCCACGACCTGCCCGAGGAGGATCGGCAGTAGCCACCACAGTGCCGCGGCCCCAAGAGCGGCCAACAACAGCACCAGGGCCACGGCAGCCACCCCGCGCGGCAAGCGGGTGCGCTCCTGCAGCCAGGTGAGCGGCAGGTGCAGCACCGCTGCCAGCAGGGTGCCTAGCAGGAAGAGGCCCACGACGGTGAGAAGCGGCCGCAGGAAAAGATAGAGCAGGACGGCCGACACCGTCACCGCCAGCAGCCGCACCTCTCCCGGGAGGCGAGCGGGAGCGCGCTGTCTGCCGTTCGCAGCCGGCCGCCTGGCACCACCCGCGCCGCTCGCCCCGGGGGGAGGCGGCGGCGCGTCACTCCGGCTCATACCAGACGTAGAGCCGGGCCAGCGGGCCTTGCCGGCCTACCGGCACCAGCAACCGCGACGGCCCGTCGGAAGACGTGCTCCGCTCGCGGTAGACCGGATGCCCCATGATGCCCGGTTCCACCCGCGTCAGGCGATACTCATTGGCGACGGGGCCGAACCCGGCCGCCCGCCAGGTACGCCCGCTGCAACTGAAGCTGCGCGGCAGATCATCGTAGGCCAGGGCGGCCGCCAGGTTGGCAAGCGGCGGCGCGCCGGGGGGGCGCCCCGCGGATGGCAAGCTGCCAACCGCGCGCCAGAGGGCCATCGCCAGCAGCGCCAGGAATGCCACCGAGACGCACGTCTGCAATAGCCCGGCCAGGAAGGTGCCTTGCCGTCCCGTGGCCCACCGCACGAGATTCCTCCCTTGAACACAACCTCCACGAGCACCGATCCGCCGCGGGCAATCTACCCCGGTGGCGCCGGCCGAAAACGCCACGGCGCCCGGGGAAAGGACGAGGGAGTGCCAAAGCAGGGGTGAAGCATTCACGGCGCCGGGAGTTCGCGCCAGCGCCAGGCCACTTACGCCTCCCCCGGAGGCACGCGCCAGAGGAGGTGTGCCCCGCAGGTGGGGCAGGTCAGTTCGGCATCCGGATTGGTGGTGTACTCCTTCACCATGCGGCCGGGGAGCGCCATGCCGCAGGCGCCGCAGGCATCCTCCTCCACCCGGCCAACGAGCGGTTTGCGCAGGCGGGCGGCGGCATCGTAAGCACGGAGGAGATCGGCCTCGGCCTGAGCACGAACCGCCTCACGCTGTTCCACGAGCGCCTGCTTCTCCGCGTCGAGGGCAGCCACTTCCTTGCGGTAGGCCAGAACGTGCGCCTTCCAACGGGCGGTGGCGTCTGCTTCGGCCTCCCGGGCCGCCGCCAGGCGGTCGGTCGCCGCGTCACTTTCCTCCATGCGAGTGAGCACCTGCTCCTCAAGGGTATCCTTGCGGCGCCGCAGGGAGGCAAGCTCGTCCTGGTAGCCCTGCAGCTCCTTCGGGTTTCCTACCTTGCCGCTGTAGAGCACCTGATCAAGGCGCTGGATCCGTGCCTCCACGGAGGAGAGCTCCAGTTCGGCGTCACGCACGGCCAGGCCGGCCTGGCGCTGCTCTTCCTCCAGGGAGGCGATCCGCTGGCGCCGCGCGGCTACCTCGCGCCCCAGCGCCGTGCCGTCGTCGAGGGCGGCGCGGCGGCGCTCGATTGCCGCCAGGTTACCATCCAGCCGCTGTATCTGGTAGATGACCCACAGGTTCTCTTGAGTCGCCATCGATGCGCGGTCCCCTTCCTTACCCGGCGTCGGCGGAGAGCGGGCGGGCAGCGCGGAAAGGCGCGAGGTGTGGTGCCGGCACCGCCCGAAACGGTGGGCGCGGCCCACACGGCGAAGCAGCGCCGCGCCCACCGCGCCATCTCGCGGCAGCTCGCACCCGCACGGTTTGGCTGTTGGCCGCCCGGCTCCCGGCGGGCGGGCGGCAGGGGTCGCTCACCGCGGAAGGTCCTTCACAATGCCCTGGGTCCGCGCCGGCGGGCGGCAGGCGCTCCCAAAGGCCGTGGCGGTGGCAAACGACCCAACAACAATGGTTTCCCCATCCGGCGCGGCAGATCCTGCGCGCCGGCCGATGCCTGCCGGGGCCAATGGCGCGCCCGCCCGCGCGCGGCAAAGAGGAGCCGGGGCGGCCCGCCATCGAATGACAGGAAGGGAGAACGAACGCATGAACCCTATCGCTCGCATTAGGAAACACCCCGGCATCCTTGCCGGGGTCTACTTGTGGTTACTTTCTACCCCCCTGTGGGCCGCACCCGGCTACGTGGTGACCACGGATAGCGGCAGTCGGAAGGTGCTCCGCGACGCCCTGCCGGCGGCCAACGCGAAGCCACGCCCGGTGGACCTGGAGGCAGCCCGCAACGAGCACGAATCGTTCCAGGTCCTCATCTCCGCGTTGGGTCGCGACCTGGCGCGGGTGCAAGTGAGCGTGACCGATCTGCGCTCGCGCGCGGGCGCGACGGTCCCTAGCCGCCACATCGAACTGCGGCTCGCGCACTACATTCAGCTCACGGATGGAGTGAAAGCCGCCTTCCCAGGAGGCTGGTATCCCGACGCGCTCCCGCCGCTGGAGGGGCCTTTCGCGGTGAAGCAAGGCCATAACCAGGCGGTGTGGGTCAACGTGTACGTGCCTACCGAGACCCCGGCCGGCACCTACACCGGCAGCGTGTCGGTGGATGTTGACGGCGCCGTGACCCGCGTGCCGGTGCGCCTGCGCGTGCGTGAAGTCACCCTGCCGGTGGAGAACCACCGCGGCTCAGCGTTCGCGATCTGGGGCGACTTCCTGGCGCGGCACTACGGCCTGGAGAGTGACTCCGCGGAGTTCCGCGCCCTCTACGAGCGCACCTACTGGTTCCTGACCGACTACCGGCTGCCACCGGACGACCTGCCGGTACCGGTTGACTCGCCCGAGGCGGCGCGCTACCTCGAGGACCCACGGGTGACCTCCTTCCGCATCCCCTACGACCCGAACGACCCGGAGGGGTTCCAGCAGCGGGTGGCCTACCTGCGGGAAAAGGGATGGCTGTCGAAGGGATACGTCTACACCATCGACGAGCCGGGGCGCGACCATTACGCGGAGTGCTACACCTACGGCAAGGCGATTGACGCACTGGCACCAGACGTGAAGTGGCTGCTGACGATTCAGCCGGAGCCGCCTATGTACGGCGCCGTGGACATCTGGTGCCCGGATCTGGCCTACATCAACCGAGGCCGCATCGCCACGCGCCAGGCCCTTGGCGAGGAGGTGTGGTGGTACACCTGCATCGGGCCGCAGCACCCCTACCCCACCTACCTGATCAACGATGACGCCACCTCGGCCCGGGTGCTCTCCTGGCTGCAGGCTGCCTGGCGCATTCAAGGCGGGCTTTACTGGAGCGTCAACATCTGGGGCAAGTGGGACGGCCAGCGCTACGTTGATCGAGACGTGTGGACCGACCCGCTGGCGTTCCCGGGCGGCAACGGGGACGGTTACCTGATCTACCCCGGCAAGACGGCCGCCGATCCCCCCGTGCCGAGCTGGCGTCTGGAGATGATCCGCCAGGGCAACGAGGATTTCGAGACGTTCTGGCTGCTGGAGCAGGCGCTGCGGCAGACGGCACAGCGGCTCGGCCTGCCGGCAGAGCGGTATGACCCCCACACGCGCGTGGAAGAGATCGTCGGCCGCGTGGCTCAGCGCCTGACGCGCTGGGAGCGCGACCCGGCGGTGATGGAACAGGCCCGGCGCCTGGCCCTCGCCGAGATCGAGCAGGCGAGCGCCATGCCGGACGCGCTCGTCGCCACCTCGGTGCTGGACGGCGCGGAGACCACGGCCGCGGCGGTCAGTGGCAGCGTCTGGGTGCAGCCCGGAACGCAGGTGCGTCTCCAGGCGCGGCCGGAGCGCGGCCGGGCGTTCACGGTGCCGACGTGGAACGCGCCCGGTGCCGGGGCCAAACCGGTGGCAGTGCGCTTCACGCTGCCGCTGGGCGAAGGGGTGACGGATCTGGCGATTCAGGTGCGCCGGGACGGCCAAACCCGCACTATCCGCCGGCAGTTCCGCCGTGCCGCGTCCGCGCCGGTGGTGCCCTCGCACACCTTCTGCGCCTGGAAGACGCCACAAGACGTGGCGAAGTGGACCATCGCCAACGTGACGGTGGATCTAACCCGCCGCGACGACCTGGGCGCCTGCGCGAAGCTGACCTACCAGCCGAACGTGGAGTTCCCCAACATCCGTCTGCTGGAGCCCACCGGGTTCACCCAGACGGACTGGCGCCGCTACGGCCACCTGGTGCTCACCTTCCACAACCCGAACGACGACGAAGTCTTGCTGCACTTCAAGCCGTTCGACCGGAAAGGGACCGCCGAGGACGCCTACCCGATCCTCCTGGAACCGCGGCGCACCAGCCGCTTCAGCTACTCCATCGAGGATCTCGGCGTCGACACCAGCGACTTCCATGGCTTCGAGCTGTGGATGTCGCAGCTAGAGCAGCCGGTGACCATCTACCTCGGGCCGGTGGTCTCCTCCGCGCAAGCGCCATAGCCGTAGTCCGGCGCTCCCCGGTTCAGTCGTCCCAGAAGCGCCACCAGGGGCGCTTCTGGGATGGCTTGCTTTCCACCCCGTTTCCGTCGCCACTCAGCAGTTCGGTGCCCCGTCCAGCCGGTGCAGCGGCCGCCTCCGGCTCCGTGCCAACGCCTTCGGGGGCCGAGGCGGTGACCAACTCGGCCGGCGCGTTTTGGAGGGCGAGGGTGATCGCGCGGATCGCCTGGCGCAGGTGGCGGCGCGCCCGCCACGACGGTTCGCTTTTCAGCCGGGCTTCCAAGGGGCCAAGGGCAATGCCGGCCGGCGCGCCGATGCGACCGAGGGCGGCGGCCGCCGCCAGATACACTTGCGGATCAGTGGCGCCCAGCGCCTGAATGAGGGGCGCCACGGCGCGCGCACTGCGCAGCCGGCACAGCACGCGGGCGGCGCTGACACGCACCGCCGGCGCCTGATCGGTGCTGGCAACGCGGGCCAGGGCATCGAGGACGGCCGCGTCCTTGCCCCGGATGGAGGCCAGGGCCACCACGGCCGCCCGGCGCACCCCAGGCTCGCGGTCGGCGAGGGCGCTGAGGAGCGGCGCTGTCGCCTTCAGCTGACCCAGGGCAGCCATGGCGGCGTGGCGCACCGCCGGGTGGGCATCATCCACGGCGCGCAGCAGTGGCGGGAGGGCGCGCGCGTGGCCCAGGGCCACCACGGCGCCCCGGCGGAACGCCCAGTTCGGGTGGTCCAGGACCCGCGCCAGCGGCTCTGGATCGCCCAGGCGCACTAGGCCAGCCAGTGCCGCTGGCGGGGCTCCCTCAGCCCCCTGCTCCAGCATGCCAACTAGCAGGTCGGGCAGCGATGAGCCACTGAGGTGGAGCAGCGCCCGGTGAGCAGCATCGCGCACACGCTCCTCGCGGTCTAGCAGCAGCCGGGTGAGGGGTTCGATGGCGGCAACATCGCCGAGGCTCGCCAGCGTCAGGGCAACGGCCCGGCGCACCTCGGCAGAGCGATCCTCCAGGCAGCCGATCAGGGGCGCAACGGCGCGCGGATCGCCCAACCGGCGGAGGGCCACCGCCGCCCGGCGGCGCTGGTCCCACCGTCGACTGCCCAACTGCGCGACCAACGCCTCAAGCGACGCGGCGTCTGCTGGGGGGTGTTCGTCCGTCATTAGAGAGTAGCGCCGCACCGAAGCGAGGCTGCCGCGCGGTTGCCGCTACGCGCCGCCGCTGTACCGCCGGGCGGCCGCGATCATCGCCCGCACATTCTCCGCGGGGGCATAGGCGTCGATCTCGCAACCGGGCATGACCACGGCGGTGGTGTGCGGCAGCGTCGCTTCGATGAACTCCTGGGCCGCCACTTCCACCTCGGCAGGCGTGCCATAGCAGGCAAGCTGGGTGGTGGGGGCGTTGCAGGCGCACTTCTTGCCCGCGTAGAGCCGAGCGATTGACTCGCACCACTCGCGCCAGGAGAGCGTCTGGGTGTAGTAAGGCATATCGTACTGCACGGCGTGGATTCCCTCTTGCGCGCCCACCCACTGCATCGCCTCGGGGAGGTTGTGCCCGCAGATGTGCCACAACACGTTGGGGAAGATCGAGGCCGCCTTCTCCACGAAGCGGGCATCCACGTCGGCGAACTGGGCGAGCTGCTTCGGGCCCCAGGTGCGTGCGCCGCCGAAACAGCAGAAGAAGCGCAGGCCGTTGGCATACCCGAAGTCACGGTAGAAGTCGAGGGCTTCCAGGCGCTCCTGCAGACACAGCTCGAGGAAGTGGCGCACCTTGGCTTCCGGCTCGGTGATCATCCACTTGACGAACTCCTGGACCTCGACCACCGTTTCGGCCTGGTTGGTGGGAGTGGCGGCGCCGACGATCACCGGCACCTGCCGGCCCATCTTCTCCTGGAACTCCAAAAGCTGCAGCATGTGGGGCGTGTAGTGGGTGACCGCCCGCGAGTCGCCGCCGTACTTCTCCCAGACGCGATCCTCGAAGAGGGCGATTGCCTCGTCGAGGGTGTGCGCCAGCGGCTTGAAGAGGAGGTAGTCCTTGTCGCCACGCAGGATGAACTTCTCCGCCCGCTCCTCCTTCGGCACGAAGCCTTCGATCTGGTGGGAGATATCGACGTACATCCAGATGGCGTCGGTGCGCAGGTCGGCCCAGGTCTTCAGGCAGGCATCGGTGGTCTTGTCTACGTCGTTGTAGATCTCGGGGTGGGTGTAGCCGGCGTAGACGATCTGCCAGTAGTCTAGCTCGGGGGCGACGGGCACGAGGTCGGACGGCCGGCCATGGAAGGCGGCTTCCAGGCGCTGCCAGTGCGTCATCGTGCCGATCGGCGCCAGCTTCCCCTGCAGCGCCTCAACCCAACGGTCAACAACCTCGCTCATCACGGCACCTTCTCTCGGCAGACGGGGTGGATCGGGAGGGTGGCGGCCGGCACCTCAGGCACGCGCGGCTTTCTCCTGGCGCAAGGCGGCAACCAGGGCGCGCATCTTCTCCACGGCGTCCCAGGCGTTGTCGCTGGCATCGTCGGCCCCCATGCGCCGGGCGGTCTCGGCATCCACCGAGGGGCCACCACAGATGATCTTCACCTGGTCGCGCAGGCCAGCCTCGGTGATCGCGTCGACGGTGGCGCGCGTATGCATGAAGGTGGCGGTCATGTAGGTGCCCAGGCCGACCAGTTCCGGCTGGTGCTCGCGGATGGCGGCGACGAACTGCTGGTCCGGCACGGCGGTTCCCAGGTCGATAACTTGGAAGCCGGCGGCCTGGAAGACGGGCACGGCCACGTCCTTGCCGACGGTGTGGATGTCGCCGTGGATCGTGCCGATGACCATCTTGGCGAAGAAGCGGCGCTGGTCGTTCTGATCGATGAGCGGCTTCACGACGTTGAGGCCAGCGTAGTAGGCATCGCAGGCGACGAGCACCTCGGGGATGAACACCTCGTTACGTCGGAACGCTTCACCAACGGTCTGCATCCCGCGCGAGAGCCCGTCGGCGATGATGGTGTACGGAGACAGACCGGCGGCGAGCGCGGCCTCGGCGGCTGCCGCGGCCTCCGACTTGCTCAGGCGCACAATGGCGCCGGCCAGCCGCTCCAGCAGTTCGGGTGCGGGCATCGAAGCATCTCCTCTCCGGACGTACGGATGGCAGTCAACCGGGGCGGGACACCCTCACGCTGCGGTGAACACGTCCTCGAGGCGCTCGGCCGTCATCGCACGCACCCCCCACGCCACGAGCGTTTCGGGATCTGCCTCCGCCAGGTGCTGGCGCGTCGCCTCGTCCAATGGGCCAAACTTGGCCTCCAACTGCGCGGTGAGCAGCGCCATTCGGCCCTCCTGCAAGCCCTTCTCCAGACCTTGCTCCAGGCCCTCCTGCCGGCCCCTCGCTATCGCCCGTCTCTCGAAGCTGCTAACGTAAGGCACGGTTCCCTCCTTCGCTTCGCGCTCCAACTCCTCGTCAAAACTCAACTGCAGCTCCGCCGGGAGCGCGACCAACCAGTCGACCAGCCGGAACAGCTCCTCACGCTGTTCCTGGCTCAGGCCCAGGTCGCGCAGCCGCCGCACCGCATATCGCTTCCCCGATAGCCGCCGGTGGGGGTCTTTCGCCGTCTCCAGGACGATGAGCTGCGCCAGGGTGAGCACCGCTATCGGGTTGTCGCTCTCCTCCAACTCCTCCCGGCGCTCCCGATAGTCCAGCAACTTCACCACCGGAAAGCGCAGGCTCACCTCGCACCCCAGCACCTCCCGCCGGTAGCGCGACGGCCGCCACCCCCGCTTTGCGTCAGCCAGGATGCCGAAGCTGGCCACCGGCCGGGCATAGCGGTCGTAGAGCCGGTAGTTGTACTCATACATCCGGTCGGGGAACGCCTCTTCAGGCTGGCCCTGCACCTCGACATGCACCAGCACCCACACCTCGTGCCCGTCGTTGAGGTAGACCTTCGCCAGCTTGTCCACGGTGCGCCGGCCGCGCGCCGCGCGCGGGGTCACCCGCTGCAGCTCCTTGTCGAGGAACTCCACGCCCCGGCGCCAATCGATGTGCGCGTGCGCCTGGGGGAAGTAAAGCTGCATCGCCGCCGGGAAGAAGTGCTCCAGCGCGTCCTTCCAGGGGCTATCGAAATCAG
Organism: Armatimonadota bacterium; assembly: GCA_012512505.1. Lineage (GTDB taxonomy): Bacteria > Armatimonadota > JAAZEB01 > JAAZEB01 > JAAZEB01 > JAAZEB01. Next base: position 6,237 of record JAAZEB010000380.1, on the reverse strand, counting down.
TCTGCTCCGGCTTTGCCATAGGTCACCTGACCGGGTACATTATAGCATGGAAGCCCCTGCATGGGAACAGACGCGCCGGACGCGCCCCAGCGTGCCGGCACCGCGCGTTGGGTAGGACTCCGGCAGGCGGATCCGACCGGAGTACGGAGAGAGAAGATGATGGCCAAGCGAATGCGCTTCTTCGCGGGCACCGCGCACCCGCAGTTCGCGGCGGAGCTAGCCGCTCACCTGGGTGTGACGCCCGATCCCAGCGAGGCGTTCCACTTCAGCGACGGCAATCTGTTCGTCAGGGTGGGCGAGAACGTGCGCGGCTACGAGGTGTTCATCGTGCAGACGTTGGCGCCGCCAGTAAATGATCACCTGATGGAGCTGATCTTCCTCATCGACGCCTGCAAGCGTGCTAGTTCCGGGCCGGTCACCGCCGTCATCCCCTACTACTCCTATGCCCTCGCCGACAAGAAGGACGAGCCGCGCGTCTCCATCCGCGGTCGCGTCGTGGCCGACCTGCTGGAGACCGTCGGCGTCGACCGCGTGCTGACGATGGACTTGCACTCGCCGCAGATCCAGGGCTTCTTCCGCAAGCCGGTGGATCACCTCTACGCGATGCCGGTGTTGGCCGAAGACTTCCGCGCTCGGCAGCTCGCCGACCTGGTGGTGGTCTCTCCCGACATGGGCTTTGCCAAGCGCGCGCGCCACTTTGCCCGGCTGCTGGACGCGCCGGTGGCTATCGGCGATAAGGTGCGCCGGGGCCACGAGGAGCGTGCCGAGGTGATGAACATCGTCGGGGAGGTGAAGGGCTGCAACGCGCTGATCGTGGACGACATCATCGTCTCGGGCGGCTCGCTCGTCTCGCTGGCGGAGGTGCTGGTACGCGAGGGAGCGAAGGAGATCTACGCGGCCGCCAGCCACGGCGTGCTCTCCGACGGCGCGGTGGAGAAGCTGGCGAACAGCCCGATCAAGGAGGTGGTGGTCACCGACACGCTGCCGCTTCCCCCCGACAAACAGCACCCGAAGATCCGGCAGGTAACGGTGACGCCGCTCTTCGCCGAGGCGATCCGCCGCATCCACGAGGAGGAGTCGGTCAGCGTGTTGTTCACCGAGGCCGAGCCACCTCCGCCATAGGCGGCAATGCGGCGAGGGAGGGCGCCGGCCTCACCCGGGGTGGGCAAGGCCGGCGGTACGGTTCGGCCTATTTCAGCCAGGCGGGCGCGGGCGGGATGTTGACCGGGACGCCGTCGTTGCGGAGCGATTCCGCGGCGGCGCAGCCGGTGGCCACGCTCATGCGACCGGCCAGCGGGGTGGCGACGGGCTGCTTGCCCTCCAGCACCACGTCGAGGAACTCCTCACAGATCACCGGGTCGGCGCCGCCATGGCCGCCCTCAGCCGGCTTCACCTCGTAGACGCGGTCGGACAGCCCCTTGGGTCCAAAGCGGCGGCGCGTCTTCACGATCACCTTGCTGGAGTCGTCCAGGTTCTCCAGGCGGCCCTCGGTGCCGATGATCGTGTAGTTGCGGAAGTACTCGGGAGTGAAGTGGCACTGCAGGTACGACGCCTTGATGCCCCCCTCGAGCTGCATGATCACGACCTGGTTGTCCTCGACATCGACCTCCTGGCGGTAGGCGCACTGATCGTGGCCGGGCCAGGGCACCTGCGCATCGGGGCAGGTGTTCAGCTCAGGGCAATCGGGGCAGCGGAGGTCGTTCGGCCGGCTGCCGCCGAAGTAATCGAGCGACCCAAAGGCGGCCACGCGCTGGGAGAAGCGCCCGGTAAGCCAGTGGATCATGTCGATGTCGTGCGAGCCCTTCTGCAGGAGCAGGGAGGTGGTGCGGTCGCGGCGGGCATGCCAGTCATGGAAGTAGAACTGGCCGCCGAGGCCGACGAAGTGGCGCACCCAGGCCGCCTTCACCTCGCCGATCGTCCCGGAGTCGATGATCTCCTTCATCGCGCGGAAGATGTCCATGTAGCGCATGTTGTGGCCGACGAAGAGGTGCTTGCCCGCCGCACGCGCCGTTTCCAGCATGCGGTCGCACCCCTCGGTGGTGATGGCCATCGGCTTCTCGCAGTAGACGTGCTTGCCCGCCTGCAGCGCCGCGCAGCCGATCTCCTCGTGCAGGAAGTCCGGCACCGTCACCACCACGGCATCGATGTCGGGGCGTTCCAGCAACTCGCGATAGTCGGTGGTAACGAAGGCGTCCTCGTTGGTGTTCTTCCGAAACTCGGCCAGGAACTGCTCGTTTGTATCAGCCCCGGCAACGACCAGCGACCGGCCCCGGGCCTGGGGCTGGTGCCAGTTACGGGCGATGGCGCCCCGGCCCGAGACCCCGATCACGCCTATGCGCAGCTTATCCAAGAGAGTGCTCCTTCCAGATAACCCTCAGGGCTTCCCGAGAGGGTACAGCAGCTTCACGACCTTGCAGGTCGTTGCAGTTCGCGGCGGTCACAGCGGTGTTCGTGCGTTTGGGCACGCACTCAGAGGTTGATGACGCTATCGGCGGCGAACAGGGTGGCAACGATGCCGGCCATGGTGCCGATGGTGCCCACGGCAACGCGCTCGGTGAGGCCGTAGTACTCCAGGCAGGTGCGGCAGACGAGGATCGGCACGCCCAGCGCTTCCAGCATCTTCAGGTTCGCCAGGACGGGCGAGCCCTCTACCGTCAGCCGCACGCCCTCGGCGTAGCAGCAGATCGCTGCCGGCATCTGCCGCTCCGCTTCCAACGCGTGCAGAAAGTTGCTTACCAGGCGCAGGGAAAGCTCCCGCTCGGCCTGGCCCATCCCCTCGCGGGTGAGGCAGATCACCACGGACTTGCGGTCGGCCAAGGTATTCCCTCCTCTGGGCCACCGGCCGGCACCCGGGCCGGGGCCATCGGATCTTCCTTGGACGGCAGCAGTGTGGCTTCCTGCTTAAAATCAAGCGGCCGGCAGCAGGGCGCCGGCCACATCGTCTCCCACCGACCGACGCCCCGGCGATCATCCGCCGGTGGCTGGGAACCGGCTCAGGCGCTGTCGGTGCGCCCCAGCGCCGGCCGCACGCAGCATACCGGGCGCACGGCATAGCGCCCCTACACTCTAGAATCTAAGTAGGGGCGCACGGCAGTACGCCCGGTATCCTGTGAAGTGCCCTGCTTGTTCGTGGACGGGCTCTTAGTCCGCCTGAACCGACCACATGCTCGGCTTGCTGCCACCGAAGCGGAGGGCTTTGACGTGCCCATCAACGTAGAGGACGTTGTAGGTGTCGTTGTGGCGGTTCGCCGGCAGCGGCCAGGTGCCGTAGTCGGTGTTGGCCTCGTTCCACAGCTCGGGGCCAACGCCGTCGAAGAGCCAGATGGTGCCGGAGGCATCCTCGATGGCGGCCGTGGAAGCGCCGCGTACCCCCGCCTTACCAGCGTAGCTGGGAGTGATGGTCCAGTAGGCGGGATCGACGTTGTTGTAGCCGTAGCTCAGCGGCTTGACGCCGTTTTGCCAGGCGTTGCGCGGCGCCGCGAACGCCGTCTGATCGAACCAGCCAGAGGGGCAGAGCGCAACCTGGCGGTTCTTGGTGTACGGCAGCAGGAGGTCGTCATACCAGTCGAGCTGGCTGACATCGCCCCAGACGCCCTGATACATGTAGCAGGGGCACACCATCTCGTCGTAGTCCTGCGCGTACATCATCATCGCCGTGCCGAGCTGCTTCAGGTTGCTCTGGCAGTTCGCCTTGCGGGCATTCTCCCGCGCGCGCGCAAACACCGGGAACAGGATCGCCGCCAGTATAGCTATGATAGCAATGACGACGAGCAGCTCAATCAGGGTGAAGCCACCCTTCCTTCGGAACATCAAATCCTCCTCTCGGGAAGCCCGGCCAAGCGCCGGGAAAGACGGCCGCTCAGGCCGGTCTTAGCGGGAGCGGGCAGGCCCCCATGCCTAGTCTACTACGACTGGGAGCGCCTGTCAATAGAGGATAGGTGGCGCCCACGCCGGCCCGCAGCGACGCCCGCTTGCTGCCGGCGGGGCAAGGTGGCTGGCGGCGGCCAGCAAGGGCTCAGGAATCGGAATCTGGCCGGCGCGCCGGCCCCTGGCTGAAGCGCCAAGACCAACAATGGCGGGGTAGAACCGGTCAGCGGCCGGTGCATCGCCTGCTGTGACCAGCAAGCGATCCGGGTTTCTGAGCGCTTGAGGCGGCAGAATGGCTTGACAAAACGCACAGGCATCCATATAATACACGAGAGCCGCTGCACTCGTGCCTGCGGGCCGCAAGAAGCCCAGGGTGTGCCGTGGCGGCCTACCATGCACCTGCCGCCGTTTGCAGGCAGGCGCCCGGCGCCGGGTCTGTCGCCCCGCGATCCCCCTGTCGATGGCGCGAGATGGGGCACCCTACGGCCCCTGGCGAAGGCCCGCGGCGTGATCTCCAGGCTGACCGTGGCGGAGGCTTTCGAACGGCGCCTTTGAGGAGGCTAGCTCATATGGCAGGAGTCACCCTGCGCAACGTCACCAAACGCTTCAAGAACGTCGTCGCCGTCAATAACGTCAGCTTTGAGATCAAGGACAAGGAGTTCCTCGTCCTGGTAGGGCCCTCCGGATGCGGGAAGACGACCGCCCTGCGCATGATCGCCGGCCTGGAGGAGATCACCGAGGGTGAGATCCTCATTGGCGACCGCGTGGTGAACGACGTCTCGCCCAAAGACCGCGATATCGCCATGGTGTTTCAGAACTACGCGCTCTACCCCCACATGAGCGTGTACGATAACATGGCGTTCGGCCTGAAGCTGCGCATGCTGCCGGGGCTGATGGGCCGCATTACCCGGCCGGCAGAGGCCCGGGCCATCTCGGACCAGATCCGCAAGCGGGTGGAGACCGTCTCGGACATGCTCGGCCTCCGCCAACTGCTGGACCGCAAGCCAAAGCAGCTTTCGGGCGGCCAGCGTCAGCGCGTCGCCCTCGGCCGCGCCATCGTGCGCGAGCCCAAGGTCTTCCTCATGGATGAGCCGCTCTCGAACCTGGACGCCAAGCTGCGCGTGCAGACCCGGGCGGAGCTCATCAAGCTGCACCGCCAACTCGGCATCACCACCATCTACGTCACCCACGACCAGGTGGAGGCGATGACGATGGGCGAGCGGATCGCCGTCATGAAGGACGGGGTGGTGCAGCAGATCGACACGCCACTCAATCTCTTCAACTACCCCGCCAATCTGTTCGTTGCCGGCTTCATCGGAAGCCCGGCGATGAACTTCATCCCGGCAATGCTGGAAGGCGATGCCGGCGGCGTTTACGTCAACGCGGGCAGCTTCCGCGTGCGCGTTCCCGACAGCAAGGCGAAGGCCGGCAACGGCGTCTCCGCTTACATCGGCAAGGAAGTCACCTTCGGCATCCGCCCGCAGCACATCTACGACAAGCAACTCACCTTGGTACCAGCCACCCCGGAGAACACCGTGCGCTGTACCGTGGATGTCAGCGAGCCGATGGGCTCGGTGGTCACCCTTTATCTCACCTCTGGCCCTCACTCGCTGGTGGCCGAGGTGGATGCCGAGACGAAAGCCGTCGACGGTGCCCCGTTGGACCTGGTCTTCGACATGGAGAAGACGCACCTCTTCGACCGACAGACCGAGATTGCCATCTACTGATTGCCGCTAGGAGAGCGCGGGCGGCCCTGCCGCCTCTCGGGCGCCGGCGAAGTCAACCGCCGGCAGCGCGTGGCCGCCGCGCTCTATAGGCTGCAATCTCAGATCCGCCCTCGTGCTCGGCCGCGACTCCCTCAGGCGGCCGGTGAGAGGAGAGCGTGGTTCGTCCGGTCCGGTGATGGTTCCGAACCCGAGCTGCAGCTTCCAACAGTGCACGAGTATCATCGCTGAGGGGGAGAGGAGCCATCAAATGGCAAAGCGCATCTTTGTGGGAGGCCTGTCGTACAACACCACGTCGGAGGGCCTGCGTGAGGCGTTCGAGGCAATCGGCCCGGTGGTCGATGCCGAGATCGTGACCGACCGTGAGACGGGTCGCAGCCGCGGCTTCGGCTTCGTCGAGATGGAGAACGACGCGCTGGCTGATGCCGCTATCGAGCAGCTCAACGGCACCAACCTGGACGGACGGACGCTGACTGTGAACGCGGCCCGCGAGCGGGCGCCGCGTGGCGGTGGCGGCTATGGTGGTGGCGGCGACGGCGGCGGCGGTGGCCGCGGCCGCTGGTAGTCTTTGTGGCCGGGCAGGCGGGGTCGAGGCAGGCCCCGCCTGCCCTTTTCCTTGCTTCCCCCACCCTACCCCTCCCGCGCT
>JAAZEB010000379.1 GCA_012512505.1 Armatimonadota bacterium | reverse complement strand
GATCTGGAGCACGACCTCCTTGTAGCCACCGATGCCGGTGACGTTGCTGGAGACCAGCTCTACCTTCCAGCCATGGCGCTCGGCGTAGCGGGTGTACATGCGGGCCAGGTCGGCCGCCCACAAAGCCGCCTCCTCGCCCCCCTCCCCGGCGCGGATCTCCAGGAACACGTTCTTCTCGTCGGCGGGGTCGCTGGGGAGCAGGGCCAGGCGGATCTGGCGCTGCAGCTCTTCGGCGCGGGCACGCAGCTCCGCCAGCTCCGCCTCCGCCAGGTCGCGCATCTCCGGGTCTTCCAGCAGCGCGCGGGCGTCCTCCATCTGGCGGGCGACCTCGGTGTAGCTGCGGTGCAGGCCGACGATCGCGCTGAGGGAGGCGTGCTGCTTCGCCACCTCGCCGTACTCCTGGGGGTTGTTCAACAGCCCCGGATCGGCAAGGCGCGCTTCCAGCACCTGATAGCGGTCCTCAATCTCCTGTAGCCTCCGCAGCACGATGTAAAGACCTTCCTTCCTGTTCCAGGGCGCCTTCCAGCGCCGCAATCGCCACAGCCAACTGCTCCGCGTCGGGGCGACGGGTGGTCAGCCGCTGCAGCCACAATCCGGGCAACACCAAAAACGTGAGGCGGCCAGCGCCGGCCAGGCGGATCACCTCGTAGGAGAGGCCGCCGATCACCGGCAGCAGCGCCAGCTTGGCCAGCAGGCGCAGTGGCAGCGCCTCGATATCCAAAAAACTGAACGCCAGGATGCTGACTAGCACCACCACGGCGACAAAGCTGGTGCCGCAGCGAGGGTGCGCCGTGTCGTAGCGACGCGCCGCCGCCGGCGTCACCGGGTCGCCGTTCTCAAAGGCGTAGATCACCTGGTGCTCCGCCCCGTGGTACTGGAACACCCGGCCGATCACCTCCATGCGGGAGATCGCCAGGATGTAGGCTACAAAAAAGCCGATGCGGACCAGCCCCTCCACCAGGTTGATCAGCGCGTTCGCCGCCCGCCCCGGGGGCAGAGGGCCGCGCAGCACGTTGGCCAGCGCGTCCGGCACGGCGATGAAGACCACCGCCACGATGGCGAAGGTGAGCAGCATCGTCGGCACCAGCGACCAGGTGGGGATCCCCTGCCCTGCCGCGACCTCCCGAACCTCCACCTCGGCGCGCGCGTCGGGTGGCGAGGGGTGGGTGATGAGGGGCAAGCGGTTCCCTGGCTCCTCACCCGGGCGCTCGGCCGCGTCTTCGCCGGCCGGCGGCGCCTCCACCGCTGCCCGGGCCTGCGCCAGGCGCTCGTTCTCCTCTTCCATCGCCACGTCGGCGGAGAAGCGGAGCGCCCGCATGCCGGTCAGCAGCGCATCCACCAGCGCGAATGCCCCCCGGAGGAACGGCAGGTTCAGCAGCGGGTGCCGCCGCGTGAGGGGCACCAACGGCTCTCTCTTCAGGACGATGCGCCCATCGATGCGCCGCACCGCCACCGCCAACGAGCGGGGGCCACGGATCATCACTCCCTCGAGGACCGCCTGGCCCCCGTAGTTGGCGTTCGCCGCCGCCTTGCCCATAAACGGCAAGAGGGAAAAACCGGGGCGGCGCCGCGCGACACGCGCACCGACCGGGCCCTCCCTCTTGCGTGGTTCCGGGAACGGGCTGCTATTTGGCTTGCTTCTTCTCCTGCCCTTGCATCCCATACTTCGCCAGGAACTTCTCCACCCGCCCCTCGGTATCGACAACCCGCTGGGTGCCCGTGAAAAACGGGTGGCAAGCCGAACAGATCTCCACGCGGATATCCGGGTTCGTGGAGCGCGTCGTCCACGAGTTGCCGCAGGCGCAGCGGACGGTTGACTCCTCATACTTGGGATGAATCCCCTGCTTCATTGTTGCTTCCCTCACCAATCGCCGCCTGACCCGCACCTTGCACGATCCGGGCCGCAAGGAGGCACAAACACAACACGGGCGACAGCCCACCGCGACCGGCTACGGCCGCCTGATTCTGCCAGGCGACCACCGATCACCCGCGGAGAGCTATCGCCGGCGTAAGGCCACAATCCCACTGGTACAGCGCTCATTATAGCACAGATAGCCGCCGCTGACAATCCAGAGTCTCCGCCAAATCTCCACATGTCTGCTCGTTGACGTTGGGCAACAAGGCGCCCTATAATGACCCCGAGGAGGCGAGCATGAGCAGTGGCAGGCCCCTGCGCGTCGGGTTGATCGGCTACGGCGGCTATGGCCGCTTCTTGATCGAAAGCTGGAGCTGGCTGCCGGAAGTGGAGATCCTGGCGATTGCCGGCACCGACCGCCAGCGCCTGGAGCGCACCAGCCGCGAACTGCATATCCCGCGCTACTACGTTGGGCACGAGCCCCTCCTCGCCGACCCCGAGATCGACCTAGTCGTGGTAGCCAGCCCGCCCTGGCTGCACGCACAGCACGCCATCGACGCGGCGCGAGCAGGCAAGCACCTCTTCTGCGAGAAGCCGCTGGCCACCACCGTCGCCGCGGGCGAGGCGGTGCTCACCGCCGTGGCCGACGCCGGCGTCCGCGCCGCCATGGGCTACGTGATGCGCTTCACGCCCCTGGCCGAGCGCGTGCGCGAACTCGCTCGCGGCGCGGTGCTGGGCGAGCTGCACCGCGTTGACCTGGCCAACTTCGCCGCCGATGAAGGGCTGCCCCCGGACCATTGGTTCTGGGACCGCCGCTGCAGTGGCGGCATTTTGATCGAGCACGGCGTTCACTTCTTCGACCTCTACTCCTGGATCGTCGCCAGCCCCGTGCGCCAGGTGACCGGCCACCGCACCCGCCGCCCCGGCACCGACCAGGAGGATCGCGTAGTCGCCACCGTGGAGTATGAAAACGGCGTGTTGGCAACCTTCTATCACGCCTTTGACAAGCCGGCGCGCCTGGAGCGCACCCGCGCCTGCCTTGGCTTCGACCGCGGTTACCTGCGCCTGACCGGGTGGATCCCGCTCTGCCTGGAGGTAGAGGCCGCGCTGGACGAGGCCCAGTACGCCCGGTTGGTGGGCCTCTGTCCAGAAGCCGCCGTGACGCTGCAACAGGAGTACTCCGGTAAGGACCAGGAGCTGCGCGGCGGCGGCCATCACTACCGGGTAACCCGGCTGGTGGATCTTCGCTGCCAGCCGTCGCTCGACAAGCAGGCGGTCTACGCCGAGGCGGCACGCGCGGCGATGCGCGACCTGGTGGCCGCTATCAAGGCCCCCGGGCACACCCTGCGCGCGCCGTTGGAGACCGGCCTGGACAGCCTGCGGATTGCCGCCGCGGTCGCCTGACGCGCCATGGCACGCGCGGCCGCGCACAGAACACCACCGATGAGGGAGAGAGACGCGTGGAGATCACGGTTATTGGCACTGGGTACGTTGGGTTGGTGACAGCGGTGGGCTTTGCCGAGCTAGGGCACCGCGTGCTGGGCGTCGATCGCGATGCCGCTAAGGTGCGCCGTCTGCAGGCCGGCGATCCGGTGATCTACGAGCCGGGGCTGGCCGAAAAGCTGGTGGCGCAGCAGGGCGCCGGCCGCCTGCACTTCACCACCGAGATCGCCGCCGGCGTGCGCCACGCGCCAATCCTCTTCATCTGCGTCGGCACGCCCTCGCTGCCGGATGGGAGCGCCGACCTGTCGCAGATGGAAGCGGTCGTGCGCCAGATCGCCGCCGCCCTCGATGGCTACCGCCTGGTGGTGGAGAAAAGCACCGTGCCGGTGCGCACCAGCAGTTGGGTACACCGCACCTTGCGCCTCTACACCCGGCCAGGGATCGAGTTCGAGGTGGCCTCCAACCCCGAGTTTCTGCGCGAAGGCCGGGCTGTTCACGACTTCTTCCACCCGGACCGCATCGTTCTGGGCGTGCCCTCACAGCGAGCGGGAGACCTGTTGGGCGAGGTCTACGCCCCGTTCCACTGTCCCAAGGTGATCACCGACCCGAACACCGCCGAGATCATCAAGCACGCCTGCAACTCCTTCCTGGCGCTGAAGATCTCCTACATCAACCTGATCGCCGAGCTGTGCGAGCGCACCCAGGCCGATGTCCACACCGTGGCGCAGGCGATGGGGCTCGATCAGCGGATCGGGCCGGAGTTCCTGGAGGCCGGGTTGGGCTACGGTGGCGCCTGCCTGCCCAAGGATGTGCAGGCGTTCATCCACATTGGCGAGGAGCACGGCCTTGATTTCAGTCTCCTGAAAGAGGCGGATGCCATCAACCGCCGCCGCGTCGATGGCATCCTGCAGAAGCTGAAGCGGGCGCTGTGGATTCTGGAGGACAAGGAGATCGCCGTCCTCGGACTGGCGTTCAAGGCGAACACCGACGATGTGCGCGGCTCGCAGGGCCTGGCGGTAGCGCGGGCGCTGCTCGATAGCGGGGCACGCGTGCGCCTGTGGGATCCGCACGCGGCGGCGCGCGCGCAGGAACTGCTGTCCCCCTCCGAGCGCGTGGCCTACACCGACAGCATCTGGGGTGCCCTGGAAGGAGCCCACGCGGCGGTCATCGCCACCCCGTGGGAGGAGCTGCGCGCGCTGGATCTGGCGCGCGTCGCGGCAACCATGCTAACCCCGATCGTAGTGGACGGGCGCAACCTCCTCGATACCGAGGCGGTGCGCGCCGCCGGCCTGGAGTACCACCCCGTCGGCCGGCCCTCCGTTGCCTTCACCTGACGCCAGGCACGCGGCGCGGCCGAACGTGCCCCTTCCTGCCACCCGGGCACGCCGCAGTCTAGGCAGGGGCGCGCGCCGCCACCGCGAATGCCTGTGGAGGAAAAGAAGGTGGCTGAGGGTCTCCGCTTCCGGCTGCGCCCAGACGCCCTGAGCGCGGAATCCCAGGCTGCCTGCCGTTACTGTTGTCCCGGCCGCCGGCCGGAAGTGAAGGGAACTTTGGCATGCTTGAGGAGATCCGCACCGAGGAGCTCGATGTCGAGCGCTTCATTAGCGAGAAGGTGAAAGAGATTGCCGACGCCGTCGGCGAGGGAACCGCGATCAACGCCCTCTCAGGGGGCGTCGACTCCTCGGTGGTGACGCTGCTCGGGCACCGCGCTCTCGGCCGGCGCTTGCGAACCGTGTTCGTGGACAACGGTCTGATGCGCCAGGACGAGCCGGAGCAAGTCGTCCGCCTCTTCCAGGAGTTGGGCGTTCCGGTAGAGCTGGTGGACGCGCGCGAGCAGTTCTTCGCCGCGCTCAAAGGCGTCACCGACCCGGAGGAGAAGCGCGAGGCGATCACCCAGACCTTCTACCGCGACGTCTTCGGGCGCATCGTCCGTGAAAGCGGCGCCCGGCACCTGCTGCAGGGCACGATCCTCACCGACATAGACGAAACGGTGGCCGGGATCAAGCGGCAGCACAACGTGTTCCAGCAGCTCGGGATCGACCCGCAGCAGGCGTTTGGCTACCAGATCCTGGAGCCACTGATCCAGCTCCGCAAGGATGGCGTCCGCAAGGTGGGCCAGGCGCTCGGGCTGCCGGCCTCCCTCTTCGCCCGCATCCCCTTCCCCGGCCCGGCGCTGGCCGCCCGGGTGATCGGCGAGGCAACGCCGGAACGAGTGGAGACGGTGCGCAAGGCGACGGTGGTGGTGGAACGGCTGCTGCAGGATCGCGGCGCTTTCCAGTACCTGGCGATCCTGCACCAAGACCGCGTCACCGGCATCCGCGACGGCCAGCGCGACTTCGGCCAGCAGATTGAGGTGCGCAGTTGGGACAGCGTCGACGCGCGCACCGCCCGGCCCTCCCGGCTCCCCTTCGAGCTGCTGGAGGAGATGGCAGAGGCGATCCTCCGGGAGGTGCCCGGGGTGGTCAGCGTCACCTACAACCTCGCGCCTAAGCCCCCCTCCACGATGGAAGCGATCTGAGGCCCCCGCGTCACCCCGCAGCCGCTCGCCCGGCGTCGGGTGAGCGGCCAGGCGCCCCCCTGATCCCCCATTCGGTCAAGGCAGCACCGCGCCCGCGGTGCTGCCGGTTGGGTGATGGGTCGCCGCGCGAGTTCACCCGCGCGTGACCGGGCGCAGCCGGCCCTCGCGGTCGACCGTCAGGGCAGCGCCGGAGGGGTCGGCCAGGCGCAGGAAGAAGCCCCAGCCGCCCTCGGCATTCGAGACCTCAACGAGGAGGGTGTTGGTGCCGGCCCTCAGCGTCACCGGCGTGCTCTCCGAGTCGGGGAGGGCCACGCGTCGCGCCAGCCGCTCCACGGCGAGCTGCCCGTTCACCCACACCCGGAGGGCATCGTCGCTGCCGGTCAGCAGTTGGAGTTCCTGCGGGCGGTCACACTCCACCCGGCAGAGGGCATAAGCCACCCGGTAGTCGGTCTCCACCCGGTAGTGAGCGGCCAGGTCGATGTAGGCGCCCGGCGCGGTAGTGGGCGGCCGGCGGGCCAGCTCCTCCAGCAGGCCCTCAACGTCGACGGGCACAAAGCCATCGCCGGCGGGCCAATCGCTGGGGCGGACGGAGAGCCGCCAGGCACGCAGGAAGTGCGCCGGGTTTACCAGCCGGCCGGCGTCCACGTCCGCCTGGTTGCCCTGGGTGTCGATGATCGTCAGCGCGAACTCCTTGCCCTCCGCCTGCCAGGCCAGGTCGTCACGGTCGTAGCGAAGCCGTTTCGGCGGGTGCTCCTCGAAGTAGGTGGTGGCGCAAGAGCGTGTCTCCCCCTCGTCCAGTGAATTTATGCCCAGCACGCGGATGCCGTGCGCGGCGGTGATCATCACCTTGCCGGTCTCGGGGTCAATCGCCGCGGTGGGGAGCGGCGCGTCGCGGTACTCCTTGCGGTCCAACTGAAACCAGCGGCTGGCGGCCAGGCGGGGGGCGTTCACCGGGCCGAAGTACGGCACGGCGCTATCGGGGAAGATGAACGGCTGCGGGCGCTGGGTGCTCGGGGGCTCGATCAGGGTAAACGCCCGGTTCAGGAAGTCGAAGCCACGCGACATGATGTCGTAGGTATCGGGCGAGTGCGGCAGGCCAAAGGTATGGCCGACCTCGTGGAGCACCGCGCCCAGGGTGGTGGCGGCAACGGCCCAGTAGGTGCTGCGAAAGCAGCTATCGTCGTGCGTGCGCGTGGCATCCACCCGGGTGGTGTCGGCGAAGGCGCGCGGCACGTCCTGCAGGCTGGCAGGCCAGGAAAAGAGGCCGGTGCTGCCGAATAGCGCCAGGTCGCCTCCCCCGAGCGCCGTGTGGGCCAGGGTAGCCCGCCGCTCTGGGTCGAAGCGGCTGAACGCCATGATCGCTACGTTCTTCGCCTTCGGCGCCGGCAGCTCGCGGCGGATCTGCGCCCCGATCTCCTGCCAGAGGGTGGCGCCATCCGCCGCGTGGTAGTAGGCGACCGGGTGTGCCCCCCGGAGGAGGTGGACCACCACCCGCCCCGCGGCGTCCAACTCCAGGTTGAACGTTTTGCGCCCGTAGCCGAGGTCGTTCATCCGCTCGGCGGTGAACGTCTGCAGCAGCTTGGCGGCGGTGTCGAGCCGGGCCGCGTAATCCTGCGGGTCATTCGGCCGCTCCGACTGGTAGGCCGTATCGCCGGCGCGATCGGTGAAGTAGATGAAGCGAACCTGGTAAGGGTTGGTCTGGGGCCGATAGCGCAGCGGCAGGGAAAGCGAAGCGTAGGCCGCGGAGAGGGTCACGGGGTTGCGCCCTGGCGAAAGCTCGATCAGCGCCTTGAAGCGCCCGCGCACCACCTGCGTGCGGAACTGGCGCGACGGCTGTGGGGAAGCAGCGTTAGTGACGACCAACTCGGTGCCGTGGGGCAGATCCGCCTCGCCGCTAATCAGGGCTACCGGATAGCGCAGGGTGGTGTTCGGCTTCAGGTTCAGCACGCGCAGCGGCGCCCCGGCCGCCGGCCGGAGCCCTGTGGACAGCATCAGCAGCAGGAGTGCAACGAGGGCTCTCATGCCCTCAAGATTCGCGGCGCGGCGGCGGTTCCCCTGGCGGCCCTACGGGGCCAGCCGCTGCAGACAGCGCTCCAGCATCTGGAGGAAGCGGTCCACCTCCTCCTCGGTCACGCTGAGGTTGGGGCGGGTGCGGATGCTGCGCGTGCCGGCCGGCAGCAGCAGCAGGCTCTCCTCCTGAAGCGCCACCGCCGTCAGGCGCGACCGCAGCTCCGGACTCGGGAGCGAGAAGCCCTGATACAGCCCCTGGCCGCGCACGTTGCTGATCAGTGCCGGGTAGCGACGGCACAGGTCGCGCAGTCCGGCGGCAAGGCGCGCGCCCTTCACCGCGGCGGCGGCGACCAACCCCTCCCGCTCCACAATCCGCATTTCCTGGACGAAGCGCACCATGTCCGCCAGGGCGCCGCCCCAGGTCGAGTCGAGGACTCCTTTGTCGTCCATCGGGTGCAGCATGTAGACCACGCCGGCGCCGAACTTCTTCGCCGTTGCCACCGCCTGGGGCGGGTACGGCAAGTCGAGCTGATCCACCATGAACAGGGCGCCGGTTGGCCCCCCGGCAGTCTGCACCTCATCAAAGCCAAGGGGAACGTCGTGCTGGTGTGCCAGGCGGCTCAGCTCCTGGAAGAACTCTGGCTCGGCACAGCGGTGCCCGCCCGCCCCCTGGATCGGCTCCACGATGATGCCGACCACCTCCCCGTGGAAGCGCGCGAGCATCTCCGCCACGATCTGCAGGCACTCCTCGGTGCGGCGCCGGTTCTCCGCCGCCGGCCGCGAGGTGTCGATGGCCGGGAAAGGCACCTGCACGTTCCCGGCGATCAGGCCGTGGAAATCCTTGGTGGCAACCGGGTCGATGGTCTGGGTGACGTTGAGGGCAAACACGGTGCGGCCGTGGAACGCCTGCTCGAAGTAGAGGAAGCGGCGCGGCCGGCCGTTAGGCACCTTCCCGCCCAGGCGCTGGTGGTAGAGATTGACGAGGTACTTCATCATGTTCTCTACCGCTTCGGCGCCGGAGTTGACGGCGTAGACCTCCAGGCGAGGATTGCGCATGCACTCGGGGGCCAGGCGATGGATCGTTCGGTAATACTCCAGGCACTCGGGGGTCAGGAAATCGGGGTTCGCCACCTTGTTGTTGGCGGCGCGCACCAGGCGCTGCACGTACTCCGGCTCGTAGAGGCCCGGGTGATTGTGCCCGGGCTATTCAAAGAAGACGGCGCCATGGCGAGATTAGTGGAGCAGGTGTTGAACCAGGTGCTTCAAGCCGAGGTGACAGAAGCTCTGCAGGCGAAG
>JAAZEB010000378.1 GCA_012512505.1 Armatimonadota bacterium | reverse complement strand
GGGGAGTAAGATGCGGTAGCCCCCCCGGCCCCCCAAGGCTGGGGGGGAGTGGGTTCGGGTAATAACCCCCCCGGTTTCGGGGGGGTTGGGGGGGCTCGCCTACAGCCCCGCGTTGTCGCGCAGGAACTTCTCCGCCCGGGGGATCCACTCTTTCTGGCTGTCGTCCTCGCGCGCCAGTGCCAGGAATCGGCGCATCGCCTCGATGGCCGCCTTCTTGTCGCCCTTCTCGTGGAGCTGCCAGGCCAGGTTGTACCAGGCGTTGGTGTGTTGCTCGTTCAGCGCCACCGCCTTCCGGTAGGCGGCGATGGAGGCCTCCACCTGCTTCTGCTCACCGTAGATAACCCCCAGGTCATACCAAGGGTCGGCGTCGGCCGGATCCAGCCGGGCGCAGGTGCGGAACGCCTCGACGGCCAGGTCGTAAAGGCGCGCGCGTGCCTCGCCCTCGCTCTGCCCCGCCTTGCCAGACAGCGAGTGCCCGATGTAGTACCACGCCACCGAGTTGTTCTCGTCCAGCGCCAGCGCCTTGCGGTAGGTCTCGATCGCCCGGTCGTAGTCATGCCGCATCCGGTAGATGGTGCCCAGAGCGTTGAAGTAGGCGGGGTCCTGGTCGTTGATCGCGATGGCACGCTGGTAGGCGGCTTCCGCCTGGTCGAGGTTGCCCTGGCGGCGGTGGATAATCCCCAGGTTGTAGTGGGCGTTGGCGTAGCGGGGGTTGATCGCGATGGCACGCTGGTACTCGGCGAGCGCCTCGTCGTAGCGCTCCAGGCGCTGCAGCGCCTTGCCGTAGTTGTTGTGGACGTAGGCGTCGTCCGGGTCGATCGCCAGCGCCTTCTGGTAGGCCGCCACCGCGTCGTCGAGGCGGCCCTGCTCCAGGTGGCAGTTGCCGATGTTGTTCAGGGTGTTCGGATCGCGCTGGTTGGCTTCCAGGGCCGCCTGGTAGTGACGCATGGCGTCGTCGTAGCGGCCGGCCTCCTGATAGCGCACGCCCAGGTCGTTGTGGGCGGCGATCAAGCGGGGGTTTATCTCCAGCGCCGTGCGGATGGCGGCGAACCCTTCGCCCGTCAGCGCGCGGCCGGTGGCCAGCCAGAGCATGTAGTGCGCCTCGGCGTCGCGCTCGTTCAGCGCGATTGCCTTGCGGGCAGCCTCCACCCGCTTGCGGCTACGCGCCTCGGCGCTGTCGCCCTCGTCGCCAATGTGGCTGTAGGCCTCGGCCAGCGCCCGGTACGCTTCGCTCAGATCCGGCTTCAGCGCCACCGCCTTCTTCGCCGCGGCGAGGGCCCGGCGGTAGTCGTCCGTGGCATCCTCGCCGTTCAGACGCTTCTGATAGCCCCAGAACCCCAGCGTCTCCGCCAGCCCGGCCCAGGCCAGCGCGTAGTCGCCATCCACGGCAATCGCCTTCTCGTAGAGCGGCACGGCGGCGGCATATCCCTCGGGCGTGTACAGCAGGAACTTCTCCCGCGCCTCGGTGTAGAACTGGAAGGCGCTGACGTGAGCGGTGCTCACCGTCTGGTGGCCGGCATCCTGGGCGCGGCGGCGGTCGTCATCGGTGATCGTGACCTGCTCGCTGAAGCCCTCAATCACCTTCGCCGCCACCAAGTCCAGCAGGTCCAGCAAGTCGTCGTCATCGGCGATCCGCTGGCGCAGCGTCGCCGTGTGGTCGGGGTTGGCCACGCCGGTGGTCACATCGACGAAGCGGCACTCCACCTTGATCGTGGCGCCGGCGCGCATGTAGGAACCGAGCAGCACCTGGGCGGCGCCGAGCATCTTGCCGATCTCGGCCGCCTCGGTGGTGTCGACCAGGCCGCTCTGCTGCAGCTTCTGCTCTTGCAGCACCCGGCGAATCTGGCCGCGCTCCACCACCTGGAGGGTGCGCACCCGGGCCAGCGCCGTGGTGAGCGTCTCCGCGAAACCAGCCTTCATGAACTCATCTTCCGCCCGCTCGTGAAGCTGGTCAAACGGCAGCACGGCCACGCGGATGCATGCCTTCTCCTCCGTCCCGGCCGTTGCCGCCGTGGCAAGGAGCGCTGTCGCTACCAGCGACAGCACCGTAGCGATAGCGTAACGAAAGCGCGCCTGCATCAATCCTCCTCACCCGAATCGCTCGCGGGGTACGAGCAGACCCGGTCCATGCCCCGGGCAGCCGTCCGGCGGCCACGGCGCCGCCCCAGACGCGATCCACCACCCAACGGGGAGTGGCGACCCCCTCCCCTTCCTTAGCATCGGCTGCCGGGACCCCGTTTTGTAGGGTCGCTGCCGCGAGAGGACGCGGTCCCGGCGCCTCCGGCCAACGCACGCCCCCTCGTGGGGCAGCGGATCCCCGTTGCCCCCTCACCCGCGGCCCCATTAAGGCATTCTCATTAATGCACTCTAATGATTTTCTAATCAACCGTTAATGTTTGCCTGATACAATAGAGAGTGGCCTATCCACTCTTGCCGGCGCCAAGAAGGCATCGGCAACAACACCACGAGGAGGGAGAGCGGCCTGCCACCGACGGCAATGGGGCCAGCCGCCAGCAAGCAGCCGTCTCCCCGAAAGGAGCAGCCAGCATGCGTAGTAGAGGATTCACCCTGATCGAGCTGCTGGTCGTGATTGCGATAATCGCAATCCTCGCAGCGATCCTGTTCCCGGTGTTCGCCCAGGCGCGCGACAAGGCGCGAGCCTCGTCTTGCCTGAGCAACGGCAAGCAGTTGGCAAACGCCATAATGATGTACGTTCAGGATTACGACGAACAGTTCATGATCCACACCTGCGCCTGTGGCGGAGCCAACAACGGCGCCTGCTACTTCACGATGATCTGGCCCTACTTGAAGAACAAGGGGGTCCTGCAGTGCCCATCCGGTGTCGGTGGCTGGCGTCCTTGCGGCGCCCCGTTTACAAGCGACTGGACCGGCAACCCGGATTGGATCACCCCTGGTATCAGCTATGGCTTCAACATCTTCATCGGGAACAACAACGGCTATGGCGGTACCATCGCCTGGACGCCGATCAGCATGTCGCGGCTCCAGCGGCCGGCGGAGACTATCGTGATCGGGGAGTCTGGCGGCACGGGGTATCTCGGCATCTGCGGCACCTACGGAGGCAAGGGGACCGACTTCGAGGGCTGCCCCTACGACTACATAGTCTCCGGCCAGCGCCACCAGGGAGGGGCCACCGCGGTCTACGCGGACGGCCACGCCAAGTGGGTCAAGAAAGAGAAGTACGAGGACGCCCGGTCCTGGCAGTGGTGGCTGTAACCTCCCTCAGCGGGCCTTGAGCGTACCTATCCCCGCCGGTCGGGATGCCCCGGCCGGCGGGGCATCCCCCTTCCCAGGCAGCCGGCGCGTTCGCCGGGCCGCCCTTCCCCAAACACCCGTCTTGCTTCGCGTTGACGGTACCGCCCCGATCCGGTATACTGATTGCACAGACACCCGCGGATCCGGAGCGCGTGGTGACATTGCTGGATCCGTCAACGAACCACCGCCGCAGTTCGCCGGACGCCGCGGGGCACGCCGCCGTAACCCCGGAGCCCGCCGCACCGCGCGTGTGGTGGTTGGCGGACCGATCCCCGAGTGGATTACTGGCCACGCCGATGGCCGTTCGCCCGGCAGGGCCGGCCGCGCGCATCGGCCGGGGGAGTGCGGCACCAGGGAGGATAGTGGGCAGCGCATGGTAGATATGGAAACCATCGTGTCGCTGTGCAAGCGGCGCGGCTTCATCTTTCAAAGCAGCGAGATTTACGGCGGCCTGGGGAGCTGTTGGGATTACGGACCGCTCGGGGTCGAGCTGAAGCGCAACGTCAAGGAGGCGTGGTGGCAATCCGTCGTGCGCGCCCGCCCGGACATGGTGGGTCTCGATGCCGCCATCTTGATGCACCCGCGCGTTTGGGAGGCCTCCGGACACGTCGCCGGCTTCGCCGACCCGATGGTCGACTGCCGGCAGTGCAAACAACGCTTCCGGGCCGATCACCTCGAGAACCTGGAGCAGTGCCCCGAGTGTGGCGGCGCCCTTACCGAGGCGCGCATGTTCAACTTGATGTTCAAGACGTTCATGGGCCCCGTGGAGGAAGAGGCCGCCGTCGTCTACCTGCGCCCGGAAACCGCCCAGGGGATCTTCGTCAACTTCGACAACGTGCGCGAGTCGATGCGCAAGAAGCTGCCGTTCGGCATCGCTCAGATCGGCAAGGCGTTCCGCAACGAGATCACGCCCGGCAACTTCACCTTCCGCACGCGCGAGTTCGAGCAGATGGAGATCGAGTACTTCGTCAAGCCGGGCGAGGACGAGGAGTGGCACCAGCGCTGGATCCAGGAGCGCCTCCAGTGGTACCTCGACTACGGCATCCGCGCCGAGAACCTCCAGATTCGCCCGCACGCCTGCGACGAGCTGGCCCACTATGCCAAGGGCTGCTCCGACATCGAGTACCGGTTCCCATTCGGCTGGTCGGAACTGGAAGGGATCGCCAACCGTACCGACTTTGACCTGCGCCGGCACGCCGAGTACTCCGGGCGCGACCTCACTTACTTCGACGACCAGACGCAGGAGCGCTACTTCCCCTACGTGATCGAGCCGTCGGCCGGCGCCGACCGGGCCACCCTGGCGTTCCTGATCGATGCTTACCACGAGGAGCAGGTGCGCAACGAGAAGCGCGTGGTGCTGCGCCTCCACAAGGCGCTGGCGCCGATCAAGGCGGCGGTGATGCCGCTGAAACGCAACGAGCCGCGCATCGTCGCCGTTGCTAAGGAGTTGGCCGACCGCCTGCGCCGCTGCATGGCCACGATGTACGACGATACCGGCTCCATCGGCCGCCTCTACCGCCGCCAGGACGAGGTCGGCACCGTGTGGTGCCTCACCGTCGACTTCCAGTCTCTGGAAGACGAAACGGTCACCGTCCGCGATCGCGACACGATGGAGCAGGTGCGGGTGCCGATTGCCGAAGTGCCCGCCCGCCTCAGCGAGCAGCTCGGCAACCCCTGCGCCTGAGGAATAGTCTGCGAACAACCGCACCGCCGTGCGCCCGGTGTTCTCGCGCGGCGGTGCGGTTGTTTGTTGGCGGGCTCTGAGCGCCCATCCACAACCTGGGGGTGCCCCGGCACCGCGGGAGGCCCATCCCGGCCCAAGGAAGGCGTGCCTGACATGGCAAACGGCTGGGGAACTGGAGGGCGCACTCCCGATGGAAACGCTCACTCCCGCGCCACGGCCGCAGGCGGCGGCAACATTGTTGCTGGTAGATGACGATGAGGCGGAGGTGGAACTGCTCCTGTTCGTGCTCACGGAGCTGGGCTACTCCGTCCATCACGCGCGCTCCGTCGAGGAGGGCTGGGCCGCCTGCGGCACGCACGCGCCCGAGGCCGGCATCGCCCGCCACCGTCGCGCCGAGGTGAACGGCCTGGCGCTGGCCCGGAAGGTGAAGCGGGCCTCGCCAGCCACCCCGGTGATCCTGATGGTGGCCGATCCGCGCGCCCGGGAACTCCGCACCGCCTGCGACATCGCCCTCCCCCTGCCGATGCCCCCCATCGTTCTCCTCGATGCCCTCGACCGCCTCGGGCTTGGCCCCTGAGGAGCGGTCCGCACCGCGCCGGCTGCCGGCTCCCAGGCAACCTCCCCCCTGCCCACCAACCGCAGGTGGTACCAGCGTCTGAAGTGGGTATAATCGTCCTGCCGCACAGGCGGCTCAACCCCTAGGAAGGCGTGTGGCGCAGGGGAGGTGCGACGATGCTTCAGCACAAGTGTGGCAGGTGGTTGGCCAGCGTCGCGATTCTGGCCGCCGGCGTGGGGTGCGGGCAGGCAGTAGCGGCCCCCCAGGTGGTGGTGAATGGCCAGCCGATCCCAAGCGCGTCGGTCTTGATCATCGGCGGCCACGCCATGGTGCCGGTACGCGAGGTGTTCCAGCGCATTCCGGGAGCGGCGGTGCGCTATGATGGCCCCCACAAGCGGCTCATCCTCTCGCACGGCGACCGGCAGGTGCGGCTTCATCTCTACAGTGGCTACGCCCACGTCCGCGGCGAAGGGATTCCGATGGACGTGCCGGTGGTAACGCGCGACGGGAAGGCGCTGATGCCACTGCGCTCGGTTGCCGCGCTGATTGGCGCGCGCGTGCGCTACACGGGCCAGCGGATCCTGGTCACCAGCGGCCCGCCGGAGACCCGCGTTGCCGGCTACCGTGGTCCAGACTGGGCGCTGTCGGAAGCCCGACGCGGCCACCTGGCGCTCGGTGGAGTGCGGCTTCTGCGCTTGCAGACGGCGGGCGAGTACCAAAGCCTCGAAGAGCGCGTATCGCGAGTGACCGAGCGGCTCACGGCAAGCATCCCCGGGGCGATGCGCCAGGGCCGGCTTCAGTACTGGCGCATTCGGCTGGGGGAACGTGAGGGCGACCCGATGATCTACGTCGGCGACCGCGGCGTGCTGCGCGTCACCGACGAGGATGCCCAACGGCAAGGCATCTCCAAGCAGCAGTTAGCCGAGGAGTGGCTGCGCCAGATCCGAACCGGCTTGAAGCGCATCTACGGCGACGGTTGATCCCGTGGGCGACCGCTGTTCCTCCCCGGCGTAGGAGGACGCCGATGGGTTGGAGCGCCGGCGTCCCGCCGGCCTCCATAGGAGGCGCGCCCTCGGTGGTAGGGGCGAAGCATTTGCGGTTCAGACAGATTGCGCCGCAGTACGCCTGGCCCGCAAATGCTTCGCCCTTACGGTTCGCGTCCGGTCGGAGCGCCGGCGTCCCGCCGGCCTCCTCCTGAAGCGCCAAGACCATCCATGGCCAGGTATCGCCGGCCGGGGCAGGTGCTCCAACGGCGATCACCAGGAGGTATGCCTGATTCCTGAGCGCGATCGGGCGTTTTCCCAACCTTGACACGACCTGCCCCTTCTGCTATACTGACCGCGGATAGCGCGTGGCTATCCCCTGTTGATTGGCCGTGTCTACAATGCTCGGCGCGCGCCCCACAGCGGCAACCAACCCCGCGCCCCTGCGGCTGCAGCCAAACGCCAGAGGTGCTCCCCTTTCGGCCTTTGCCTTCGGCCTGCGCGCGGGACCGCCTCCGGGCCGATGAGCGCCCGTGTTGAAGACCAGGCGCCTGGCGACGCCCCAGGGCGGCCAGCACGCCTGCGCGGCGGCTGAGGAGATCGGATGGCAGTCACCGTTGTTGTGGGAGCCCAGTGGGGCGACGAGGGCAAGGGCCGTGTGGTAGATTACCTGGCCCGGAACGCCGCCATGGTGGTGCGTTACCAGGGCGGGAACAACGCCGGGCACACCGTGGCCGTCGGCGAAACCGAACTCAAGCTGCATCTGATCCCCTCCGGCATCCTCCATTCCAATACCTTGTGCCTCATCGCCGACGGCGTGGTGGTCGACCCGGCCGTCCTCACTCAGGAGATGCAAACGCTGCGGGCCCAGGGAATCTCCCTCGACTCGCTGCGCATCAGCGGCAACGCGCACGTGATCATGCCTTACCACCGCATCCTCGACGCCCTCGATGAGCAGCGGCGCGGCGGTGGTAAGATCGGTACCACCGGCCGCGGCATCGGCCCGGCCTATGCCGATAAGGCCGCCCGCAGTGGCCTGCGCATCGCGGACCTGGTGAGCGATCACTTCCTGGAGCGCGCCCGCCCGCTCTTCGCCGAGAAGAACCACCTCTTCCAGCGAGTTTACGGCGCCGACGCGATGGACAGCGAGGCCCTCCTCGCCGAGGTCGCCGGCTATGCCGGCCAGATCCGGCCGTTCGTCTGCAACACCACCCTTCTGGTCGGCCAGGCGGTTGCCGCTCGGCAGAACATCCTGTTCGAGGGGGCCCAGGGCACGATGCTGGACATCGACCACGGCACCTACCCCTTTGTCACCTCCTCGCACACGGTGGCCGGGGGCGCCTGCCTGGGCACCGGCATCGGGCCGCGCCAGATCGAGCGCGTGATCGGCGTCTGCAAAGCCTACACCACCCGCGTCGGCAGCGGCTACTTCCCCACCGAACTGGAAGACGCCACCGGCGAGCGCATCCGCCAGCGCGGCGCCGAGTTCGGCACCACCACCGGCCGCCCCCGCCGCTGCGGCTGGCGGGACCTGGTGGCCCTGCGCTACGCCGCGCAGGTGAACAGCATGGATGCCCTGGCGCTCACCAAACTGGACGTGCTGACCGGCCTGCCCACCGTGTGCCTGGGCGTGGGCTACGCCTGCGATGGCAAGCGCCTCAACCATTTCCCGGACACCCAGGCGGAGTACGTCCGCAGCGAGCCGATCTACGAGGAGCTGCCCGGCTGGGACGAGGAGATCACCGGCGCCCGGCGCCTGGCCGATCTGCCCGCCAACGCCCGCCGCTACCTGGAGCGCATCGAGGCCCTGGCCGGCGTGCCCCTGATGATGGTCTCCGTCGGCCCGCGCCGCGAGCAGGCAATCACCCTTCAGTAGCTCATCACCACCCACAGGGGGTGCTGCTGGCCCCCTGTGGGGGCTGTACGCCCTGGCACATCCCTTGCTCCCCGTGTTGACACCCGGAATCGGCTGTGCTAGAATAGCCCGGCCACTACCGGCTACCAGCATCGCGGCAGGCCCCCCGGGCTCCGTGATCCCACACCCGCTGTGGCCGCTTGGCAGACGGGCGGCAACGACGCCGCGCGCTGCCCCGCTTTTGGGAATGGAATCCATAGTAGAAAAAGGGAATGGTCCCGTGCCTGGTTGGCCGCCGCGGCCCGCGCTTCCCGGCCAACCGGTGGTCAGTGGCGGTGCCCGTGGCCGCGGGCCGGCCAAAGCGCGCCCGCCACAGGGCGCCACCGCCCCGGACCAGCGCGGTGCCAGAGGTTATTGATGGCAAAATCGCTGATTATCGTCGAGTCGCCGGCGAAAACAAAAAGTCTAAAGAGCTTCCTCGGCAGCGGCTACCAGGTGGTAGCCTCGATGGGCCATGTCCGTGACCTGCCGAAGACCCGCCTGGGCGTGAAGGTTGATCACGACTTTCAGCCCAGCTACGTGCAGATCCCCGAGCGCAAGGAGACGCTGGAGAACCTGCGCAAGGCCGTGCAGCAAGCCGACCAGGTCTACCTGGCCTCCGACCCCGACCGCGAGGGAGAGGCGATCGCCTGGCACCTCAAGGAGGCGCTGCGCCTCGAAGCGCCACTGCGCATCGAGTTCAACGAGATCACCCCGCAGGCGGTGCGCTCCGCGCTGCAGCACCCCCGCGCCCTCGATTTGGACCGCGTCAACGCCCAGCAGGCCCGCCGGATCATGGACCGGCTGGTGGGCTACAACCTGAGCCCGCTGCTGTGGCGCAAGGTGAAGCCGAACCTCAGCGCCGGCCGCGTGCAGTCGGTGGCCGTACGCTTGATCGTCGACCGCGAGCGCGAGATCGAGGCGTTCGTTCCCGAGGAGTACTGGTCGGTAACGGCCCGGCTCACCCCAGAGGACCAGGAGTTCCCCTTCGAGGCGAAGCTGCTCCAGCACGCGGGCAAGAAGCTGACGGTGAAGACCGGCGACGAGGCCAACGCCATCGTAACGGCGCTGCGCGATGCCACCTTCGTGGTCCACACCATCAAGCGGCGCGAGCAGAAGCGCAACCCTTCGCCGCCCTTCATCACCTCGACGCTGCAGCAGGATGCCGCCCGCAAGCTCGGGTTCAGCAACCGCCGCACGATGAGCATCGCCCAGCAGCTTTACGAAGGGATTGACCTGGGCGAGGAGGGCACCGTCGGCCTGATCACCTACATGCGCACCGACTCGGTGCGCATCTCCCAACAGGCGATCGACGAGGCGCGCGGCTACATTGCTCAGCGCTGGGGCCCGAGCTACCTGCCCACTACCCCGCGCACCTTCAAGTCGCGCAAGGGTGCCCAGGACGCGCACGAGGCGATCCGCCCGACCTCGGTACAGCGCACCCCGGACCAGATGAAAGCGTTCCTCACCCCGGAGCAGCAGCGCCTCTACCGGCTGATCTGGGATCGCTTCGTTGCCTGCCAGATGGCCGCCGCCATCCTCGACGTGACCACCGTCGACATCCTCGCCGGCGACTACCTGTTCCGGGCGGCCGGCTCGGTAATGAAGTTCCCGGGCTTCACCGTGCTCTACACCGAGGCCCGCGATACGGAAGAGGAAGGGCAGGCGATCTTGCCGGCGCTGCGGCCGGAGCAGCCGCTGAAGCTGCTGGATCTGCTGCCGCGCCAGCACTTCACCCAGCCACCCCCGCGCTACACCGAGGCCACCCTGGTGAAGGAGATGGAAGAGAAGGGGATCGGCCGGCCGAGCACCTACGCGGCGATCATCGCCACGATCCAGGACCGCAACTACGTGGTGCTGGAAGAGAAGAAGTTCCGCCCCACCGAACTCGGCCGGCGCGTCACCGACTTCCTGGTGAAGCACTTCCCGGACATCATGGAGGTGCGCTTCACCGCCCAGATGGAAACGGAGCTGGACGAGATCGAGGAGGGCAAGGCCGCCTGGGTGGATGTGCTGCGCGAGTTCTACTCGCCCTTCTCCAGCGAGCTGACGCGCGCCGAGGAGGAGGCGGAGCGCGTGCGCATCCAGCCGGAGGTGACCGACGAGCCGTGCCCGCTGTGTGGCAAGCCGATGGTGATCCGCGAGAATCGCTATGGCAAGTTCCTCGGCTGCTCGGCCTACCCCGAGTGCAAGGGCACCGCGCCGATCCTCAACCGCATTGGCGTCCGCTGCCCCCAGCCCGGCTGCGAGGGCGAGATCGTGGAGAAACGCTCGCGACGGGGCCGCGTCTTCTACGGCTGCTCGGCCTACCCGGCCTGCAACTTCGCCGTCTGGGAACGCCCGGTGGACGTGCGCTGCCCCCAGTGCGCCTCGCTGATGACCGAGCGCACCGCGCGCGGTAAGGCGCGCTACCGCAAGTGCCTCAACCGCGAGTGCGCCCACACAATGCCGATTGAGGAGCGCGAAGCGGTCGCCGCCTAGCCGCGTAAGAGTTCAGGAATCGGAGCCACGGGCGCGGACGGAAGGGCGCCCCGACGGGGAGTGGGTCTTGCTCGCCCTCCCACGAGGGGCAAGGGCCGCTCTTCGTCCCGGCCCGCGCTCTGCAGATCGTACTCCCGGATCCTGAAGATGCCAGCGGCCGCTTCGCGGTGTTCTTTGGTCCCGTCGCGCCCCAAGCTACGGCTACGACCGCCTCTACTGCCTCACCGACGTGAACTACGGCGACGGCGAGGTACACCACTACGACTTCGACCCGATGGGTAACCGTATCAGCAAGGCAGTGAACGGTACCCCGGAAGGATATCCCTACAACAACGCGAACAGGCTCCTCACCCGGGGAGGGCAGAACTACACCAACGACCCTTCGGCGGCCTCAGGGCAGGCTCTGGCCGGCAACACGCTCACCGGCGGCGGTCGCACGATGATGTGATCCCCGACAGGGACGTATTCCTTCGTCCAGCAACGTGCTGGACTCCCGCAAGTATGACGTGTACGGGGCCGTGCGCGCCGGCGGAGCGGGAACAAGGCACAAGTTTGTGGAGGGCCTGGGCACGCGTCGGATAGCCGGGCGGCACCCTAGGCAAGCGCGGCGCCGCCTCACTCCGGCCGCCCGGGCCGCCGAGCGGCACCCTTCTTGCAGCGATCGACGCGATCCGGGAGGGCACCTTGCCCTGCCCGGTGCCGCATCGCGGCGCAAGGAGGAGTGCTTTGGAGCCGGACGCACCTCACATGGAGGCCCCGGCCGCCGGGCCCCCTGTCGGCGAAGTCGTCACCACCGCCGCGCGCCTGCATCAACTCGGCGCCGCGTGGGAGGCCCTGGCCCGGCGGGATCCGGACGCGCGCATCTTTCAGGGATACGCGTGGCTGTCGACCTGGCTGCGCTACCATCCGCACGCCCAGCCGGCCATCTTCACCACCTGGCGCGGCGAGCGCCTCACCGCCGCCTTGCCCCTCTGCGTCCACGTCGTTGGCCGGCCACCACTGCGCCTGCGCCTCCTCCGCTTCGCCAGCGATAACGACTGCGACTACTGCGATGCCCTCGCCGACCCGCATCACCCGCGGGACCTGGCGGATCTATGGAGCGCCCTGCTGCAGCGCCGCGACTGGCACCTCCTCGACCTGCGGCACGTGCGCGCCGGCTCTCACCTCGCCAGCCTCCTGGCCACCCCCCCGGCGCACCTGCGAATCGAACGCCAGCACCAGGAGATCGCTCCCTACCTCGATCTGCGGTTCGACTGGCAGGAGACCGTGGCCCGGGGCCAGCGCCCGGAGCTGCTGCGCCGCCGCCGTCGCCTGGGCGAGCGCGGCACCGTCACCTTCGACGTGGCCTCCTGCCCGTCCGAGGTAGACCAGATGCTGGCGCAACTGGCGGCGCTCCACACCGCGCGCTGGCAGAGCCGCCAGGAAACCAGCGTCTTCCGCTTCCCGGCCTACCGCGAGTGGCTGCGCGAGCTATGCCACCGCCTGTTGGCCCGCGGCGAGCTTTACCTGTGCCGGCTGGCGCTGGACAACGACCCGGTCAGCCTGGGGCTCTACTTCCTGTGCGGCCACCGCCTCCTCTGCTACACCTCGACCTTCAACGACGCCTACAGCAAGTTCGGGCCGGTACACCTGTTGCTGCTGGCCGTCATCGAGGATGCCCGGGGCCGGGGCCTGGCCTGCGTGCATGACTTCGGACGCGGCGGCGAGGATTACAAGCTGCGCTGGACGCACGACGCCGAGCCGCTGGAGCGCCTCTTGATCGCCCGCCGCACGCTGGCCGGCCGGGCCGCCTTCTGGTGGGCCGCCCGGGTGAAGACACTCTGCTGGCGCCACCACCGCCTGGGCACCGCCCTGCGCGAGCTGCGGCGCCGCCTGGCGCTGTGTCGGGAGGGCCAACCATGACCTACGCGCCCCTGCCCCCCGCTGCCCTGCAACTGGCCTGCGTCTTCGAACAGGCGATCGGGCATGTGACCTTCCAGGCCAACCTGGCCGCCCAAATGCGGCGCTGGCGCGATGTCGCGCCCCAGTGGCTCCCCCTGCCCTACGCCGATGGCCGCCGCTGGCCACCCCCCCGCCTCAACTGGACCGTGCGCGCCGGCTTGATGGCCCGCGCCGCCCTGCGGCAGTCGCCCCACGACGCGCTCCTCTTCCACACGCACGTCCCGGCGCTCCTCTGCCCGGACTACCTGCGGCGCCGGCCGGCACTCCTCTCGATGGATGCCACCCCGCTGCAGAACGCCCTCCTCGGGATCTATGTGGGGGGCTCGCAGCGCCACGGCGCGCTGCGCCGGCTCACCAGCCGCTGGGTGGCCGCCGCCCTCCACCGCGCTTACCGCGTCATTGCCTGGTCCGAGTGGGTGCGCCGCTCGCTGCTGGCCGACTACGGCGTGCCGCCCCAGCAGGTGGAAGTGCTGCCCCCCGGAATCGACCTTTCCCTTTGGGATCCGCCCGACGCCGAGCCAGCCCGACACACCCCGCCGCGCCTGCTGTTCGTTGGTGGCGACTTCCAGCCGAAGGGGGGAGACCTGCTGCTAGAGTGCTTCCGCCGCTTCTGGCGTGGCCGCGCCGAGCTGCACCTGGTCACGCGCACGCCCCTCGCGCCGGAGCCGGGCGTGGTCCTCCACTCGGGGCTCACCCCCAACGCCCCGGCGCTGGTACGCCTGTTCCATCGCTGCGACCTGTTCGTGCTGCCGACTCGCGGCGACACCTTTGCCCAGGTGCTGCTGGAGGCGATGGCCAGCGGCTTGCCGGTGGTCGCCAGCGCGGTGGGCGCCATCCCGGAGGTGGTGGTCCACGGCGAAACGGGGCTGCTGGTGCCGGCTGGCGATGCCGAGGGCCTCTTCGCCGCCGTCGAGGCGCTCCTTCAAGACCCGGAGCTGCGCCGGCAGATGGGGCAGGCCGGGCGCGAGCGCGTCCGCGAGCGCTTCAACATCGCCCGCAACGGCCGCCGCCTGGTGGAGCTGCTGCACCAGGCCCGGGAGGAGCGCCCGTGAAGGGCCCCCGCCTGCCGCTGTGGCGCGTGCCGATCTTGATGTACCACCGCGTCAGCGCGACGGAGCCTTCGCCCGCCGACTACTTCTTCACCCTCTCCCGCCGCCGCTTCGCGCAGCAGATGCACTCCCTGCACCGGGAGGGGTTCACGGTGATCCCCCTCGACCAGGTTCTGGACTGGCTGGAGCACGGGTGCCGCCTGCCACGCCGTCCGGTGGCGATCACCTTCGACGACGGCTATGCCGAGACGTACCGGCTGGCCGTGCCGGTGCTGGAACGCTTTGGCTTCCCGGCCACCTTCTTCCTGGTGTCTGACCACCTGGGCGGGCGAACGTCGTGGGAAAGCAGCACGCGCGACGCGGGCCACCGGGTGCTCGGCTGGGAAGAGGCGCGCAGCCTGGTGCGCCGGGGGTTCACGGTAGGCTCGCACACCCGCAGCCACCCGGTGCTGCCGCAGCTCGATGATGCCCGGCTGTACGAGGAGTTGGCCGGCTCGCGGCAGGTGCTGGAGGCACGGCTGGGAGTGCCGGTGCGCCTGCTGGCCTACCCGCGCAACCGCTGCGATGCCCGCTGCCAGGCGGCCGCCCGTGACGCCGGCTACCGGGGCGCCTGCGCCGGCGACGGCCAGGCCTATCATCCCTTCTGCCTCGACCGCGTGGATGTCACCCACGCCTCACCACGTCTCTTCCGGGCAAAGCTCTCGCCCTGGTTCCACGCCTTCCGCCGCCTGCGCTTCCGCATCCTGGGCCCGCTGGGGCACCGGTAGCCCGCGCCGCCAGACAGGAAAGCGGCCGGCGCCGACGAACCTCTTCCCCTGAGGGACGGAGGAGAAGCAGCATGCCAGATCGATCGGAGGAGTGCCGCCGGGCAGCGCGGTGGCTGTGGGCGGCGGCTGGAATCGCCGCGGCGGCCGCCCTGTGGGCCAATCGACGTCTCTTCACCGTGCGCGCCGTGGAAACCGGCGCCACGCCGGAATACCCTGACCTCGTCCCCCAGGTCTTCGCCTACCCGCTCGACCAGGTGCGCGCGGCCGCCGTGGAAACGTGCGCGTCGCTGCCCGGCTGCACGCTCGCCGACACGGAAGGGGAGACCCTCCGCGCGACGCTTGGCTCCGGGCGCACCCTGAGCGTGCGCCTCGAACCGATGATGGACGGGAAGATGACGAAGGCCACCACCGCCGCGGCGTCGCCGGGAGTCCGGCCCGACCTGGGCGCCAACGCGCGTGCCGTCCACACCTTCCAGCAACGTCTGCGCGCGCGACTGGCTTCGGCAGGAGAACCAGACGCCGCCGGGGAGCCGCGAACCGGCGCGAACGAACAAGGATGAGGTCTATGGGTGGTCCTGTCGCGTGCAGTCACGGCCCTGCCGACCGGCCGGCCAGCGCTGCGCCCGTCGCCCTGGTGACCGGCGCCAGCCGGGGCATCGGGCGTGGGATAGCCCTGGCGCTGGCCCGCCAGGGCTATGACCTGCTGGTGAACTATGCCCGCGACGAAGCCGCGGCCCGCGCGGTGCAGCGGGCGATCGCGGAGTTGGGCCGGCGTGCCGAGGTCTGCCGCGCCAGCGTGGCGGTGCCCGCCGACCGCGAGGCGTTGGTGGACTTCACCCTGGAGGCGTTCGGGCGCCTCGACCTGCTGGTGAACAACGCCGGCATCGCCCCCCGCCAGCGTCAGGATCTGCTGGAAGCCACTGAGGAGAGCTTCGACGAGGTACTGGGCACCAACCTGAAGGGACCCTATTTCCTCACCCAGCGCGTTGCCAACGAGATGATCCGCCTGCGGCGCGACGGTGTTCTCCCCACCGCCCGCATCGTCTTCATCACTTCGGTGTCCGCCTACGCCTCCTCCCCCAACCGGGGTGAATACTGCATCTCCAAGGCCGGCCTCAGCATGGCCGTCTCCCTGTTCGCCGACCGCCTAGCCGAGTTCGGCATCCCCGTCTTCGAGGTGCGCCCGGGCATCATCGCCACCGACATGACCGGCCCGGTGAAGGAGAAGTACGACCGCCTGATTGCCGAGGGTCTGCTGCCTCAGCGGCGTTGGGGCCTGCCGGAAGACGTGGGGCGCGCCGTGGCCGCCATCGCCCGCGGCGACCTGGACTACTCCACCGGCCAGGTGATCGAGGTCGGCGGGGGCTTCGGGTTGAGGCGGCTGTAGGTCCAGGGCCGACTCCAGGTGCCAGGTATCAGGTGCCAGGTGTCAGGGTCCGTAGGGGCGAAGCATTGGCGGGTTAGGCGTACTGCGCCGCAATCGGTCCGCCGGTAGTTGTACCCTTCCAACGCCATGTCTCCGATGGGTCGGATCGCCGGCGTCCCGCCGGCCGCCGCCCCCAGCGTCCCGGGCGCGGACGGCCACACGCTCGCATTGACGCCACGCGCGCGGGGGAGGTATAATGCCCGCAAGGGGGGCTCTCGTGGCTACGCTGGCGCTCGAGCGGAAGATCGACCGCATCCGCCGCCGCATCCGGCTCCTGCTGGCCGTGCGCTGGAGCGTGCGCTTTGCCCTGGGCGGCACGCTGGCCTCCTTGCTCGCCCTCGTCATCTTTAGGTTGGCCGATGCTCCCTTCCCCGGCCGGCACGCGGCCCTTCTCTTTGCCGGAACCACCGCCGCCGGCGCGCTCTTTGGCTTTTGCCGCCGGGTGACCCCTTTCCAGGCGGCGCTGGCCACCGATGCTCGCCTCGGCCTGAAGGAGTGCCTCTCCAGCGCCCTGGCGCTGCGCCATGACGGCGAGCAAACGCCGCTGGTAGCGGCCCTGCTGGCAGACGCGACCCGGCGCAGCGCGGCAATCGACGTGCGCGCCGTCTACCCGCTGCGCCTGCCGCGCGAGGCGCGCTTCCTGGCTGGTGCCCTGCTCGTCCTGGCGCTGGCGCTTTACCTGCCCACCCTGCCGCGCTTTCAGTCGGCGCGGGAGCGGGCCGAGCGCGCCGCGATGCGGGCAGAGGGCGAGCGCATCGTGCGCGTTGCCAAGGAGCTGCGGCAAACGCTCGATGCCCGCCACGCCGATCTGAACCG
This sequence comes from Armatimonadota bacterium, assembly GCA_012512505.1. GTDB lineage: Bacteria > Armatimonadota > JAAZEB01 > JAAZEB01 > JAAZEB01 > JAAZEB01. The sequence goes on along the minus strand of JAAZEB010000378.1, from coordinate 8,524 downwards.
GCGCCTCGCCCACAACCTGGAGCAGCTCGGCAAGGGGATGCAGGCCGCACGCATCGGCAAGAAGGAGGCGCTGGTCCGCCTCCACAAGCTGACGCGGGAGGTCACCGCGGCACAGCGGCAGCAGGCGCTGGCCGGTGGCACGCGGTCGCTGTCGCGGGCGGGGGAGGCGCTGAAGCAAGCCGCGCGCGCTGCCGAGGCCAAGGCTTCCTCGCCAGAGGCCGGCCAACGCCTGCGGCAGATGGGCGAGGCGCTGCGGCGGGGGGACACCGAGCAGGCCGCCAGACTGCTGCAGGAGCTGGCAAACCGCGCCGTCAGCGGCAAGCTGAGCGCCCAGGAGCGGCAGCAGATGGCGCAAGAGGCGCGGCAGATAGCCCAGGCGCTCGCCGACACCTCGCTGGCGGAGGCCGCCAGGCCGCTGCAGGAGGCGGCAAAGCAACTGCAACAGGGTCAGTTGGCCGCGGCCGCCAGGCAGTTCGAGCAGGCGGGCGGCACTTGCCAGAGCGGCGGGGCCTCGCGGTCCGCGAGCCAGATGCGACAGGTAGAGCAGGCGCTGCAGCAGGCGCGGCGGCAGTTGGCGGAAGCCGGCCAGGAGAAGGCACCCGAGAGCGGGCAAACGCTGGCCCGCGGCGAGGGCGATGGCGCCGATGGTCGGTCGATCGGTTCCATGATGGGTGAGCCGACGGCGGGCCAGGCCAGCCCGGACGCCGGGCGGGGCACCACGAACCAGCAGCAGAGCGGCGGCCCGATGGGCGGCAGCGCGCCGGAGGAACGTCAGGCAGCCGAGCGCCCGCGCGGGCAGGCTCCGTTCGAGCGCCTCTACGCCCCGGAGCGCGTCGCCACCAACCGGATCGACACCCAGGTGCGCGGCAAACAGGGCAGCGGCCGGAGCGACCTCACGCCGGTGCGCGGCGCGCCCAAGCGTGGCGACGCCTACCAGCCTTACTACGAGGTCTACTCCTCCTACCGTCGTGCCGCCGAGGAGGCCCTCAGCAAGGAAGAGGTGCCGGCCACCTGCCGCAAGCAGGTGCGCGACTACTTCCAGTCGCTGCAGCCGTGACAGGAGTTTCGATGGCAGTCGCCGAGGTTGAGGCGCGCGTCGCGCGCTTTCAGGAGCAGTTTGCCGCCATTCGCGCCGAGATCGGCAAGGTGATCGTCGGACAGGAGGCCATCGTCGAAGGCGTGCTGATCGCCGTGCTGGCCGGCGGACACGTGCTGCTGGAAGGCGTGCCCGGCCTGGGAAAAACGCTGCTGGTGCGCACCCTCGCCCGCACCCTCGATCTGAAGTTCTCCCGCATCCAGTTCACCCCCGACCTAATGCCCGCCGACATCACCGGCACCCACATCGTCACCGAAACGGCCGGGGGAGCGCGCCAGTTCGTTTTCCAGCCGGGGCCGATCTTCGCCAACGTGGTGCTGGCGGATGAGATCAACCGGGCCACCCCCAAGACGCAGTCGGCACTGCTGGAGGCGATGCAGGAACAGTCGGTGACAGTGGCGCGCGAGGTCCGCCGCCTGGAAGAGCCGTTCTTCGTGTTGGCCACCCAGAACCCGATTGAGCAGGAGGGCACCTACCCCCTCCCTGAGGCCCAGGTGGACCGCTTCTTCTTCAAGCTGTTGGTGGGCGTCCCAAGCCTGGAGGAGCTGCGGCAAATCCTCGACCGCACCACCGGCACGGAGGAGGCCGCCGTTCAGGTGGTGGCGGACGCGGCGGCGCTGCGGGCGCTGCGCGCCTTGGGCCGCGCGGTGCCGATTGCCGCGCACGTGCAGGAGCTGGCACTGAAGCTGACGCTGGCCACTCACCCACAAACTGAGTATGCCCCGGAGCAGGTGAAGCGCTTCGTGCGCTACGGCGCCAGCCCGCGCGGGGCGCAGGCACTGGTGCTCGCCGCCAAGATCCGCGCCATCCTCGACGGCCGCTATCACGTCGCGTTCGACGACCTCCGCCAGGTGGCGGCGCCGGCCCTGCGCCATCGCATCCTGCTCAACTTCGAGGGCGAAGCGGAGGGGATCCAGCCAGATAGCCTGATCGCCGACATCCTGGAGCGCGTCGCGGCGGCGGCGGAGCCCCCCAGATGCTGATCCCGATCCCCTATGCCGCCGACCGGGAGCTGCGCCGCTTCCCGATTGTCACCCTCTTTCTGGTCGGCCTCAACTGCGCCGTCTTTCTCCTTTCGCTGCTGGGGGGCGCCCTCACGCTGGAGTACCTCACCCGGCACTACGGCCTGCCGGTAGCCCGCCCGGTGGAGGTGACCACCCTCTTCACCTCGCTGGTGCTGCACACCGGCGTCACGCACCTGTTGGTGAACGTCATCTACCTCTGGCTGTTTGGCTGCCAGGTGGAAGATGCCCTCGGCCGGGCGGAGTATGCCTTTTTTTACATCGGCTCCGGCATCGCCGGCGGGCTGCTCCTGGTGGCCGTCTCCAGCCACCTGCCGCTGGTAGACGCCGACAAAGCGGCGGTGGGCGCCTCCGGGGCGGTGGCGGGCATTCTCGGGCTGTTCGCCATTCGCTTCTACCGTGCGCGCATCAAGACGCTGCTGGTGGTGCCGATCAACCTGCCGGCAATCTACGCCATCGGCGGGTGGCTGGGCGTGCAGCTCTTCCACGCCACCAACTCCCTGGTGTCGCAGGAGGGCACCGGGGCCTGGGCGCACCTGGGAGGCTTCACGTTCGGGGTGGTCACCGGGCTGCTGATGCGGATGAGCCACGAGGCCGAGGAGGAGTACCTCTTTGAGGACGCGCAGCACCACCTGACCCGCGGCGAGCCCGAACCGGCGCTGCGCAGCCTGCACGTGCTGGAGGGCCGCCACCCGGACGACCCGCGCGTCCACCGGCTCCTGGCGAAAGCCTACCACCTGCGCGCGCAGTACGATACCGCCGACCTGCACGCCCGCCAGGCCGTGGAACTGGCGCTGGAGCAGAAAGAGGTCGGCGTCGCCGTGGAGAACTACCTCGCCCTGCAGGGCATTCTGAGCGTGCTCTCGCTGGAGGCCGAGTTCCGCATCGCCTGCGCCCTGGAAAGCCAACACCGCAACCGCGAAGCCGCCGCCACCTACAAGCGCGTCTTCCAGCATTACCCGGAGACGGCACTGGCCGGCACCGCCCTGATGCGCTGCGTCGAGCTCCTCCGCCGTCACCACGACGGCGCCGCCGAGGCCGCCGTCCTCGCCCGTCAGTACCTCGACCACTACCCCGACGGCGAGTGGCGCGCCCAGGCCGCCAACTACAGCAAGGAGGACTGATGCTGCTGGAGCCGGGCTTCCTCTCCAGGCTGGAGCAACTGGCGCTGCTGTCGCGGCGGCTCTACGCGGGGCAGCAGAAAGGGGAACGGCGCTCCACCCGCCGCGGCGCCTCAGTGGAGTTCGCCGACTACCGCAACTACGTCCCCGGCGATGACCTCCGCCGCGTGGACTGGAACACCTTCGCCCGGCTGGAGCGCCTCTTCCTCAAGCTGTTCGTCGCCGAGGAGGAACTGACTGTCCACCTCCTGCTCGATACCTCCCGCTCGATGGCGTTTGGCGACCCCACCAAGCTGCACTACGCCCAGCAGGTCGCCGCCGCCCTCGGCTACATCGCCCTGACCGGGTTCGACCGAGTGACAGTGACGGCGCTGGGCGGCTCTCCCCCGGGCGCCGCGGGGACGCCGCGCACCCTCCCCGCCCTCCGGGGGCGCAACCAGGCATTGCGCCTCTTCCAGTTCCTGGATGACCTGGCACCTCCTGAAGGTCTGGGGAACCAGGGCAACACGGCTCCCCCCCAAGGTCTGGGAGGCCAGGGCAACACCGTTCCCTCCCGGGGTTGGGGAGGCCAGGACGATAGCGTTCCCCCCCAAAGTTGGGGGGGCCAGGGGGGGCCTCCCACCAACCTCGGCCGCGCGCTGCACGACTATGCCCGGACCACCCGGAGCACCGGGCTCGTCATCTTCCTCTCCGATCTGCTCGACGCGCACTGCCACGCGGGCCTCCGGGCGCTGGCGGCCCGCCGCTTCGATGTCACCCTCATTCACCTCCTCGACCGCACGGAGGTGAACCCGCAACTGGTGGGTGACCTGCGCCTGGTGGACTGCGAGACGGGGGAGACGCGTGAGGTCAGCATCAACCAGTACCTGCTGGGCCGCTACCGCCGCGCGCTGGCGGAGTACTGCGGCGAGCTGACGGCGCTGTGTACCCGCTACGGGATGAACTACATCCGCACTACCACCGACGTGCCGTTCGATGAGCTGGTGCTGCGCACGCTGCGGGCGCGGGGAGTGCTGCGGTGAGCGCCTTCAATCCGCTGGCGCTGCTGTGGCTGCTCGTTGCCGTGCCGGCGATCCTGCTGCTCTATCTGCTGAAGCGCAGGCGGCGCGATCAGGTGGTCTCCTCCGTGCTGCTATGGCAGCGCCTGGTGCAGGACGTGCAGGCAGACACCCCCTTCCAGAAGCTGCGGCGCAACCTGCTGCTGCTACTGCAGCTTCTGCTGGTGCTGCTGCTGGCGGCGGCGTTGGCGCGCCCGTTCCTGCGTGTGCGCGCCCTGGGCGGCAAGAACATGGCGATCCTGATCGACGCCTCGGCCAGCATGCGCGCCACCGACGTGCCAGGCAGCCGCTTCGAGGAGGCCCGCCGCCTGGCACTGCGTATGGTCGATGGGATGGGCCGCGGCGACGCGGCGCTGGTGATCCTGGTCGCCGGGCAGGCCCGCGCCCTGTGCCCACTCACCAGCGACCGCAACGTCCTCCGGCGTGCCCTGGAGCGCATGCGCCCCACCGATACCGCCACCAACCCGCGGGAGGCGATCCTCCTGGCCGCCTCGCTCCTGGCCCAGCGCCGCGACGCCCAGATCTTCCTGCTCTCCGATGGCGCCTTCGCGGCCCTCGACGGCGCCGAGGGCGCGGGCATCCCGCTCGGATCCGCCCGCCTGCGCTTTGTGCGCATCGGCCACCGCGGCGACAACGTCGGCCTCACCGCCCTCGACGTGCGCCGGAGCCTGGGGGGCACGTTCGATTACCAGGCGTTCGCCCAGGTGCGCAACTTCTCGGAGCAGCGGCGACGCCTCACCCTGGAGCTTTACCGCGAGGACTCTCTCATTGACGCCCGCGAGCTCACCCTTTCGCCGGGCGAAACACACGGCGAGGTGTTCGGCATCCAGGGCAGCGCCAGCGACCTCCTGCGCGCGCGCCTCGACGTGGCCGATGACCTGGCGGCCGATAACCAGGCCGCGCTGGTGCTGCAGCCGCGCCGCCAGGTGAACGTGCTGCTGGTCACCGCCGGCAACCTCTTCCTGGAAAAGGCCCTCAACGTGGACCCGCGCGTTTCCCTCGCCAAGACGGCGCCTGGCGCGGCCGCTGCCACTGCCGCCCCGCGCTATGACCTGGTGGTGCTCGATGGCAAGGCGCCGGAGCGCCTTCCCCCACGGGGGCGCTACCTCTTCATCGGCACCGGCGGCGCGGCCGCCCCGGTGGCGATCACCGGCCGGACGGAACATCCCTCCTTCCTCGATTGGGACCGCCGCCACCCGGTCACCCGCTTCCTCGACCTGAGCAGTGTCCAGATTGCCCGGGCCCTCGTGGCCCGCCCACTTCCCTGGGGCCAGGCGCTGGCGCAGTCGGAGGCAGGGCCGCTGCTGGTGGCCGGGGAAAAGGAGGGCCTGCGCTCCCTCTACATCGGGTTCGACCTCACCGAGTCAGATCTGCCGCTGCGGGTGGCGTTCCCGATCCTCCTCGCTAACGCCATCGACTGGTTGATGGGCAGCGACGCCGGCACGGCCAGCCTGCAGGCGCGCACCGGCGACGTGGTGCCGACTGAAGTTCCCGCCGGGGTGCGACGCCTCACCGTGGTCCACCCAGACGGCAGTCGCCACGCGCTGGCGGTGGAGCAGTCTCCCCTGTTCTTCGCCGCGACGGAGCAGGCCGGCATCTATCGCTTTGAGGGCCGGCGCAAGGAGGGGCCGTTCACCACGCGCCTGGCGGTGAACCTGCTGAATGAGGCGGAGTCGGACATCCGCCCGCGCGACCAGGTGCGCCTGGGCAGCGCCTCCATCGCCGCAGTGGACGCTCACTCGCAGCGGGTGCCCCGCGAGGTGTGGCGCTGGCTCGCCCTGGTCGGCCTTGGGGTGATGGCGTTGGAGTGGTTTGCCTACCACCGGCGGCTGTAAGGAGCGAGGCGCTGGGTGGGGGAAACGCGGCCCGCTACCAAAACGCGCCACACCTCGGCAAGGGGGTGTGGCGCGGCCTTCACGAACCGGTTGCCGGCAGCGTCAACGGCGCTCACCTGGTGACGGCGTACAGATCCGTCACCAGGTCGGTGCGCTGTTCGGGGCACAGCCGGCGCGGCGTCAACTCGTCTACCGACAACGGCATCCGACTCTGGCGCTCGTAGTCCAGGTGCAAGTCGATCAGCTTCACCATCTCCTGGGCGGCCTGCCGGTCGGCCTCAGGGTCGGACACCGGCGCCGGGGCTTCCGGCACCGCGACAGTATCCGTTGTCTCCAGGTCCAGATTCGGTGTCTCCAACTGCATGACACTTCTCCTTCCTGTTGTCCCCCGTTCCTCTTACCGCCCCGGGCCGGGGAGCAAACCTGCTCCGCCCCCCTGGACGGCTCACCGCAGCAGGAAGACCCCCACTACCACCAGGAGTGCCAGCAGCAGCACCAGCACCGCGATTACTGCTAGGGGAGGCCGGCGTCGCGCCGCACGAGTGGGCCGCGGAACCGCGCGGGCCTGACCGCCGGCCTGACCCACCGGGCGAGGCTCGCCCGCCGGCGTGGCACGCGCCGCGCGCCGAGAACGCCGCGCCGCCCGATCCGGCATGTGGCGTGGTAGACGTCTGCGCATCGCCTCCATCCCCCCATCGTGGCCCGTCTCCACCCCTGGCCGCCGCCATTCTGGGGAGGGGTGTGTCGGCCGGGCTGGGGGAAACGGGGAAGGATCGGTGCCAAACGCGGCGGCCGCAGCACGCCGCAGAGGACAACCGAAGAGAGTCTGTCGTCTCATGTTATCGGCCGATTAGTACCGGTTGGCTGAGGGCCTCACGACCCGTACACCTCCGGCCTATCAACCTGGTAGTCTTCCAGGGGCCTGATCTGGAGACCTACTGTCTTGAGGACGGCTTCGCGCTTAGATGCTTTCAGCGCTTATCCGTTGCGGACGTCAGCTACCCTGCGGTGCGCCGGGCGGCGCAACAGGTACACCGGAGGTCCGCCCGCCCCGGTCCTCTCGTACTGGGGGCAGCTCCTCTCAAGTCTCCCACGCCCACGGTGGATAGGATCCGACCTGTCTCACGACGGTCTGTACCCAGCTCACGGACCCCTTTAATGGACGAAAAGTCCAACCCTTGGGACCTGCTTCAGCCCCAGGATGGGATGAGCCGGCAACGAGGCGCCACGTCTCGCCGTCGATAGGGTCTCTCGGGCGAGGTTAGCCCTGTATTCCCGGGGAGCTGGTATCCGTTGTCCTGCGGCCCTCCCACGAGGAAGCGCAGTGTCGCTAAGCCCTGCTTTCACACCTGCTCGAGCCGTCGCTCTCACAGTCAAGCCGCCTTCACGCTTTGACGTCACTGCCTGATTGCCAACCAGGCTGAGGCGGCCTTTGGTCTCCTCCGTTACCGTTTAGGAGGATGCCAACTCAGCCGGAACCGCTCACCTGCCGCGGTCTCTCCCCTTGCACAGGGGAGGTGAGGACACGCACCAGACGAAGGGTGGTATTCCACCGCTGCCCCGCGGCAGTGTGCCGAGGCGCCGCTTGCGGATCGCAAGTCGCCCATCGGCCCTGCCGGCGGGGCTCCCACCTAGAGCTCTTCATCGTCTCGCCGCGCCCAACAGCAAGCTGCGGTAAAGCTCCCGGGGGCTCTCCATCCTACCGCGGGTCATCGGCATGTTCACCGATATCGCAATTTCGCCGGGTCCCTCGTTGAGACAGCGCCTGGGTCGTTACGCCATTGGAGCAGGACAGTCTTTAGCTGTCAAGGAATCTTGCTACCTTCGGGCCGCTTTTGATCGCGGCCGCCGCTAACCGGGGTTTCGGTTGGGAGCCCCCCTCCCCATCCGGTGAGGATGGAAGTGGGAACCCCGCCCCTTAGGTCCCGGCGCTGGGCAGGCGTCGGCCCCTATACGTCGTCTTTCTTGCGACTTAGCAGAGACCTGTGTTTTTTGTAAACAGTCGCCCAGGCCATTTCACTGCGGCTCCGCCCGGGTTGCCCCGAGCCGAGCGCCCCTTCTCCCGAAGTTACGGGGCGAGTTTGCCGAGTTCCTTAACGAGGGTTCTCCCGCTCGCCTGAGGATGCTCTCCTCGCCTACCAGTGTCGGTTTGAGGTACGGACACCCGGGGGTACCTCCAGCGGCTTTTCGTGGCGGTGAGGCCCTGCCAGGTGGGCTGCCAGTTGCCCCCCAACAAGGCGGTCCCGCGTCCCCGCTGGATAACCGAGTCCCCTGTTCCGAAGAACAGGCAGACGCGAACCCCAGGTGGGGCCGGAATGTGACCGGCTGTCCATCGCCTACGCCTTTCGGCCTCGGCTTAGGCCCCGACTTACCCTGGGCGGACGAGCCTTCC
>JAAZEB010000377.1 GCA_012512505.1 Armatimonadota bacterium | reverse complement strand
GGGGGCCACAAACTAGGAGGCCTCCCGGCCCCCCCAAGGTTGGGGGCCACAAACTAGGAGGCCTCCCGGCCCCCCCAAGGTTGGGGGGGAGAAGCCGCACACACGAAAAGCCCCCCCGATTTCGGGGGGGGTGGGGGGGCCACAAACAAAAAAGCCCCCCCCGGCTTCGGGGGGATTGGGGGGGCCATAGACAAAAAAGCCCCCCGGTTTCGGGGAGTTGGGGGGCCATAGACAAAAAAAGCCCCCCCGGCTTCGGGGGGGTGGGGGGGGGCCACAGCGACCAGCCGCCACTCACACCGGCGGCAGGAACCCCCACTTGGTCCAGACCTTGCGGGCCTCGGGTGTTTCCAGGAAGGCCAGAAACTCGCGGGCCGCTTCGGTGTGCGGGGCGCCTTTGATCAGCACCGCGCCCACGTGGATCGGCTCGTAGAGATCCTCGTACAGGTCAATCGCCTTCAGGTCGGTCTCGCGTACCGCCGGCTGGTTCGGCAGGTAGCTCTCCATCAGGCAGGTGCGGTAGATGATTGCCGCTTGCACCCGCCCCTGCTTCACCATCTGCTTCGCCTGATCCGGCACGCTGGGCGTCACCGTCTTCTTGGAGACCATCTCCCACAGCCGGGCGCGCTGCAGCACCTGCTTGGCGCCTCGACCGCCGGAGAGGTCGTAGCTGTAGATGGCAATCGCCTTCACCGCCGAGGAGGTGAGGTCGTTCAGATCCTGCACACGCGCCGGGTTCCGCTTGTGGACGATGAGTGCCAGGGGAATGCGCGCGCACTTGACCACGTTGCCATCGACCAGCCGGCCTCGCTGCTTTAGGTCTGCCAACTCAGAAGTGCCCAGCGCCAGGTAGATCTCCGGGGGCCCGGGCTGCTGCGGGTAGACGCCATCGCGAAACTGCTTCAGCAGCGCCACCACGCCATTCACCCGGGGGCTCACCCGCACGTTCTTGCTGCGGGCATGGAACAGGCGCACCAGGTCGCCGTAAGGCCCCGCCAGGCCGCAGGGCACCGCCACACTGATGATCGCCCCGCCGCTGCTGGCGCCGGCCGCGCTCTTCTTCGCCGGCGCGGCCGTGCCGGAGGCCTTCTTGGCGTAGACGCGCTTCACCTCTTCGCCAACCGAGGCCTTGAGCTGCGCCAGCGTCCAGCCAGACAGCGCGGGGGTGCGCATGTAGGTCACCTTCTTGCCTTTGAGGGTGGCCTGCACCTTCCCGCCAATCACGAAGGCACCGCACGACAGGTTGTGCTTCTGCCACTCGGCGCCCCCCTTGGCCGAGGCGAAGTCGTAGACAATCGCCCGCACCTGGTTAGGGTAGGCCGCCACCAACTGGGAGGCGTACTCAATCACCCACTCGTGCCCCTCGCCCCCGGCGGCGTTGATCGGGTAGAACGCCTCCACCAGCACCTTCGCCTTGGACGAGCCGCAGAGCACCCGCCAGCCCTCGTTCTTCACCGGCGCGGCCAGCTTGAGCGGTCTCGGCTTTGCCTGCGCCTGGAAGGCCGCCAGGGCCGCCACGGTCGCGGCCACGAGGACGGCCGTGAAGCGTTGTCGCTGTCTCATTTCGATCCCACCTCTGCTCACTCGGTCGCCTCCGGGCAAGTGCGCCCGGAGCGCGGCGCTATCGCTTCGCCTGGGCGGCGCTGAAGTTCGGAATGCCCAGCTTGGCCAGGGTTGCCTGCGACGACGGCTGCATCAAGAATTCCAAGAACTTGCGGGCACCTTCCGGGTTCTTCGACCCCTTCACGATCGCCGCCTGTACCCTAATCGTCGGGTGGATGGCCGCCGGCAGCTCGCCGACGATCCGGTAGGTGTCGGTGCTCACCTTCTCCGGGTTGCTCTCAAACGGGCAGGTCGCGTAGAAGAGGCCGGCATCGGCACGCCCGCGGCACACGTATTCCACCGCTTCCTGGGCGTGCCAGTGGTAGACCACCTTCTTCTTCACTTTGTCCCAGAGGCCAGCGCTCTGCAGCGCCTTCTTGGCATAGTAGCCGCCCGAGTTCAGTGTCGGGTCCGGCAGGATGATCGCCCGCACGCCCGGCTTGGTCAGATCCGCCAACTGCCGCACCCCGGCGCGGTTCTTCCCGGCGACCACCAGCACCATCTTGAAGGTGCCGAAGGTGGTAATCGAGTCGGGAGCGAGGAAGCCCCCCTTGGAGAGCTGGAGGATCTCCAGTTCGCCGGGCTGCACCACGATGTCCGGGCGCTCGCGCCGGTCCCGGATCCGGCGCACCAGCGTCACCCCGTTGTCGTAGAGGGGGTTCACCTTGATCCCGGTGCTTCGCTCAAACTCCTTGGCAAGAGTGTTGAAGGGGATGATCATCCCGCACGGAGCATAAAGCTGAATGCTTTTCTTGCTTTGCGCCTGTGCCGGAAGGGCGCTCACCGCCAGCAGGGCCAGTATCAGCCATCGGAACATTGGCTGTCACTCCTTATCTGTCTGCACGCGCCGCGCCGCCGGGAGCAGCACGGCCGCACGGTCGTGGTGCCGGGCCGCGTCGGTCCTGCCGCTCAGCGCCCGGCACAGCGAAGGGCATCACGCAGGTTCAACGCCCACACCTGGGCCACCTGCAGAGGCGGGCGCTGCATCAGGTCGGCCTCCGTGTCCGTCACCACGGTCACGCCTTGCCCCCGCGCCTCGATCACGCCCACTGCCTCGCCGTTCACCTTGCGCGTGCGGGCGCGGATCTCCTCGGCACGCAGGCCCGCCTGGTACAGGCGCTTTAGCACCGCGGCGGCCGCCTGCGCCCGCTGCACCGCCGACTTGCCGCCAAACCCCTTGTTGAAGCGGAAGACCACCTGCGCGCCGACGATCACCTCGCCGCTCACCTTGCCGCTCCACACCGTCTTGCGCCAGCCAACGCCCGCCTGCCGGGCCAGCTTCTCCAGGTCCTCATCACTGACGGCCGAGGTCCCCGGCGCGCGCAGCTCTTGAGCCAGCACGGTGTTCATATCGGCAAAGCTCCAGCGCACCCCTTCGGGCATCTCGAAGCGGGTGACGTGTGCCGCCTGCCCGCTCCCCACCCGGAACTGTGTGGCGCCGTTGATCACTATCGCCTGGCAGTGGTAGCCGTCTGCCTGCCACCGCTCGGCACCCGCGGCGCTGCCAAAGTCCACGATCTCCAGCGCCACGTCGCGCGGGTGCTTCGCCGCGAACGCCTTGAGATACTTGATGGTGGCCTCCTGGCACCCGCTGCTCTCGTTGATGTAGGCGGTGATCTTCACCTTTGGCGTGCCGTTGGCCGCCGTCGCCGCCGACCACGTGCCGCTCGCCACCACCCAGGCGATTGCCAGGGCCCAACCCCTCCAAGCGCTCCCTCTCTGCAGCAATTCGCCCCTCCTATGCCGAGGCCGCCTGGCCCCGTTGTCGTCTGGCCACCAGCAGCACCGCCGCGGCCACCGCCACCGCGATCAGCACCGAGGCGACCGTCACCCACTCCAGATTCGCGTGCTGCTCTACCCCGGTGAGACAGGGGCACTGGTAGTCACCAAACATCCGCCCGAAGCCGAACGAGATCACGATGTTCATCGAGATCTCGCAGGCCTCGTAGACGAGCATCTTCTTCCAGCCCAGGAAGCGGGCTATGAGCAGCGCCCCGGGGATGCTGGTGCCCGGGCCGCCCAGCAAGATCGCCATCGCCGGCGCCACGCCCATTCCCTGTTTCAGGAACGCCTTGACGAACGGCACCTCCGTGAGGATCGGGAAGTACATCACCGACCCGAAGATCGAGCCCAGGGTGGTGGCGCGCAGCGAGTTGTCGCCCAGGAAGAAGAACGGCTTGCCGCCCTCGGCACTGGTAGTGAACCAGGAAAGCGGCGTCTGGCGGGCGGCGATGGCGATCAAGATGATCGCCGGCACGAGGATCGGCAGCGTCAGCTTCAGGAAGGCCCAGGTCTCCTTCAGCCACTCCTTCACCTCGTGCGGCTCGAACCACTTGTTCAGCGCCCACACCAAGCCGAACGCCACCACCGCCAGCGCCGGCAGGCGCAGCGCCCAGGGCAGCCCCTTCGCCCCTAGAATGAGCAGCACCACCAGGGCGCCCATGATCGCCCAACTCCGGTACGGGTACTTCTTCTCCAGCTCCGGCAGGCTGATCTCCACGACGCTGTCGGCCTCACCAGCGGTGGCGCGGCCGAACTCCTTCTCACGCTGCTGCTCCTCTCGCCGGAACAGCAGCGCCATCACCAGCCCGATCACCAACGCCGAAAGCGCGGTGCCGCCCAGGCGCCAGAACCCAAACGCGCTGCCGAACACCTGGAAGGTCCACACCAGCGTCACCAGATTGAGCGCCGGCCCGGCGTAAAGCAGCGCAAACGCCGGGCCGATCCCGGCGCCGTTCTTGTAGATGCTGAGGGCCAACGGCACGATGTTGCAGGAGCACATCGAGATGACGATGCCCGAGAACGTCGCCACCCCGTAGGCAACCCAGCGCTTGGCCTGGTAGCCCAGGTAGCGCAGCACCTTGCCCACCGGCACGAACGCCGCGATCGCCCCCGCCAACAGGTAGGCCGGCAGCACGACCGGCAGAAAGTCCCAGGTCAGAATGCAACACTGGAAGATATCGATGGCGTTCGCCAGTGTCTCCTGACCTAACCCGGTAGGTGGTTCCATTCACAACCCCCCGCGATTCCGTCGTCCGAAGGTGTGCCGTGCTGCCAGGCGCCCGCCGCGCGGGCCAGCGCGGCCCCGGCAAAAATCCGCCCTCACCGCGCCCCCTTTTGGGGAGAGAACACCCCCCGCTAGTGCCTGGTTCCAGGGGCCTTGCCAAGCACCCCCTCGCCGTAGGAGGCGTCGCCTGCGCCGATGGCCGGATCGCCGGCGTCCCGCCGGCCCCTCGTAGGAAGCGTCTCCGAGCCGACAGGTCGGATCGCCGGCGTCCCGCCGGCATTCTCGTCGCCGGCCAGAGGCCGGCGATCCGCCCGCAGCCCCATGGAGGGCAAACGGCCATCAACGTGGCGGACAACCCGCGAGGGGGACCGATGTGTGCCGTGGCAAACAGCGATGGTGGCGGGAAGGAGCGGTACTGGCCGCGAACCCGACATTCGCAACCGTAACGTACCATACCGCCTGCCGCCTTGTCAATCCCCTGGTCAACCACCGGCACAGCGCCAGCGCTTCCCCGGCTGACTCTCATTTTACCGGATGCGTGCTGTTCTGGGGTTAAGTTCAGGTTAAGCGGATGTTAAGGGGCAGCCCGCGGCGCCCGGCTCTGCCTGTACGCGGGGGTCATCGCCGGAGCTGGGCGCAATTCTGCGCGTGGGAAAAGGTCAGGAACTCAGCCGGCCTCCGTGCGGCATAGCCGATAAGGAGAATGGCAACGCCGCGCTCGATATCGGCGTTCGTCATCGTCTCGCGCCCGCACTGCACGAAGTAGGCATCCTGAGGCTGCCGGCCCTGGAACGCACCCTGGCGCCAGAGTCCGTTGAGGAAGCTTTCGACGCGGGCGCGCAGCGTCGCCCACAGCGTCTCGTCGTTCGGCTCGTACACCGCCCACTCCAGGCCGCGGGCGATGCTCTCTTGCAGGTGCAGCGCGAGCCGCCGCGTCGGGATGTAGCGCCACTCCGAGCCGGTACTGTCCAGCGTCCGGGAACCCCATACCACCAGGCCGCGGCCCGGGAACTTCCGCAGGCAGTTGATGCCGAGCGGGTTGAGCTGATCTTGGTGGCTGGCCGTAATCTCGACCTCGGGTCCCTGCACGCCCCGCAGGTCGGACCCCGAGCTGGCGGGGGCCTTCCAGACGCCCACCTGAAGGTCCATACGCGCGAAGATGCCGGCCACCACGCCCGAGGGGGCGAGGAGCACCTCCTGCCCGCTGCGGAGGGGGTCAGACACCCGGAGGCGAGGGAAGTAGAGGGCAGCGTTCCGCGCCTCGGGTCCGGACAGACCCAGATCCTCCAGGCCGGCACGCGCGGCAGCGGCCGCCTCAGCGGCGCTCTTGCCCGCGCTCCAGGCCGCCGGGGGATCGACCAGGAGGAAGGCGCGCCGCTCCACGCAGTAGCGCAGAGCCTCCTGGTAGACGGCCGGCGCGGTATCTCCGCCATGACGGTCGGGGGGAATGCAGAGGAGGTTGAACAGGTCGGCCTTCTCCAGGGCGTAGAGGCCGCTCTTTGCCGCCCGGTCGCCGATGAGCGTCGCGTTGTCCAGCGGTCGCCCGATGCTCTCCAGCGGCCCCGGGCGGGGCGGGAGGGCGTTCAGCCCTGGCGGCTGAAGGATGCTGGGGGCCAATGGGGGCAGCTCGGGCCGCAGCAGCCGCACGATCAGGGCGTGCCCACCCCCGTTCTCGAAGAAGCAGCGCACGGCATAGGTCATCGGGGCACTGGCGTGCAGCCCGCCAAATGTCCGCTCGAACTCCCCGAAGCTGCGCACGGCGGTGGGTTGGTTCACCGGCCCCTTGGCCGCCCGCCCGATGAACGCCGTGATGCTCGTCGCCACCGGCTGGATGGCCGGGCTCCCCACCGCGATCTCTTCAACATAGACGCCCGGCGCTGTCGGGCGCTCCGCCGCCGCGCCTTCACCGGGTAGCGCCAGCAGCGCCAGCACCGCCAACCACACCATAGCGAACCCACGGGCATGAAGGGACATCGCGGCTCCTCCGGTTGCCGACGGCACGCCGCTCAAGACCGGGGAACAAGCAGGCAAGGCACCGCGCGCGACACCGCGGGGCACACCTGCTCCGCGGGCCAGTGGGGCGCCCGGGGTCCTGCGCGTTGGCGACGCTGTGGCTCGTTGACCGATCCTCAAGGGCGATGGTTTCGTGTCGTCCAGTTCGAGACAGCGCCGCTCCTATCCTTGGCGGCGCCAGGACCAGCGGTGCCGGCAGACACCCCAACCGGACCGGGCGCGGCCAAATGCCAAAGGGGCGCCGCGGCCCCCCGGCCACGGCGCCCCTTTGCCGTCGTTTGGCTGGCAGCTTAGAAGCCGCCCATGCCGCCTCCTGGAGGTCCGGCCGGCGCCGGCTTCGCCTTCTCCGGCTCCTCGGCCACCAGCGCCTCGGTGGTCAGCACCATGCTGGCGATCGAGGCAGCGTTCTCCAGCGCGGAGCGCGTCACCTTCGCCGGGTCCACGATCCCCTTCTCCACCATGTTGCCGTACTCGGCGCGGGCGGCATCATAGCCCTCGCCCACCGGCAGGCTCTTGATCTTCTCGACGATCACCGAGCCTTCCTGGCCGGCGTTCCAGGCGATCATGCGCGCAGGCTCCTCGAGGGCGCGGCGCACGATGTTCACGCCCACGCGGAGGTCGCCATCCACCTTGCCCGCCAGCTCGTTCAGCGCGGGAAGCAGGTTGATGTAGGTCACGCCGCCGCCGGGCACGATGCCCTCTTCCACGGCCGCGCGGGTGGCGCTGAGGGCGTCTTCGATCCGGCTCTTCTTCTCCTTGAGCTCGGTCTCGGTCGCCGCGCCCACCTGCACCACTGCCACACCGCCAGACAGCTTCGCCAGGCGCTCCTGCAGCTTCTCGCGGTCGTAGTCGCTGGTGGTCTCTTCGATCTGCTTCTTGATCTGGTTGATGCGGCCCTGAATCGCCTGCGCGGTGCCCTTGCCCTCGATGATCGTCGTCTCTTCCTTGGCGACCACCACGCGCTTGGCCTGCCCGAGCATGTTCAGGTCCACGTTCTCCAGCTTGATGCCCAGGTCTTCGGAGATGAACTGGCCGGCGGTGAGGACAGCCATGTCCTCCAGCATCGCCTTGCGGCGGTCGCCAAAGCCGGGGGCCTTCACCGC
>JAAZEB010000376.1 GCA_012512505.1 Armatimonadota bacterium | reverse complement strand
GACAACGCGCGTGGCTCTTCGCGTCCGTCTGAGCCGCACGTTAGAACACACAATCGATACGAAGAAATTGTGTGTATGGAAGAAGTCACTGAGCAGAAATACGAAAAAATCACTGAGCAGGAACAGCGCGGCCAGCGCGCCGATGCCATCACCCCGGAGACGGAAGGGCGAAGGAGAGGCCGGGGCGGCCGTCGGCATCGAGGCATTCCGGGTTGTGGGCGACGGCGTCGCTGTAGGCGATTTGGGCCTCCGCGTGGTGCCCGAGGCAGCTTAAGGCGTCGCCCCAGGTGATGCGAGCCAGCGTCCAGCAGGGGTCGATGGTGACGGCGTAGTGACTGTCGGTCTCGGCGCGCTCTCGTTCGCCGAGGGCGGCCCAGGCGCGGGCGAGGTCCAGGTGAACGTAGGGATGGTTTGGATCCAGGCTGACGGCGCGGCTGAGGGCGACGGCGGCCTCGTCCGGTTGATCGAGGGCCAGGTGTGCCTGGCCGAGGGCAAACCAGGCTTCGGCGCGCTCCTGGCCGATCGCCACGGCGCGTCGGGCACGCACCAGCGCCTGGGAGGTGTCGCCCTGCCGCAGCGCCAGGTAGGCGAGCGCCTCCGCCGCCGGGGCGAACCCCGGCGTGAGGGCAAGCGCCTGGCGATACTCCTGCTCCGCCGCCGCGTGCTGCCCCAGGGCGTCGCAAGCGTACCCCTTGCGCAGGCGGTTGCCGGGTTGAGAGGGATCAAGGCTGGAGTAGAGCGAGAGTGCGTCTTGAGCCAGGTGGCGGGCCTCGCGCACATAGCGGGCGCGTGCCGCCGCGTGCAGGCCCTGCGGGGCCTCGGCCGCCGCGCGGATCGCCAGGTGCAGCGCCCGATCCCAGTGGCCCAGGAGGCCAGCGGCATAGGCCTGGTTCAGGCGCGCCACCACGTTGCCCGGGTCGCGCCGCAGTGCCTGGGCGTAGGCCCGGTCGGCGGCGGCCGGGCGCATCGCCACCAGGTGAACGTTGCCAAGGTGGATCCAGGGGGCGGCGTTCTCCGGCTCGCGCAAGGTGGCTTCCCAAGCCTGCGCCGCCGCTTGCTCGAGGAAGGGCGGGGTAGAGCCCGGGTAAGGCTCCACCAGCGAGCGGGGCAGCCGCTCCGCCGGGCCGGCGCGGTCGCACAGCAGGCGCAGGCGGCGCAGGTCGGTGAGGAAGTAGCGCACCCCGGGGTAGGCGTGCTGCTTGGCTGGGTCAATCGCCCGGCGGATCACCGCGTCGAGCTGGGCGGCCACCTCGGGCTGGAGGTGGCGGTCGGGGCGGGTGCTGGCGGCCGGGGCCAGGCGGCGCCGCTGGGCCAGCGCGAAGAGGCGGGCCTCATAGAGCTTGGTGCCGGAGAGAGTGTGGTAGAGCACCTCGCCCAGCATCGCCGCGTCGCGGCGGCGGTCTACCTGGCGGGCAGGGGGGCCTACCTCGGCGCCATGGATGCGCAGGCCACCGCGCCGGGGGTAGACGCGGGCGGTGCCGAAATCCATCACCTTGGGCTGGCCCGACTCGGAGAGGATGATGTTCTCCGCCTTGATGTCGCGGTGATAGACCCCCAGGCCGTGCAGGAAGTGGATCGCCTCGGCCACCTGGATGACGATGTCCAGCGCCTCGCGCGTCGGCAGGGGACCGAAGGCACGCAGCAGGTCCTCCAGGTCTCCCTCCTCATGGAGGTCCATCAGGATGAACGGCTCCTCGCTGGAGATGCCGGTGCCAAGGAAGCGGATGATGTAGGGATGCCGGTAGTGGCGCAGCAGCTCGGCGATCTCCATCTCCTGGACAAAGCCGTGGTTGGGGGCGGCCGGCACCTTGAGCGCTGCCAGCTGCCGGCCGGCGGGCGAGGTGGAGCGCACCCGGATCTTGTAGATCTTGCCGTGGGCGCCGCGGACGTTGATGGTTTCCAGCACCTCCAGGTCACGCATCGGGGCCCTCTCAGGCTGCCCCAACCAGCGAGCGGATCGCCTCGCTCACCACGGCGCCGGCCTCCTGCAGGATGGAGTTGGGGCGGTTGTCGTTCAGCGGCACGAGGGTCACGTCCAGTCCCAGGCGGCGGGCCACTGCCGGGGCTGGATCGTTGGTGTCGAAAAACGCCACCGTGGGGATGCCGGCGTTCAGGGCGGGCCCCAGGAAGCCGTGATCGGTCACCGCCAGGTCAATCGGCACGCCCCAGTCGGTGATGATCTCCTCCATGGCGCGCTGGGTATGGGTGTGGATCAGGCCGCTGCCGTTGCTAACGGCGCAGACATCGCCGACCCAGTCGATGAACTCCCACGACTGGATTTCATAGCCCCCACCGGCGTGGACGATCGTGGCGCCCTGCTCGCGGGCGGCCTCGGCAATCAACTGATAGCAGGAGATCAGGCAGCCGGCATGGCCGGTGCCAAAGACGATGCTGCCCCCACGTTGGGCTACCGCGCGCACGCGCTCGGCACACTCACGCAGCCCGCGCAGCGTTGCCCGCGGGCTGATGTAGCCCATGCCGACGTTGTGTCGGGGATCCTTCGAGCAGCCGGTCACGCTGGCGACCGCGTCCAGCAGTGCCGTGGTAGTCCACGGCTCGTCCTCCCGGACGGCCTCTTCCACCGCGCGGATCCCGAGGGTGACGTAGGGATCGCCCCGTCGCAGCCGGGCAATCGATTCCAGGTTGTTTTGGCGGGTGTGGGCGCCCTCGGGACCGCAGATCCTGAGCCAGGTCAGGCGCTCCATGATCTCCTCGTCGCTCACGGCTGCTCCGTCTCCTCCGCGACTCGCCCGGTTTGGCCTTCCACCACGAGGCCCGAAACGCAACGTCTTCTTCCCGGGGGAGGCCCGCCGCGAAACGCGCCGAATGCCGGCGTCCCGGTGAGCGGTCAGGCGAGCGGCAGGCGCTGGCGCAGGGAGGAGATGGCGGCATCGAGGGCATGCTCCAGCGTGGCGCGGTCGGTGCCGCGCGCGGAGAGGGTCACCCGGATGCCCTGGCCGCGCTGGAAGTCACGCGCGTGCGATTTGATGTAGATCCCCGGGTGGAGGGCCGCGACGGCACTCAGGGCGGCCGCCATGGCCGACTCATCGCCGAGGCGCACCATCACTTCGCGCTCCAGGGTGAGGCCGGCCCCGAGGAACCGGGCCAGCACCGGCTGCAGCGGGCCGGCAAAGATTGCCTGGAGTTCCCGAGGCACTCCCGGGAGGCAGACCACACAGGTGCCCTCCAACGCGAGGAGGACGGCAGGGGCAGCGCCCACCGGGTTCTCAATCGGCTCCGCGCCCTGGGGCAGACAGGCCATCTTTAGGCGCTCCGGGGTGAGGTCGGGTGCCGACACCGCCCCGGAGCGGTGCAGTTCCTCATAGCGGCGGGCCACCATCGCTCGCGCCTGGGGATGCTCTGCCAGCGGCGCCCCGGCGGCCTGGGCAACCCCCTCCAGGGTGAGGTCGTCCGCCGTGGGGCCGAGGCCGCCGGTCACCAGCAGCAGGTCGGTGTGGCGCGCCTGCGCCCCCTGCACCTCGGCGGCGATGGCGGCGCGGTCGTCGCGCACGATCACCGCCCGACGCACCGTGCTTCCCAGGGCGGTGACCGACCGGCAGAGCCAGTGGGTGTTGGTGTCTTGCGTCACCCCCTCCAACAGTTCATTGCCGACCGCGGCGATCTCCACTACTGCGGACATCTCTGACCTCCAGGAAACAAATGGCGTAAAGACGGGTGTACCGGGAGCTGCTTCAGCCGCCGGGTGAGCGCCCGGTGGCGGAGGAGCCCGGATTCGCAAACGATGGCGGAAAGGCAGCCGGGCGGGGTGAGGTCGAAGTAGCGGTTCAGCACCGTGACTCCGGGGGCTGGATCCGGCAGGAGCTCCGTGCCCTCGCGGAGGGGAATCGGCGGCCGAGGCCCGCACGCGACCGGCAGGAGCTTCTCGTCCGTCGCCAGGGCATAGACCGGCACGCCGAAGTTCTGGGCCGCCAGCGCCAGGCCCAGCGTGCCGATCTTGTGGACCAACCCCTCGGCACACACCGTATCGGCGCCGAGGAGCACTAGGTCGCACTCCGGCAGCAGGGAGGCGGCGGCCGCGTCGATGACCAGGCGCACCGGCAGCCCGGCTTCGCCCAACCGCCGCGCCAGTGTCACTCCTTCGCCGGCCGGCCGCGATTCGGTGCAGGTGACCTGGCGCACCCCACCCGCGGCGTGCGCCTGCTGCAGTGCCTCGGCAACCAGGCTGCTGGCGGAGTGGGTGAGAACGCGCCGCCCCTGGGCGAGAGCCGCCCCCTGCGGAACCGCCGCGGCCGCGTGGTCACGTAGATCGCTGAGGAACTGCTCCGCCGCCCTTCGGGCTGCCACCGCCGACGCCTCGGGGTGTGCTGCCGCCGCGAGGAGGACCGCGTTCGCCAGGCGCAGGAGAGAGGCCATCGCCGGCTGCGCGCAGGCGACGGCCTGGGCCACCTGTTGGTACTCCGCGGGTGGCAGCGCGACCGCCGCGGCGAGGAGAGCGGCACCGCGCTCGGTGAGCGCCGTGGCGCCGCTCCGGTTGTCGGCGCGGATCTGTCCAACCTCGACCAATGCTTCCGTGAGAGTCACGCGGATCCCCGCCAGCAGCCCCCGCCCATCCGGGTGGCAATCGCCCCTCGCCGATCGCCGCTGTGGCTGCTATTCGAACCAGTCGTCATCGCTGTGGGCCGGGGGGAGGGCGTGGCGGATGAGGTGAATGTCGGGGATTGGCCCATCGAGGAGCACCTCCACCACATCGAAGCGGCAGGGGCGTTCCTCGGGGTGCTGCTCCAGGTAGTGATAGGCGGCCCAGGCCATCCTGAGCTGCTTGCGCCGGCCCACCGCCTCCCGCGGTTGGCCGCGCCGCACGTCGGCGCGCGTCTTCACCTCCACGAAGACGAGGGTCTCCCCCTCCTCGGCGACCAGATCAATCTCGCCCCGGGGCGTTCGGTAGTTGCGCTCGCGGATGCGGTAGCCGGCGCGTTCCAGGTAGGCGGCTGCCGCCTGCTCGCCACGCTCCCCGAGGCTGCGCTTCGCTGCCATGGCCACACTCCCCCCCCCGCCTTTCGTCACGCGGTGGCCTCTCGCCACCTGCGCCCGGCCAACGAGCAAACAGGGCGCCCGGGGAGCGTGGGGGGCTCGCGGCCTCATCCTCGCCGGCCGCGCCTCCGGCTACTGGATGAGCCGGATTCGCGACGGGGGCCAGAAGATCACCATCGCCTTGCCGCGCACGCGCCCCAGCTCTAGGTCGCCCCAAGAGCGGCTGTCTTTGCTGTTATTGCGGTTGTCGCCCATCACGAAAACGTGACCGGGGCGGACGGTGCGGGGCGGCTCGGAGTAGTACGGCGGTTCGGCGATCAGGTGCCGCTTGGCGTGCGCCGCCGTGCCCGGCGCGTACACTTCTTCCATCAGCCCCTCGGGCCCGCCATCTACCGCCAGCGCCTTGCCGTTGACGTAGACCCGTTGGTCGTCGCGGATCTCCACCGTGTCGCCGCCAACGGCTACCACCCGCTTGATGAAATCCTTCTCCTCCAGGTCCGCGTCGGGGGGCGCCTTGAAGACGATCACGTCGCCGCGCTCGACGGGCCGGAAGCGGTAGAGAAACTTGTTGACCAGGATCTTGTCGTTGATCTCCAGCGTTGGCTGCATCGAGCCGGAGGGGATGTAGAACGCCTGGATAACAAAGGGGCGCAGCACCATGAAGACGAGGACCAGCGCGATGAGCGCCGAGTCGACGAACTCGATGGAGCTGCGGCGCATCTCCTCCGCCGGCGTGGGCGGCGCGGCTTCCTCGGTGTCCTCCGGCTTGCGGCGGCGCTGGGCACGCGGTCCCCAGATGGTGGCGAGGACGGACATCAAAGGCGTGCGCAGGCCCGCCAGCGCCGCGTTGGTGCTTGCCAGCGCGAAGCGCAGCAGAATCAGCGCCAGGATGCCGGCTCCCACCTTCCAGGTGTTGGCCAGCTCGTTCATCGTTGCAGCCCAGCTCACGGGTGATCAATCCTCCTCATGATGGCGAAAGCACTCGCTTGCGGCCCCCTCTTCGTGGCGGAAGAGGCGACCCTGTTCAAGGACAACGCGAACCGGCGCGAAGCTCCGTCGGTGTGCGGGGCAAATTCCCAGGCGGGCGATGCCGGCGAGGTGCTCCGGGGTGCCATACCCCTTGTTCGAGGCGAAGCCGTAGCCTGGGTACTGCTCGTCCAGCGCGCGCAAAATGCGGTCGCGCGTCACCTTCGCGACGATGGACGCGGCGGCTATCGAGAGGCACCGCGCATCCCCGTGGATGATGGCGCGCTGGGCGCAGTCGATGCCGGGGATCGTCAGCGCGTCGACCAAGACACAATCCGGCGCCGGGACCAGCCCTCGCACGGCATCACACATGGCGGCGCGCGTTGCCTGAAGGATGTTGATGCGGTCGATGGTGGCAACGTCGGCGATGCCGATGGCGACCGCTTCGGCGTGAGTGCTGATCGCCTCGTAGAGCTGCTCGCGCTGGCGCGCCGTCAGCTTCTTGCTGTCGTTGATCCCCGCGATGGGGCAGGGGAGCGGCAGGATGACGGCGGCAGCGACCACCGGGCCGGCGAGCGGGCCTCGGCCGGCCTCATCGACGCCCGCCAGACGCTCGAACCCGGCGGCGCGCAGTTCCTCTTCCAGGCGGGTATCAGGCCCGCGCTGAGGGTCGGGCTCAGCGAATAAGGCCAATGCGGGAGACTGGCCAGAAGACGGCGAACGCCTTGCCCCGGATCCGTTTCTCATCGAGCTGACCCCAGGTGTGGCTGTCGTTGCTGTCGTTCCGGTTGTCGCCCATCACGAACACCTTGCCCGGCTCGACGACGACCGGCGGCATATCATAAAGGGGCGGCTCCGCGGTGTACGGCTCTTGCTGCGGCTGGCCGTTGACGTAGAGCGTGCCGTCGCGCACCTCCAGCACATCCCCGGGCAGCCCCACCAGCCGCTTGATGAAGTCCTTTTCATCGCTGGCGGCCTGCGGCGGCGCCTTGAAGACGATGACGTCACCGCGCTGGGGCTCCCGGAAGCGGTAGATGAACTTGCTCACCAGGATCTTGTCGTCCTCGACCAGGGTAGGGCGCATCGAGCCGGAAGGGATGTAGAACGCCTGCACGACGAACGGCCGGATGACGAGAAAGACCAGCACGAGTGCGATCAGGCCGGAGTCGACAAACTCCAGCACCGAGGCGCGCAGTTCGTCGGCACGGCTGGGCGCGGGGGGATCCGCTTCCGCCTCCCACGGCTCCGCGGCGGCCGCCTCATCGTCGGCAGAGTCGTCGTCGGTTGCCTCCGCGGCCGGCGGAGCGCTGGTGGGGGTGCTGGCCGGCGTGGTGAGGAGGCCAGCGATGCCCCCAAAGAGCAGAGTGCGCACGTTTGCGAGAAAGACCGCCTGACTGGTGAGCAGGAACCGCAGCACTACCAAGATGATGAAGGCGATCCCGACCTTCCACGAGCTGGCCAGGTCGGTCATTGCCGAGGACCAGTCCACCACCCAACCTCCGATGCCGGGAAACCTACCGCGTCACGCAGGGGAACAGGACGAAGCGGCCCACTTGGGCCGGGGCGCGGCATCCGCGCCGGCCGGGCGCCGGGAGCGCCGCGTCGGCACGCGGATGCCTTGCCACTTAAAGTAAAGAGCCGGGCGTCTGCCCGAGGCGGCCTCGCGGGGAGCGGTGCGCCTCAGCGCAGCTCCTTCAGACGCGCGGCCTTGCCCACCTTCTCGCGCAGGTAGAACAGCTTGGCCCGCCGCACGCGATTGCGCCGCACCACCTCGATCTTGTCGATCTTGGGCGAGTGCAGCATGAAGGTACGCTCGACGCCGACGGTGTGCGAGATCTTGCGCACGGTGAAGGTCTGGCGAATCCCCTCGCGCTGCCGGTTGATGCAGATCCCCTCGAAGACCTGGATGCGCTCCTTGCCGCCCTCGATAACCTTGACGTGAACCTTCAGCACGTCGCCCGCGCGAAAGGCGGGGCGGTCGTCCCGCATCTGCTCTTTCTCAATCGCCTCAATGATGCTCGCCAACGTGTCCTCCTCCTTCGTCCGGTTCGCCACTCCGCTGCAGCTCCGCCAGGATCTGCCGGTCCTCGTCGGTCAGTGCTGCCCGCGCCAGCAGGTCGGGGCGCCGCTGCAGGGTGCGCGCCAGGCTCTGGCGCCGCCGCCAGCGGCGGATCTGCTCGTGGTGCCCGGAGAGCAAAACGTCCGGAACCTTCTGGCCCCGGAACTCGTAAGGCCGGGTGTACTGCGGGTACTCCAACAGCCCCGCCGCAAACGACTCCTCTGCGGTCGACTCCTCGCCGCCCAGCACGCCCGGCACCAACCGGGCGATGGCATCCACCATCACCAGCGCCGCCAACTCGCCGCCGGTGAGCACGTAGTCACCAATCGAAAGCTCGCGCGTCACCACCTGCTCGCGGATGCGCTCGTCGACCCCCTCGTAATGGCCGCAGATGAACAGCAGGTGCGTCTTCTGCGCCAGTTCGTGCGCCACCGCCTGCGAGAACGGCTCGCCGGCGGCGGAAGTCAGGATGATCTCCCGACCGGCAACGCGCTCCGCGGGCGCCGGCTCGCCGGCACAGGCCGCCTCCAGCGCCGCGTAGATCGGCTCCGGCTTCATCACCATCCCGGGCCCGCCCCCATAGGGGTAGTCGTCGGTGCTGCGGTGGCGGTCGGTGGCGAAATCGCGGATGTTCACCACCGCGATCTCCAGCAAGCCCTTCTCCTGCGCCCGCTTGAGAATACTCTCCTGCAGGGGGCCCCGCACCATCTCCGGGAACACCGTCAGTATCGAGATCCGCACGCCGGCTCCCCGTCCACAGGAGACAAGGCGCAGCCACCCGCCACAAACAACGCCCCGGCCATTCGCCAGGCGTCGGTACCGGCACGCCGGTGCGGGGCGCTGTAAACGACGCCCCTGACCCAGGGGACAAGCACCCTGGACAGGGTAGCCCTTTAGGGCCATCCGTTCTCGGGTCTACCCGTCCTCCCCGCCCGGGGCGCTGCGCTTCACTCCTCGAAGCTCTCCTCCGGGGGGCGCACCACAATGCGCCGCCCCGGCAGGTCGATCTCCAGAACGTAGTCGTGGATGGCCGGGTAAAGGTAGTCGCCCACCACGAACACGTCGTTTGCCGGGAGTTGGAGGACATCGTCCACCTGGCCGAGGCGCCGGCCGTCGGGGGTGTAGACCTCCATCCCCAGCAGGTCATCCACGAAGTACTCCCCGGCGGGCAGCTCGCGCCGGGCCGTCGGGGGAATCGCCAGGAGCGCGCCGGCCAGGCGGCGCGCTGCCGGCACCGTGGTTACCTCCGCCAGTGCGAGCACGATCAGCTTCCCGTGCCGGCGCGCGCGCTCCACGTGGGCGATCCATTGGCGCCCCTCGTGTCGCACGCACACCTCACTCAGGTCGCGGAAACGCTCGATGCTGTCCGGCTCGGGCTGGACCTTCACCTCGCCCTGAATGCCGTAGGCACCGGTCACCGTTCCGATGACCACCTCGCACTCTGCGGCGTTCATGCTTCCGGCTGGGTCTCCGGCGCCTCCTCCGCCTCTTCCGCCTCGGCTTCGGGGGGCGTCTCCCGCAGCTCCACGACCACGTCGTCCTTCACCACGATCTCGGCGCCGCTCATGCGCGTGGGCAGGTGATCCCCCACCTGCACCTCCACGAACCCTTCCAGGGTGCCCTGGGTCACCTCGTCGCCGATCGCGGCGTTGCGGATCTCTTCGAGCTGCGCGTTCAACTGCTCCTTCAGCTCGTCGTGGCGGTGCTTCTCCGCTTCGATGCGGCGGCGGAACTCGGCGGCCTGGTTCAGGTCTGTGCGCTGGAGCTCAGAAAGGTAGATGCGCGAGCGGAAATCGATGGTGTTGCGCGCCTGTTCGACCTGTTGAATGGCCTCCTGTAGCGCCTGGATGGTCTCTTCCTTGAACTTCTCGGTGACGATGTTCTTCAGTGTCACCGTTCGCTTGAGCTGCATGTAACTCTCCCAAATGGCTAACGGACAGCAAACGCCCCCCGGGGCGGCTGGCAATCGCCGGTATCCCAACACGAGGGATGCCGAGAGGCTCACGGCTCCCCCCGGCATCCTTGGTACTGCGCTGGCTCTGGCCGCGGCGTCTCCCGACGGAGCCGCCGCCGGGACGGTGGCCTCTGCGCCGGCACCGGGGATCTTCCCCCCGTCGCGCTCGGCAAACATCTCTGCCGGCGCGGCCCGTGGCACCGGCCCGGCTAGTCGGTAACGATCTCCACGGAGGCGCGACCATGCGTCTTCGAGACGGCCGCCTTCACTAGCGTGCGCAGTGAGTTGGCCACCTTGCCGCCGCGGCCGATCACCTTGCCCGCGTCGGGCGGGGCCACGTGGATCTCGTAAACGTCGCCCTGGTGGCTCTTCTCGTGCGTCACCGTCACGGCTTCCGGCTGCGAAACCAGCTCCTTTACCAGATACTCGATCAGTTCCTTCATGCGCTTCACCCAGAGACCAGCCGCCCGAACGAGGGGCGCTCGCGCTGCCGATCCCTGCCCGGGCTCCGAGGGTTACTCGGAGGCGGCCTGCTTGGCAGCGCTCCGGCTCTCGGCCAGCTTCGCCAGAATGCCTTGCCGCTTCAGCAGCGAGCGCACGGTGTCCGTCGGCTGCGCCCCCTTGGAGAGCCAGTCCAGGGCCTTCTGCTCATCCACCACCACCGTTGCCGGCTCGGTACGCGGGTTATAGTGGCCAATCGTCTCAATAAACGCGCCATCACGCGGCGCGCGCGAATCGGAAACCACCAACCGGTAGGACGGCTGATGGCGGGCGCCCATGCGCCGGAGCCTGATCTTCACTGCCAAAGGTATGTCCCTCCTCAGAAAGGAAACGCGAGGCGAGAGGGGCGCCGCCGCCCGCTCTCCATGTCGCTGAACTGGCGCAGCATCTTCTTCATCTGCTCGAACTGGTTCAGCATCTGGTTCACGTCTTGCACCGAGGTGCCGCTGCCACGGGCAATGCGCCGCCGCCGGCTGCCGTTCAAAATCCCCGGGTGGCGGCGCTCCTGCACCGTCATCGAGTGGATGATCGCTTCGACCTTCTTGAGCTGCGTTTCATCCACCTGCAACTGGCGGCGGCCCATCAGGTTGCCCAGCCCGGGAATCATGCCAAGCACCTGGTCCAGCGGTCCCATCTGTTTCACCGCCGCCAACTGCTCGAGGTAGTCCTCCAGGTTGAAGTCTTTCGCCCGGAGGCGCTCCTCCAGCTCTCGCTCACGCGCGGCGCTGAGCGCCTCCGTCGCCCGCTCGATCAGCGAGAGCATGTCTCCCATGCCGAGGATCCGGTTCGCCATCCGGTCGGGATGGAACACCTCCAGGGCGTCCATCTTCTCCCCCACGCCGACGAACTTGATCGGGCGGCCGGTGACGGCGCGGATCGAGATGGCGGCGCCGCCCCGGGTGTCGCTGTCGAGCTTGGTGAGGATGAAGCCATCCACGGGGAGCGCCTCGGTGAACGCTTCGGCCATGTTCACCGCGTCCTGGCCGGTCATCGCGTCGACCACCAGCAGCGTCTCATGGACGGTGACGGCGGCGGCGATCCGCTTCGCCTCGGCCATCATCTGGTCGTCAACGTGCAGACGGCCGGCGGTATCGAGGATCACCACGTCCAGGGTGTGCGACTCGGCATGGCTGACGGCGGCGCGGGCGATCTGGGCCGGGTCCTGCTCGCCGAGGGTGAAGACGGGGATGTCCAGCCCGGCGCCCACCACCTGCAGTTGCTTGATCGCCGCGGGGCGATGCACGTCCAGCGCCGCCAGGAGCGGGCGCTTGCCTTGCTTGCGCAGGTAGAGGGCGAGCTTGCCGGCCTGGGTCGTCTTGCCGCTGCCCTGCAGGCCGACGAGCATGATGACCGTGGGCGGCTTGGCGGCGATCTGCAGTTTCGCCTCGCCCTCGCCCAGCAGCTTGGTCATCTCCTCGTGGACGATTTTGATGACGTGCTGCTCCGGGGTAAGGCTCTGCAGCACCTCCTGGCCGATGGCGCGCTGTTTGATGGCGGCGATCAACTCCTTCACCACCCGGAAGTTGACGTCTGCCTCAAGCAGCGCCAGGCGCACCTGTCGCAGGGCATCGTTGACGTCTGGTTCCGTCAGCTTACCCCGGTTGCGCAGGCCCTTGAAGATTCCCTGCAGCCTATCTGTTAGACTCTCAAACATATGCTGGATCTCGACGTACCAGGTAAGTATAGCACAGCGGTCGGGGCCAAGTCAACTTCAGCGCAAAGCTCGAAAGCCGAGGGGTCGTACGTTCTAGCGACGGCAGGCGCAGCGCTAGCCCTGGGCTAGCGATACCTGACCGCGGGCTTGGGGGGCCACCAACCGCACGCGCCCCTGCCACCGCCCGGAGACCCGCGAACCATCGGCGTCGGACGCCTCCTACGCCGGCCGGCGGGACGCCGGCGCTCCGACCCTCGGCGTCTCCGATACCGAGGGGTGTGACTCCTCCAGGAGATGGCCGGAGTGCCCGAGCAG
>JAAZEB010000375.1 GCA_012512505.1 Armatimonadota bacterium | reverse complement strand
GGCCTCTGGCAAGGCGGATCTGGTGGAGACGACGGTGAAGCACCCGCGCATGAACCTAGTCTGCCACCAGATCCATTACGCCCTGCGCGAGGAGCAGCAGTATGTCGGCATCTTCGTGAACATGACGCGCACCCAGGCGGATAAGGAGAAGCTGGACCGGCTGCGCACCCAGACGGTGATGCAAGCGCGCGAACTGCTGCAGCACCAGGTGGAGATGGCCCAAACGATCGCCAAGTACCTGGGGGAGAGCACCGGCCAGAGCGAGGCGCTGCTCGAACGGCTGATGACACTGGCCGGTGGCAGCACCCCCGAGGTGGAGTAGAGGCCCAGGAATGGAGCGAGGGTACATCCACGTCGAGGTGGACACCTGCCAGATCCCCAAGCGCCCGGAGGCGCCCTGTGGCGACCTCGTTCTGTGCGAGCGCACGTCCGCCTCGACGACGGTGCTGCTGTGTGACGGCCTCGGCTCCGGCATCCGGGCGAGCATCGCCGCCAACATGGCATCGGCGCGGTTGCTGGCGCTGCGTCGGCGCGGCTACTCGCTGCGCGGCGCCGTCACCAGCCTGGTGCGCACCATGGCGGAGGCCAAGGGCACCGACCTGCCGTATGCCGCCTTCACCGTGGCCTGCGTGCTGAACGATGGCGTGGCTACCTGCCTCTCTTACGAGTGCCCGCCGCCAATCCTCGTCACCCAACGTTATGCCCAGGCGCTGCAGCCGCGCAGCGTGACGCTGGAGGGCGGCGTGGTGAGCGAGGCAAGCTTCCACCTCTCCCCCGGGGAAGGGTTCCTGCTGGTGAGCGATGGCATCACCCAGGCCGGCCTGGGTGCCGGCTACCCCCGGGGCTGGGGCATCGAGGGGGTGGCAAAGCACGTCTCCGAATGCCTGCGTGACCGCGTCCGCCTGCACGACCTGCCGCAGCGCGTCCTGTCGCAGGCCTGTCGCCTTTCCCGGGGCATCGCCGGCGACGACTGCACCGCGGCCTTGGCTTACTGCCGCCGGGGCAGCACGGTGAACATCCTCACCGGCCCGCCCGCCGACCCGGCCAACGATAGCGCCGTGGTGAAGCGCTTCCTCCTAATGGAGGGGGTGAAGATCGTCTGCGGCGGCACCACGGCGCAGGTGGTGGCCCGGGTGCTGGGCCGCAAGGTGACCCTGGAGGAGCACCCCGAGAGCCTGCTGGCGCCGCCGTGCTACCGCATCGAGGGCATCGACCTGGTCACCGAGGGCGCGGTGACGCTCAACCAGATCTACAACGTGCTCGACGAAGACCCGTCGGCTTTTGCCGAGGTGAGCGCCGTCACCGATCTCCACGCGTTGGTGACGGCCGCCGACCGGGTCAATATCCTGATGGGTGGGGCGGTCAACCCGGCGACGAGCGACATCAGCTTCCGCCAGAAAGGCATCCTTACTCGCCGCGCGATCATCCCCCTCCTGGCGCGGCGGCTGGAGGATGCTGGCAAGCTCGTGGTGGTAGAGCACGTCTGACCACGCGGAACCGCGCCGGGCGGCCACCACCGGCTGCCGCCCGAACGCGCTGGCGCGTGGGGCAATCCGGATCCCCCAAAGCGCTGCCGGACCGGTTACGGCGCCGGGGCTTCGCGCAGCAGCGCCGCGACATCCAGCCGCCGGGTGAACATCGCCACCTGCCCGTCCGCCGTTCGCGGCCACTCCGCCTCCGGCCGATCCCAGTAGAGCTCGATTCCGATGCCATCCGGGTCGCGCAGGTAGAGGGCCTCGCTCACGCCATGGTCGCTTGCCCCTTCAAGGGGGATTCCCGCCTGGTTCAGCCGCCGGAGCGCCTCGGCCAGGGCCCGGCGCGTGGGGTAGCGGATGGCGAAGTGGTAGAGGCCGGTGGTGCCCGGCGGTGGGGGCGCACCATCCCGGCTTTCCCAGGTGTTCAGGCCGATGTGATGGTGGTAGCTACCCGCTGACACGAACGCGGCATCATTGCCCAGGCGCTGGGTAAGCGTGAATCCGAGAACCCCGCAATAGAAGTCCAGCGACCGCTCCAGGTTAGACACCTTCAGATGGACGTGCCCGATCCTTACCTGGGGGTCGATGGTACCGTCGGAGACACCCATGCTCCGCCGCCTCCTCCCCACTCCTCGGCTAGCACCGACCACCGGCGCTGGCGCGTGGTCAAACCGAGTTTACCCAATATTCCCCTGCAACTCTTACGGAAGACGCTCCCCGGGGCACCGGTTGGTAGGGTCAAGGGGTTGGGTGTTTCTTGAGAAGAGCGCCGGGATCTGTTACACTCTGGACTGGTTATTACTACAATGGAATCGCGGCGGCCGCCGTAGGGGCGGTAGGGGTGGTAGGGGCGAAGCAACGGCACGATAGACGGTGAGTGACGCAGTATGCTCAGTTGTGCCGTTGCTTCGCCCCTACGGATGTGTTGTTGTAACGTTTGCCGTGCTTCGTTCCTACAGGATGGATTACGGTTGGGATGGCGTGTGGTGGCGTGATGTGGTCGGCTAGGCGGGAGGGTTTGCGTATGCCGAAGGGCGTCGACAGCGAAACGTGGAGGAAAGTGGATCAGGAGGCCGTCGCCGCTTGCGAACGGCACCTGGAGGCGCATCACCACCTGCACAGCGCGGCGCTCCTCGCGGCCGCCAACGCGATCGTCTTCACCGATCTGCAAGGGCGGATCCTGTGGGTGAACCCCGCGTTTACCACGCTCACCGGTTACACGGCCGAGGAGGTGCTCGGCCAAAACACGCGCATGCTGCGATCCGGGAAGCAGGACCCGGCGTTCTACCGCGAGCTGTGGGCAACCATCCTCGCCGGGCAGGTGTGGCATGGCGAGATCATCAACCGTCGTAAAGACGGCTCCCTCTACACAGAGGAGATGACGGTCACCCCCGTCCGTGACGGCAAGGGTGAGGTGGCCTATTTCATCGCCATCAAGCAGGACGTCACCCGGCGCAAGGAGGCCGAGGAAGCACTCCTGCGCCAGCAACGCGTGCTGGATGCCATCTCCGACAACATCCTGGCGCATGTGGCCTACCTCGATCGAGACTTCAACATCGTTCACGTGAACGCCACCTATGCCCAGGGCAGTGGCTATCGTGCCGAGGAGTTGGTGGGCCGCAACCACTTTGACCTCTTCCCCAACGAGGAGAACCAGCGCATCTTCGAGCGAGTGCGCGACACCGGCGAGCCGTACATCGCCCGCGCCAAGCCGTTCGAGTATGGTAACCAGCCCGAGCGCGGAACGACCTACTGGGACTGGTGGCTGCGCCCGATCCGTAGTCCAGAGGGGGAGACAGAGGGGATGGTTCTCTCCCTGGTGGATGTGACCCCCACCGAGCGGGCCCGCCGGGAGGTGGAACGGCTCAACGCGGAGTTGAGGGCTGCCGACCAGCGCAAGGACGAGTTCCTGGCGATGCTGGGTCACGAGCTGCGGAACCCGTTGGCGGCGGTGCTCAACGCAGCCCGACTCCTGCAACTGCAGGAAACCACCGATCCCGCCGGCCGCAGGGCGGTGGAGGCGATCGCGCGCCAGACCCAGCACATGGCCAAGCTCCTCGATGACCTGCTCGATGTCTCGCGAGTGACGCACGGCAAGATCGCCTTGCAGAAGGAACGGGTGGATTTCGGCCGGGTGGTGGCCCAGGCGGTCCAGGCCAGCAGCCCCCTCATCGAGGAGCGCCGGCACGAGCTGTCCATCGCCGTGCCGCCGGAGCCGCTGTGGCTGGAGGCCGACCCGGACCGGCTGCAGCAGGTGATCTCAAACCTGCTGACCAACGCGGCGAAATACACCGCACCTGGGGGGCAGATCTGGCTTTCGCTGGCCCGCGAAGGCGAGGATGCCGTGCTGCGGGTGCGCGACAACGGGGTCGGCATTGCCCTCGAGCTCCTCCCGCGCATCTTCGACCTGTTCGTGCAGGCGGAGCGCACGCCGGATCGCGCTCAGGGCGGCATGGGGATCGGCCTGACGATGGTGCGCGACCTGGTGCAGGCCCATGGCGGCAGCGTGGTGGCACACAGTGACGGGCCGGGCAGGGGAAGCGAGTTTGTCGTCCGGCTGCCGGCACCCACGGCGCTAGCGGCAGCGCAGCCCGTCAACGACCTGATCCAGCAGGCCAACCACCCGGGCTGCCGCATCCTGCTGGTGGATGACAACGCCGACGCGGGAGAGATGCTGGCGGCGCTCCTGGAGATGGACGGGCACGAGGTGGTGATGGCCCAGAGCGGTCCGGCGGCGCTTGCCCGCCTTGCCGACACCTCGCCGGACGTGATCCTGCTCGACATCGGGCTGCCCGGGATGGATGGCTACGAGGTGGCCCGCCACATCCGCGGCCGGGCGGATCTGCGAGATGTGCTGCTGGTCGCCGTCACCGGCTACGGGCAGGCGCATGACCGCCAGCGGACTGCCAGGGCGGGGTTCGACCACCACCTGACCAAGCCGGTGGACCTGGCACACCTGCGGCAGATCCTCTCGCAGGTGGCCGAGTGCTCGCGGCGGCCGTCCTGCGCCGGCACCGCCTGACCGTCACTTCGCTCGCCGGGGGCAACGAGCCGGGCGGTCCTCCTCGCGCCTACTCCAGTTTGGCGAAGTTGCCGGCGAGGAGGGCGCGCTTCAGCTCCAGGTAGGTGCACCAGTTATCCCAGGAGACCTCGGGCGGGACGGTGTGGTCTACGGTGGGGATGAAGCCGCCCTCCTCGATGAGCGGGATGAACTCGCGCAGGTGGGCGCGGATCGACTCCCGGTCGCGGGCCAGGATGCGCTTGTCGACGCCGCCCCACAGCCGCAGCGCCTTGCCGAATCGCCGGCGGATCTCCAGCGGGCCGACGTCCGCCGCCCGCTCTATCGGCCAGAGGGTATCGACGCCCGCCTCCAGGAAGAGCGGAATCAGATCGAGTGGGTTGCCGTCGGTGTCAATGGCGAAGTAGCGGGTGCCATGGCTGCGGAAGAACTCCACCACGCGCTTCAGGTGCGGCAGGATGAACTCTCGATAGGTGGCTGGGCTGAGCAGCGGCCCCGCCTTCATCGAGAGGTCCTCGTTCAGGACGACGTACTCCACCTGGATCTGCTCCAGGATCGGGCGGCACACCTCGATGATGAAGTCGGCATAGAACTCCATCATCTCATGCAGCAGCGCGGGGTAGTCGTACCAGGCAAAGGAGAGTGCCTCGGTGCCCATGAACTCGCGCGCCCGCCAGTAGAAGCCGGTGAGGTCGCAGTTACGCCCGCAGACGAGGGGGCAGGTGCGCTCCTTCCAGGCGGCCAGGCGCTGCTCTAGGTCTTCCGGGTAACGCTGGGGGAGGTTGGCGACCAGACGCCGCTTGAGCGCGGCGAAGTCGGCCGGCGTCTTCACCGGGAACTCGAGGTAGGTGTCCATGCAGAGGCGGGTGCCGCGCACGGTGCCGCGCTTCAGCGCCTTGGTGACGATCCCGTTGGCGTGGCGCGCGATGACATAGTCGTCGTTCTCCTCGAACACCTGTGGCTCGAAGGCGGGGATGAAGCCGGTGTGGAGGGGGATGTAGTCGCGCCGGTCCAGCCCGAAGGCATCCTCGCCGCGGAACCAATCCCAGGTGAGGGCGCCGGCCGCCACGGGCGCCTCGGCGAGCCAGCGCTCCACCGTCTGGCCCCACGCGCCCAGTTCGTGGTTGGGGCGCCGGTCGGCCGCCTCGTACTCCATGCAGGCCAGGAAACGTTCTAGGTCAGTGGCCACGGTTGCTCTCCTTCGGGGGGGCCAACGCCTCGCCAGGGTCCTATACGCCGCCCAGCCCCGCTCTCCTGCGGGCGCAGGGATCAGCGCGCCAGCCGGGTGATCGTGTAGACGCCCGGCCGCAAGAGCCAGCCGCCCCGGACGCGGGGCAGAGGCGCCGCCTTCGCGCCCGTCGGCCGGCACTCCGCGCGCTCCCAGCCCGGGAGCTTCAGGCGGAATAGGTGCGCGTGCTCCTCCAGATCCGCCACCGGCGTAGCAAGCGATCCCCGCAGGGAGTTGCCCACCAGGCGGGCGTCTGGGTTCACGCGCAGCCGCAGGGTGCCCGTGCCGGCCGGCTCCAGCACGTAGAGACCGGTGCCGGCATACTCGACGTAGGGCGACGACCCGGTGCCCACAATGCGCTTCGGCGCACGCGGCAGCGGCAGCGGCTTCCAATCGGTCAGGCTGCGGGCGTGGATCACCAGGTCGGGCGCAACCAGCAGGCTCTGGTTGTGGGCGAAGGAGGCTGCCATCGGTCCGAGCTTCAGCGACTCCGTGCCCGCCGTGTAGCGCACGCCGCGCGGCAGGCGGTGGAATGTCTCGCGCCCGATCATGAAGCTGGCGGTCTTCGCTGGGGTGTAGAGCCAGTTGAGCCAGTGCGCGCCCCAGTCGGTGTTCCAGCGCGCGGTGCTCACGCTGTCGTACTGGAACTGGCAGGCGATCTGGACCTCCGCCGCCCGGAACGACGCGGCGATGGCCGGGAAGAGATAGCAGCTTGTGTTGGTGGCCGGCGTATCGAACTCGTAGACCAGGCGCGCCTTGCCGGCCAGGCGCGGGTCCACCGGGGTCGGCCCCATCGAGGGGAGCAGGTTGATGCCGTCGTTCACCTGCTGCCAGCCGCCGGGGTAGGCGCCCAGGGTGATCGCATCGCACTCGGAGTCGGCGATCGCCTGCGTCAGCTCCTCGCCGTTGATGCCGAAGGAGGCGATGGCGACTGGCTGCTGGGCGCCGGTGGCGCGGATCGCCCCGATCATCTCCTGGATGTAGGTGCGCATCTGCTCGTACCGGAAGGCGGCGAAGTAGACCGGCGAGTCGTGCAGCCCGTGCCTCGCCAGCCACGTCCGCCACGCCTCGCCGAGGAGCCTGTGGTCGCGCTCCAGCACGTCCGGGCGCTCTCCCTGCGGGCTGTAGATGCTGCCATGCACGTCACCGTACAGGAAATAGGCAGGCTCGTTCATTACCTCCAGGACGCAGAGACACGGCTCGTCTTTGTAGGCGCGCCCGGAGTAGCGATTCTTGTGGGTGAGGAACTGCTTCAGGTAGTTGGCGGCCGCTGCCTTTGCGTCCGGGACGAACATCATGCCCGGCTTGCTCGTCTCGGCGGAGAAGGCGCCCTTCACCTCGTTCGGGCCGCCCCACCAGGCGATCGGCGTGAAGAACATGTAGATGCCGCGCCGGCTGCACTCGGCCACCAGGTAGTCGAGGAGGTCGAGGTGCACGTTCGGGACCAGGTTGCCCTTGCCATCCGAGATCTCGCGGTCGAAGACGTGGATGCGGATCGCCTCCACGCCCATGAGCTGGAGGTGGTCCAGGTCCTCGCGGATGACCGCCTTCATGTCGAGCTTGAGGCGGGTCATGTTCTCGAACTGATGCCAGCTCTGCGGGTAGATGTTGACGCCCCAGAGGGCGACCTCGGTGCCCTCCGGGTAACGCAGCACCCCCTGCGCCACATGCATCCGACGCAGCGGCAGCGGGGCGCCGATCTTCCCCGGCTTCGGGCGGACGGGCGCGGAGGGCTCCCCCACTCCCCCTGAACCCGGGGGGGCTTGTGTATGCTGGCTCCCCCCGAGTCCGGGGG
>JAAZEB010000374.1 GCA_012512505.1 Armatimonadota bacterium | reverse complement strand
GCCTGAACCCGATTGAGACCGTGGCCGGCATGGACGTAGGGGAGGTGTACCGCCTCTACGGCGACCGGATCTTCCTCACCGGCGGCATTGACATGAGCCAACTCCTTGCCAACGGCACCCCCGACGAGGTGCGCGACGTATGCCGCCAGACAATCGCCGCGGCGCCGACCGGCTACTTCATGGGTTCCACCACCGAGATCGACAACAGCTCGCGCCTGGAGAATGTGCTGGCGATGATTGAGGTGAGCTGGGGCTACCCGCCGCCAGGCGCCCGGCCAGACATCCTGGAGCAGATCCACCAGCGGCACGCGGCGAGGAGATGAGGCCGACCTCGGCACGCGGCTCGGGGATCGGATCGCCATGCAGGCGCAGGCCCTCGAGGTGGAACTCCAGCGCCTCCCGGAAGTTTCGCTCCACCTCCTCGCGCGTGCGTCCGGTGGCCGCGCAGCCGGGCACGTCCGGCGAGTAGGCCGACCAGTTGGTGCCCGCCCATTCGTATACCACGGCGTACTCCTTCATGTGCGTTTGCCCTCCAGCCGCCGGATCCCCTTGCGCCCCTTCACGGACGCGCCGCCTCCGCTCCAGCACTCGTCGTGACCATTATACCATGCGCGGATCTCAGATCGCCGGCCGGGCGCCGCCCGTGCATGGGGGAGGAGATCCCTCGCGACAGGTGGTAGTGGAGAGGGAATGCAAACGGCGGAGAGGGAGACGGCATCATGGATCCAGACTTCCTGAAGAAGCTACAGAACCCCCCTAAGGAGTTCCGGCCGATACCGTTCTGGTCGTGGAACGAGAAGCTGAGCGTCGCGGAGACGCGCCGACAGATCGCCGAGATGGAGCGCGTTGGCATCGGCGGCTACTTCATGCACGCGCGCGGCGGCCTGCAGACGCCCTACCTGGGTGAGGAGTGGATGGCGAACATCGCCGCCGGCGTGGAGGAAGCCCGCGAGCGCGGCATGGGCGCCTGGGCCTACGACGAGAACGGCTGGCCCTCCGGCTTTGGCGACGGCCGGGTGAATGGACGCGGCGAGCGCTACCAACAGAAGTACCTCCGCTACGAGGTGGTAGACGCCCCGCGAGAGCGCGTGGATGGGCGCACCATCACGCACGTGCGCCTGGAAGATGGCCGCCTGCTTCACTTCTACTACGACGTGAACCCGTTCTACGTCGATACTCTCGACCCGGAGGTGACCAGCGCCTTCCTGGAGGAGGTCTACCGGCCCTACCAGGAGCGCTTTGGCGCCGAGTTCGGCGCGGCGATGCCCGGCTTCTTCACCGACGAGCCGCAGGTGTCGCGCAACGGCATCCCCTGGTCGCTGACACTGCCAGAGCGCTACCAGGAGGCCTACGGCGAGGCGCTGCTCCCCCTCTTGCCGCAGCTCTTCCTGCCGGTGGGCGACTACCGGCGCACCCGCTACCGCTTCTGGCACCTGGTGCAGGAGTTGTTCGTCACCCACTTCACCCAGCAGATCTACGACTGGTGCCAGGAGCGCGGGGCAAAGCTCACCGGGCACATGGTGCTGGAGGAGACGCTGTTGGTGCAGATCACGTCCAATGGCGCCGTGATGCCGCACTACGAGTTCTTCCACGTGCCGGGGATGGACTGGCTGGGCCGGCACATCAACCCGCCCACCACGCCACTGCAGGTGGCCTCGGTGGCGCACCAGGTGGGTCGCAAGGCGATCCTCAGCGAGACGTTCGCCCTCACCGGCTGGAACGTCAGCTTTGAAGAGCTGAAGTGGATGTTCGACTGGCAGATGGTCCGGGGCGTCACCCTCCTCTGCCAGCACCTGGAGGGCTACTCGCTGCGCGGCATCCGCAAGCGCGACTACCCGCCCTCGCTCTTCTACCAGCAGCCGTGGTGGGAGAAGTATCGCCCCTTCAACGACTACGTCTCGCGCCTGGGGATGCTCCTCGCCGAGGGAGAGGTGGCCTTCGATGTGCTGGTGCTCCACCCGCAGTCGTCCGCCTGGCTGTGCTACGACGACGCGAAGAACGAGGGGATCGAGGCGCTGAACGCGCTCTTCTTTGCCGTCACCGACGCCCTGGAAGCGGCGCACGTGCCGTTCCACTACGGCGACGAGCGCATCCTGCGGCGTCATGGCCAGGTAGACGGCGCCGCGCTCCGCGTCGGGCGGCAGCGTTATTCGGTGGTGGTGGTGCCGCCGATGGACACGCTGGATGGAAGCACGCTCTCGCTGCTGCAGCAGTACGCCGCCAACGGCGGCACGCTGATCTGGGTGGGCCGCCAGCCAACGCTGGTGGCCGGGGTGCTGAACGAGCGCCTGGCGGAGCTGTGCCTCCACGGAACCCGCGTGCCGACACCGGCCGACCTGCCGGCGGCGCTCCCCGCCACGGCGCGGTCAATCGCGGTGACCGATGCCGAGGGGCGCGAGATCGGGCCGATTGCCGTCACCTGGCGCCGGCTCAGCGCCGACCTGGCCGGCACTCCCTGCCGCTTCTACTTCCTTGCCAACGCGGACGCGACGAACGACTACGCCGCCACCGTGCGCGTGCCGGGCGCCAGCGCCGTGCAGTTCGTGGCGGAGGATGGCTCCCTGCGGCCGATTCCCCACCGGGTAGAAGACGGACGGGTGGTGATCGAGCACCGCTTCCCCCGGGGCGGTTCCTTGGCGCTGCTGGTGGCGGATCAGCCGGGCATGCTCCAGCCGACGGCGCCGGCGGTGGACCTCTCGACGCGGGAGCCGCTGCCGGCAGAGCGCTTCGCCGGTCCCTGGGAGCTGGCGGGGCGCGATCCGAACGCGCTGACGCTGGACACCTGCGACTTCTGGTTCGATGGCGAGCTGCAGGCGGAAGGCGAGCACGTCAGCGTCATCCAGGGCCGGGCACTGAAGTTGGAGCGCCCGGTGGAGATCCGGATGCGCTTCGCGGTGCAGGTGGCGCCAGACTACCGCCCGGAGGGCGAGCTCTTCCTCGTCCTGGAGCGGCCGGAGCGCTACCGGGTGACCCTGAATGGCGAGCCAGTGGAGATGGCGGACCAGGGCTGCTACCGGGATACCTCCTTCCGCAAGGTGGATATCCGCGGGCGCCTGAAGCCGGGGCGCAACGAACTGGTGCTGGAGACGACCTTCCGCCAGCCCCCGGAGGTGTATGAGAACCTGCGCCGGGCGGCGGTCTTCGAGGCGGAGAAGAACAAGCTCACCTACGACAGCGAGATTGAGGCGATCTACCTGGTGGGCGACTTCGGCGTGGCGACGCCGGGCACATTTACCCCGCTGCCGCGCGGTGCCGTCCGCTACCGTGGCGAGTTCCTCCTCACCGCGCCTCCACGGCAGGTGACGTTGGGCGACCTCACCCCGCAAGGGCTCCCCTTCTTCAACGGCACCGTGCGCCTGCGCAAGCGGGTGACCCTCGGCGCCGACGAGGTGGCCGGGCGTTCCTTCCGCTTCGCCGAGCGGATGGCGCACGTGGTCGGCCTCACCGTGAACGGCCGGCACGTACGCGACTGGTACTGGCGCCCCTACGAGGCGGACCTGGATGGCTTCCTGAAGGAGGGTGAGAACCTCTTCGAGTTGGAGCTGACGTCTGGCCTGCGCAACCTGCTGGGCCCGCACCACCTGGAGGAAGGAGAGAGCTACGGCGTGGGTCCGGGCTCCTTCTTCAAGGAGCCAAACATCTGGGGTCATGCTCCCTGGAACGACGACTACTGCTTCGTCGCCTTCGGCCTGAAGGTGTGAGGTAAGGGGGGGGATCGCCCCCCTTACCCCCCGAAGCCGGGGGGAACAGAGCCGGCGTCGCGGCTCCATAGCTACCCACAAGCCGTCAGAGATTGTCATCCCTTCGCTTCGCTCAGGGCAGGCTCTGAGCGAAGCGAAGGATCTCTGCCGTCTGGTAGGCACGCACTGGCGCGAGGGGTGTGCGCCTCTCCCGGGCCGGCGAGACACCGGCGGTCCCAGACACGCACCTTGTCGCCTGTGCCGTGCGTGGGGG
This sequence comes from Armatimonadota bacterium, assembly GCA_012512505.1. Taxonomy (GTDB): domain Bacteria; phylum Armatimonadota; class JAAZEB01; order JAAZEB01; family JAAZEB01; genus JAAZEB01. Next base: position 212 of record JAAZEB010000374.1, on the reverse strand, counting down.
TTGGACTACTGCGTCGGGCGGGGCCGGGCCGGCGAGACGCCGGCGCTCCGACCGGGTCCGCACGGCTCCAGGATAGGGCGTGTGTTACAGCCTCATATATACCTATAATACGTCATAGATTGTCATCCTTCGCTGCGCTCAGGATTGGAGTTTAGAGCCTAACACAATGCTTGCCTGTCAGCAGAGCGAAATGGCGCGCGATTTGAACCTCG
>JAAZEB010000373.1 GCA_012512505.1 Armatimonadota bacterium | reverse complement strand
GCGGCGGTCGGATCGCCGGCGTCCCGCCAGCCCCCGTTAGGAGGGCCTCCGACGCCGATGGGTCGATGGCATCGGGGTCGGAGCCCCCTCCTATGTCCGGCATGCGGTCGGATCGCCGGCGTCCCGCCGGCCGGCACGCCGGGGAGACCCCGGTCTCTTACGGATAGAAGCGGAAGATGTTGCCCACATCGGGCACGTGCGACATCGCCTCGTCGGAGATGGCCGTCATGCGCGCCAGGACCTCCGCCGGCACCTCGCCATCGAAGGCGCCAGCGTTGTCGCGCACCTGAGCGGCGTTGCGCGCGCCCACCAGCACCGAATCGATGCCGGGCTGCTCGGCCGTCCAGCGAATGACGAGCTGCACCAGGTCGCGCCCGGTCTCGGCGGCCAGCGCTTTCAGCTCCTCGGTGGCGGCGTAGAGGTGCGGGTAAACTTCCGGGCTGAAGAGAACAGTGCCGGGGCGGTGGTCACCCTCGGGGAAGGAGGGCTGGGGGCCGAACTTACCGGTGAGGATCCCCTGGGCGATGGAGCTGTAGGTGACGGTGCCGATCTGGTGCTGCCGGCAGAACGGGATCACCTCGCGCTCGGCAAAGCGCCAATACATGTTGTAGCAGAACTGGTGGGCGTCAATGCGGCCCACCTGCATCACCTGCTCCATCTGCTCCGGCGAGAAGTTGCTGACGCCGATGCCAGCGATCTTGCCGGCGGCGCGGGCTTGCTCCAGGCCTTCCATCACCGGGCGCAGATCGACGCCGGTGCGCGGCCAGTGGATGTAGAAGAGGTGGATGCAGTCCATGCGCAGGCGCTCGCGGCTAGTCTCCACGGCGGCCAGGGCAGCCGCGGTGGTTGGTTCGTCGACAAAGAACTTGGTGGCCACGAAGACGTCGCGGCGGCCCTGGAGGAAATCGCCCACCAGGCGCTCCGAGCGGCCGTCACCGTAGCCTTGAGCGGTATCGAAGTGGTTAATGCCGGCCTCCGCGGCGGCCTGCATCGCGGCCAGGGAGTCGGCGTCTTCCTGCCCGCCCCAGGCGGCGCCGCCGAACGCCCAGCACCCCAGTGCCAGCACGGTGGCGTCGAAGTCGATGCCGCCCAGGCGGCGCGTCGGGATGTTCACAGCCATCGGTGTCTTGCCCCTCTCCTCACGTCAGTGGATCGCGGCCCTGCCGCTGCCCGGCCGCGATAAGTGCGCGTCTGTTCTTCGTTCCACTCTTCTACTTTGCCCTCGGCAGAGGGCATCCCTGCCAACCCCTGGGCCGGGAGGAACAGCCGCCAGCCCGGCGGCCGCGGAGCCCGGGGGCGCGATCCGCCCCGCAGCGATCGGCCGGCGAGCGCAGGAACCTGGCCCCCGGCGGCGAACAGACTGGCGATGGCTAGCGAGATTCAGATCGTCCCCCTGGCCGAGACCGGCGTCACCGCTGGCCAGGTGGCCGACCTCTACAACACGGCGTTCGCCGAGTACGAGGGAGTGCTGCGCTTCACGCCCGAGACGATGGCCTGGTACCTGGAGCGCCCCGGCCTGGGCGCCGGCCACGTCTTGCTGGCGATGGAGGGTGACCGGCCGGTCGGTGGCGTGATGATCACCGATGCCCCGGTAGTTTTGGGCGGCGAGGCGCTGCCGTGCGCGATCATCGACTCGGTGATGACCCATCCCGACTACCGCCGCCGGGGGATCGCCACCCGCCTGATGGAGCGCGCCCTGGAGTGGATGCGCGCCGCCGGCCTCGACGCGAGCTTCCTCTACACCGAGCGCGGCTCGGCCGGCTACCGCATCTACACGCGGCTTGGCTACCGCGAGCGCGCCCTGGTCCTCTACTACTTTGCCCGCCCGGCGCCGACGGCGCGTCGGACACCGCGCGTGCGCCCCGCCTTGCCGCACGAGGAGGAGCGCGTGCGCGCGCTGCTGAACGGCTGGCTTGGCGATGCCGACGGCTACGTGCCGGTGGACGAAGCACTCTGGCGCTGGCGCCGCGCGGCCCGCCCCGCCAGCCTGCCCTACTCGATCCTCCTCCTGGAGGAGGGAGACACGGCAACCGCCACCGGCACCCTGTGCGCCGCCACCGTGCGGCTAGGTGGCGAACCGGTGGACCTCGTCCTGCTGACCGACGTTGCCGGCGCCACCGCCGATGACCGCGAAGCAATGGTCGGCGCGCTGCTGCAGCGGGTTCCCCGTGACTACGGCGCTGGCCTGCTCACCGGCTCGCACGACGTAGCGCTTTCGGCCCTGGCAGAGCGCCTGGGGATGCACCGCTTCGAGGAGGTGGCCCTGGTGGCGCCCCTCACCGAGCGGGGTACGCAGGCGCTGCAGCGTCCGCCCCGCGGCTGGTACACGCTGTCCGAGTCACTGATCGGGATCTGACCATGCGGCTCACCTTCCTCGGCGCCGCGCGCACCGTCACCGGCTCGATGCACCTTGTCGAGGCGAACGGCGCGCGCCTGCTCCTCGACTGCGGCCTCTACCAGGGGCGGCGCGCGGAAGCCAGCGCGCGCAACCGCAACCTGCCCCGCGAGGCGGTTCAGGCCGATTGCCTGCTCCTCTCGCACGCGCACATCGACCACAGCGGGAACGTGCCCAGCCTCTATCGGGCGGGGTTCCGGGGCCCGATCTACGCCACTCACGCCACGCGCGACCTGTGCCGGGTGATGCTGGACGACAGCGCCCACATCCAGGAGCAGGATGCCCAATTCCTCAACAAGAAGAACCGTCGCCAGGGCCTGCCCCCGGTGGAGCCGCTCTACACCGCCGAGGACGTTCACGGCTGCCTGCGCCAGTTCGTCGGCCTCGGCTATGGCACCCCCTTCCAGCCGGCGCCGGGCATCACCGCCACCTTTCTCGATGCCGGCCACATCCTCGGCTCGGCCGCCATCGTGCTGGACATCACCGAGGGAGGCCGCACCACACGCCTGACGTTTACCGGCGACGCCGGCCGGCCCAACACCCCGATCATCCGCGACCCGGAGCCGCTCTGTGGCACCGAGGTACTGATCACCGAGAGCACCTACGGCGACCGCCTCCACTCCCCCATCGGCGATGCCGAGGCGGCGCTGGCGGAGGTGGTGAACACCACGGCCGGGCGCGGCGGCAAGGTGGTGATCCCGGCGTTTTCCGTGGGGCGCACCCAGGAGATCGTCTACGCCCTGGCGCGCCTGCGCGCCGCCGGCAAGATCCCCGCCGTGCGTACCTTCGTGGACAGCCCCCTCTCCTGCAACGCCACCGAGGTCTTTCGGATGCACCCGGAGTGCTTCGACGAGGAGACGAACGCGCTGCTGGAGGAGCAAGACGACCCGTTCGAGTTCAGCCGCCTCTCCTACGTGCGACGCGTGGAGGACTCCAAGGCGATCAACTTCCTGCGCGAGCCGTGCATCATTATCTCGGCCTCCGGGATGTGCGAAACCGGCCGCATCCTCCACCACCTCGCCAACAACCTGGAAGACCCCCGCAATACCGTGCTGATCGTCGGCTTCCAGGCCCAGCACACCCTCGGCCGACGCCTGGTCGAGAAGGTACCGCGCGTGCGCCTGCTACACCAGGAGTTCGCCGTGCGCGCCGAGGTGCGCGTGATCAACGCCTTGAGCGCCCACGCCGACCGCGATGAACTGGTGGCTCACGTGCGCTCGGCCGGTCCCTCCCTGCGTCAGGTGTTCGTGGTCCACGGCGAGGAGCGGCAGTCACTGGCGTTCGCCGATACCCTCCTGCCCGCCGGCATCCCCAGCGTCACCGTGCCCTTCCCCGGCGTCCAGCACGAGGTGTGAGATCGCCTCTGCCCCCCTTCCCCCTCAATGCTGGGGGGAGGCAGCCCCCCCCTTC
>JAAZEB010000372.1 GCA_012512505.1 Armatimonadota bacterium | reverse complement strand
CCTACTGGCGCATCCTGCTGCCGCTGGTGCGGCCGGCGCTGGCGACGGTGGCGATCTTCACCTTCATGAACACCTGGAACGAGTTCATGGGGCCGTTGATCTACATCGGCAACCAGAAACTGACGCCGCTGTCGCTGGGCCTCTTTATGTTCCGCAGCGAGCACGGTGGCGAGTGGGGGATGATGATGGCCGCCAGCACCCTGATGACGCTGCCGGTGGTGGTGATCTTCTTCTTCGCCCAGCGCTACTTCATCCAGGGGATCACCCTCACCGGAATGGGTGGCAAGTAGCAACGATCAGCGCCATGCCATGCCGCCCGCCAGGGTAGCCTTGGCGCCTCGGGAGGAGGCCGGCGGGACGCCGGCGCTCCGACCTCATTCGCATTCCTGAACGCTGACTGAGCAGCGGGTCGGCACCGCCGGGCCAGGGGTGGCCTTGGCGCGCCGCTACACTCCCGGGCAACTGGCCGGAGCGCCCGAGCCATCGGGCCTCAACGGTTGGGATGCCGCATTGCTGCGGCACTCCGGAAGTTTCCCGGGTGATCACCGGAGTGCCCGAGCCATCGGGCACTCCGGCAACATGACGGTTACTCTTCCGGGCGGTTGGTGGAGAGGCTCTTGGAGAGGTCCACCACCTCGATACCGGCGGCCTCGGCCAGGTGGAGGCAGCGGTCGTCACGGTAGAACTCGCCGAAGTAGACGCGGGCGATGCCGGAGTTGGCGATCAGCTTGAAGCACCACCAGCAAGGGCTGGCGGTGGTGTACAGCTCCGCGCCGGCGATCTGCACGCCGTTGCGGGCGGCCTGAATGATCGCGTTCGCCTCGGCGTGAACGGTGCGCTCGCAGTGCCCGTTGACGATGTCGCACCCGACCTCGTCGCAGTGGGGGAGCCCACGCACGCTGCCGTTATAGCCGGTGGAGAGGATCGTGCGATCGCGCACGATCACGGCGCCCACGTGCTTGCGCGGGCACGTCGAGCGGCTGGAGACCACCTGGGCGATCTCCATGAAGTAGGTGTGCCAGTCTACACGCTTCCTTGTCTCGCTCACGCAGCAACCTCCAGGGGGTAGGGGAGCAGCGTGGTGGCTGCTCCCATCCGCCACGACTCGATCCCGCCGCTACTCCTTTGCCACTCCTTCGCCGCCTAGCCGGACCTCCCCGGCATCGATCAGGGGGCAGAGGAGGGCATCAACGGCGGCCTGCAGCTCCGCGCGCGTGCCGTTGTTCAGCAGCGTCACGTCGGCCAGGGCGATGGGCGGCGCCTTCTCCAGATTCTCCACTTCCATTGCGTCGCGGCTGGCGGCCTCCGCCGGGGTGAGCGGCCGCACCGGGCGCGCGGCGAGGCGGGCGTAGCGGAGCCGCTTCTCGGTGAAGACTGCTACCACGAAGACTTGCCCGGGGAACTCCTGCTGCAGCACTTTCAGCTCGGAGTAGCTGTAGAGCCCGTCGATCAGGACCGTGCGCCCCTCGGCTACCAGCCGGCGGATCTCCGGCAGCGAGAGCACCGCGTAGGCCGCCATGCCATGCACCCGCCGCAGCTCCTCGCGCACCTGGCGCTCGTTCGCCTCGTTCACCGCCAGGCCGCGCCGCCGCACTTCCTCCATCGTGATGCTGCCGAAGTGGACGCGCGGCAGCCCCTTCGCCTGCAAGTGCCCCGCAACTTCCGACTTTCCCGAGCCGCACATCCCCACCACTGCCAGTACAGCTATCATCCTGCTCCCCCGGGCCGGCAGGATCTGGATGGCTGCGCGGCCCTGAACCTATCCGATTATACACTGTCGCGGCGCGTACGCCAAGGAGGCGGCGCCTGCCGCGGGGGCGGCTGGTACCCGGGCGCGGTGTCACGAGGGGGGCAAACGGGGTAGAATGATGCCGGCAGCACTGCTCGCCGCCCGGGAGGCGATACGCGCGCACGGTGAAGCCGGGCGCCGGTTGCTACCGAGCCTGGTGATTCTGGCCGCCACGTTCCTGGTGATCATTGGCGGCTGAGGCACGGTCGCCAAGTGAGGAGGTGAGCCACATGGCCGCCGGGGCCGACGAAGATAGCGGTGGTGCAGGCACCGCCGAACCGGTGCAGGGATGGTGGTCGATTCCGGCGGACGATGTCGTCCGTGTTCTGGGAACGGTGTCGGATCGGGGCCTGAGCGCAGACCGGGTTGAGGAGATGCGTGCGCGCTACGGCCCCAATGCCCTGGAGGCGCTGGGGCCTTCAAGCGAGTGGCGGCTGCTGTGGGAGAGCATCCGCTCACCGATGATGGTGCTTCTGCTCTCGATTGCGGTGGTCTCCGTTCTCCTGGGTCAGTTCCGTGAAGCGGTGGTTATGGTCTTCGTCGTCGCGATGTACGTCGGCATCGAACTGCTCAACAAGGCGCGTGCCGACCGCACGATGGCCCATCTGAGGGAGCTTCAGGCGCCCAGGGCTACTGTGCTGAGAGAGGGGCGCCGGCAGGAGATCCCCTTTGAGGAGGTGGTGGTCGGAGACATCTTGCCCATCGAAGCGGGAACCCGCATCGCTGCCGACGCGCGCTTGCTCTCCTCCGCCGGTCTGTTGGTGAATGAGGGATCGCTCACCGGCGAAGCGGCCCCCCAGGCGAAGGATGCGAGGGCGTGCACCCCGCGCGATGCTCCGCTGGCAGAGCGCCCCACAGCCATCTACGCGGGAACGACGGTGCTGGATGGGCAGGGCACTGCGGTCGTGGTAGCCGTGGGGAAGGCGACGGAGTTCGGCAGAGTGGCGGCGCTCACGGCACGCGCCACTGCCGCCCCGACGCCACTGCAGCAAGAGATGCGCGACCTCGCGCGCACGCTGGCGGTGATCGCGGTGGTGGTGAGTGCCCTCATTCCCTTGCTGGGATGGATTCGCGGTTACGACGCGCGTCAGATGCTTCTGACCTGGCTATCACTCACGTTTCTGATGGTGCCCGGACAGCCGCCGGTCATCATCACGATGGCCCTGGCGCTGGCCTCCTTTGAACTGGCACGACGGCAGGTAATCGTGCGCCGCCTGCAGGGGGCAGAGACGCTCGGTTCTGTCGAGACCATCCTCAGCGACAAGACCGGGACCATGACCGAGAACACGATGGCTCTGACGGGCATCATCCTTGGGAATGGCCAGGTCATCACCCCGGACGACAACGGATCACAGGAGGCAGCCACCTGGCAGCGCTTCTTCGCGATTGCCTTGCCTGCCATACCGGAGAACTCCGCCGACCCGACCGACCGGGCTGTCAGGGATGCGGCGGGCGGGAAGGAGACCTCTTTTCTGGCTGATGTGGGCCGGCTTGTCCACCAGGTGGGGTTCGCGCAGGGGAAGGATCATCGCGTTCTGGAGTTCGAGAGAACCGGCGAGCGGCACTGTTATGTCACGGGCAGCCCGGAGTTCATCATCGCTCACTCAACGCGGCGCCGATGCGATGGCGAGTGGTGTGACTGGGAGAAGACAGCGCGCGACGAGGTGCTCTCTGTAGTCGCTAGGCTTGCCGGCGAGGGCAAACGCATCACGGCGTATGCGTACCAACCTGGCAAAGAGAGCAGCCTGGAGGGGCTATGCTTTGCTGGCTGCGCGGTGCTGAACGACCCGGTTCGTCCGGGTGTGCGTGAGTCCGTTATGCAACTGGCCGCCGCCGGGATCCGCACGGTGATGGTGACCGGCGACAATCCGGGTACAGCGCGCTTCGTCGCGCGAACGGTGGGTCTCGATGCCGAACAGGCCCTTACCGGCGCAGACATAGATCGTCTTACCCGCGAGCAGTTGTCGGAAGCCCTCACACGCACGCAGGTCTTTGCGCGGGCTACCCCGGAGCACAAGCTGCGGCTGGTGGAGACCCTCAAAAGCAAAGGGCAGGTGGTCGCGGTCACGGGAGATGGTGTGAACGACGCGCCGGCCCTCCGCACTGCCGACATCGGCGTCGCGATGGGGACCAAGGGGACGGATGTCGCCAAAGAGTCCGCCGGCCTGATACTCACCGATGACAACTTCGCGCACCTGCCCGCAGCGGTTGCCATCGGCAGGAAGGCGTATGACAACTTCCGCAAGGGGATCACCTACTACCTCTCGGCAAAGGCCATCCTGCTGGTGGTGTTCCTGATTCCTTTGCTCCTTGGCCTGCCGTTCCCACTGACCCCGATCCAGATCATCGTGGTTGAGCTGCTGATGGACCTGGCGTCCTCGACAATCTTCATCAGCGAGCCAGCCGAGCCGGGCGCGATGCTGAGGGGGCCACGGCGGCAGGCGCGGTTCCTCTCGTGGGAGGTAGGCCGGCTCATCCTGCGCAACATGGCAGGACTCACCGCGGCGATCCTCGCCGTGTATCTCCTTTCGCTCGCGATGGGTTACGGCCTTGCCTCGGCACGCACGGCTGCGTTCGCCACCTGGCTGCTGGGGCACATCCTCCTGGCGCTGAACCTAAAGCAGGAGCACGTTCCACTGCTTCAGCAGGGCATTCTAGCCAACCGCTTTGGCGCGGGGTGGCTCGCCGGAATGGTGCTCTTGGTCCTGTCCATGACGCTGCTCGTCGCCATTCACCCCCTGCTGAACACGACGTTCCTGGCCCCGGCACAGTGGCTGTTAGTGGTAGTGGGCGCGTTCGCCGGCAGCGCCTGGATTGAGGTGCGCAAGTTGCTCACCCGGGGGCGCCCCACGCAAGGGCCGCGGCGCCTGGAACGCCGCCTGCGACCGCGCTCTGCCATGTTGCTGGTCCTGATGGTGGATGCGCTATGAGCGCGCCGCGGGGGCGGCTGGCACCCGGGCGCGGTGTCACGAGGGGGGCAAACGGGGTAGAATGATGGCGGGCGGTGACCGCGATGGCGTTGGTGCCCGACCCCCACCGCCGCGAGTGCCTCGGGAGAGGTGACGATGCCAGACAACATCCAACAGCAGATCCGCAAGGCCGGCCTCGATGGCTGGCTGCTTGCCGATTTCCAGGGCAGCAACCCGATTGCCCGGCAGTTGCTGCGCCACCCCGACGCGCTCCTCACCCGCCGGTGGTTCTGGTGGATCCCAGCCCGGGGGCAGGCCGTGGTCCTGGTCCACCAGATCGAGGCCGGGCAGTTCCGCGGCTTTGAGGGCAAGGTGGAGACCTACATCACCTGGCAAGAGCTGCGCCGGCAGTTGGCGGCCCTCCTCGCCAACTGCGACCGCATTGCCATGGAATACTCCCCCCTCGGCCAGGTGCCCTACATCTCCCGCGTGGATGCCGGCACGCTCGAGTTGGTGCGCCAGACGGGCGTGGAGGTCGTCTCCTCGGCCGACCTGGTGCAACTGGTCGAGGCCCGCTGGGGGCAGCTTGGGCTAGACCTGCACTGCGACGCGGCGCGCCTCGTCATGCAGGCCAAGGACGAGGCGTTCCTCTACCTGGGGGAGGCGCTGGCCGACGGGCGCAAGATCACCGAGTACGACGTGCAGCGCTTCCTGGAAGACCGCCTCGATGCCCTGGAACTGGTGACCGACGGCGCCCCGATTGTGGCCGTGAACCAAAACAGCGCCGACCCGCACTACCTGCCCACGGCTCGCTCACACCAGCCGATTGGCGCCGACGACTTCGTGCTGCTGGACGTATGGGCCAAGCGCGACCTGCCAGAGGCGATCTACGCCGACATCACCTGGGTGGCCTACGCTGGCGCGGTGGTGCCGGAGCGCTACCGGCGGGTGTTCGAGGTGGTGCGG
>JAAZEB010000371.1 GCA_012512505.1 Armatimonadota bacterium | reverse complement strand
GGGGTCGGGGGGGCCGACCGATCCGACTCCCCCCAGGATTGGGGGGTCGGGGGGGCCCCGCCGCTCGCGGCGGCGGCCAGGCGGCGGCGGACGATCGCTTCGTCCTCGGCGTGGAGACTCACCGGAACCCTGACCGCGGCGGCTGCCCGGAAGATACGCTCCAGCGCCTCCTCGGAGGTGACGAGCAGATCGCCGGTGGACGACCCCAGGTAGACCTTCACCGAGGCGATGCTATCGGCGACGGCGGCGATCTCCGCCGCGTTGTCGTCGGTGGCTCCCAGGTGCAGGCCCCAGTTGACGAGACTGACGCGCGCCAGGACCCGCTTCTCTTCCAGTCGCGCCCGGTTGGTGGTGGGCGGGCGGGTGTTCGGCATATCGAAGAGGGTGGTCACCCCGCCCCGGAGCGCCGCGCGCGTGCCGGAAGCCCAGTCCTCCGCTGCTTCCAGGCCCGGCGAGCGCAGGTGGACGTGCGGGTCGATCATCCCTGGGAGCAACAGCCCCCCATCCCCTTCGATCTCGATGCCCTGCCGGCCGGCGGTTCGCTCCTCCAGATGGCCCGCGTTCAGGCAGAGGTCGGTCACCGGCCCATCCGGCTCCAGCCGGACGTTACGCACCAGGAAGGTCATTCCCATGGTTCCACCGCCCCGATCAGGTCGCGCACGCGGGCCACTCCCTGCTCGGCCACCAGGGCCTGCAGGCCGTCGATCACCTCCAGCACCGTGCCGGGGTTGCGGAAGGTGGCGGTGCCGACGGCGACGGCGGTGGCGCCGGCCAGGATGAACTCCAGTGCGTCTTCCGCGGTTTGGATGCCGCCCATGCCGATGATCGGCACGCGCACCGCGCGGGCGATCTCCCACACCAGGCGCACGGCGATCGGCCGGATCGCCGGCCCGGAGAGACCGCCGACGTTGGTGGCGATGCGCGGCCGGCGCGTGCGCACGTTGATCGCCATCGCCTGAAGGGTGTTGATCGCGGCGATGGCGTCGGCGCCGGCCTCCTCCGCCGCCCGCGCGATTACGGCGATGCTGGTGACGTTCGGGGCGAGCTTGGCAATCAGCGGCTTGCGGGTGGCCGCCCGGCAGGCCGCGACGACCTCCGCCGTGGCGGCTGGGTCCACCGAGAACGCCATCCCACCTTGCTTCACGTTGGGGCAGGAGATGTTTAGCTCCACGGCGGCCACCCCCTCCGCCTCGTCGGCGCGCCGCGTCAGGGCCACATACTCCTCCACCCGGCAGCCGGCGACGCTGAGGATCACCGGCGGGCCGCAGTGCCGTAGGAACGGCAGCTCTTCCGCCAGGAAGTGATCGATGCCGACGCCGGGAAGCCCAATCGAGTTGATCATCCCGGCCGGCGTCTCGCAGATGCGCGGGGAGGGGTTGCCCGGGCGGGCCGTAAGCTGCAGCGTCTTTACTGTGAGCGCCCCCAGCCGCGAGAGGTCCACCATCCCGGCCATCTCCCGGCCGTAGCCGAAGGTGCCGGAGCCGGTGGTGACCGGGTTCTTCATGCGCAGGGAGCCGATGGCCACCGCCATCTCGGGTGCGGGTCGGGCAGCGTTAGCCATTGCACCCCTCCTCTCGCGCCGGCGCCGGCTCCCCGCAGCCCGCGGTAGGGACTGCCTGCGGCGGCTCCCAGAGGATCTCGGCGGCGTTGAAGATCGGCCCATCGGTGCAGACCAGGCGATAGACCGGCTCGCTGCCCAGGGTGCGCACCCGCCAGGCGCATCCCATGCACACGCCGAACCCGCAGGCCATCCCCACCTCCATCGAGACGAAGCAGGGGATGCCGGCGCGCTGGGCGACCGCACTGACCGCCGCCATCATCGGTCGGGGCCCGCAGACGAACGCCGCGTCGAATTGCCTACCGTGGGCCTGGAGCTCCGACTCCAGCAGGCCGCTGACGAAGCCGTGATAGCCGCGGCTGCCATCGTCCGTCGCCACCGCGAGGGTGACGCCGAGGTCGGCGAAGGCGCGCTCGCCCAAGAGCAGCTCCGCCGTTCGGGCCCCGAGGAGAACGTGCAGCGGGCGCCCGGAGGGGGCCACCTCCGCGGCGAGGGCCAGCAGCGGCGCGACGCCGATCCCGCCGGCCACCAGGGCCAGGGGACCTTCGCCGTCCGGCAGGGGAAACCAGTTGCCCAGCGGCCCGAGGAGATCGGCCAGGTCGCCCGGTTCCCATTCGGCCATGAGGCGCGTGCCCCGGCCGATCACCTCGTAGAGGAGGCTGATGGTGCCGGCGGAACGGTCGATGCCTGCCACGCTCAGCGGCCGGCGCAGGAAGGGATCGTTCCCCTCCGCGCACAAGACGTTGACAAACTGCCCCGGCCGCAGCAACGCCGCCAGCTCCGGAGCCTCCAGCAGCAACTCGCGATAGTGCCTGCCGGCCGGATCATTGGCCAGCACCGGCAACTGCCAGCGTCGGGCAGAAACCCCGACCTTATCAGGCATCCAAAATCACCTTTCCCCAACCTGTGTACGCTACTCGGACTGACGATCCGACCGCTGCCCGGGCTGCCGGACGCACCGTGGGTGTGCTTGTTCGCCAACAGCTCAATGGCGGAGGGTGCGCGCCACCAGCGCCAGCACGGCCGCCGCGGCAATCACCAGCGCCACCACGCCCATCGCGCGCACCTCCTCGCGCGCAAAACGGATCCGCCCCGCGTTCGCCACCACGAAGGCGATCGCCATCGGCACCAGCGCCGGCACCGGCACCCCGGTGAGGGCCACCAGCGCCATAGCCACGACCAGGAACGCGGTGCACACCCAGAAGGTGCGGCGCTCGCGCAGGTCGAAGCGCACCGCCGCCGCCAGGAACAGGCTGAGGAAGACGAAGTCGCCAAAGCCCACCCCGAGCTGTAGATCCGGCATCCCCGGCACCGGCACTGCCACCGAGAGCTTGTCGACCACCTCCGCGTGCTGCTCGAGGAGGGCGCGCGTGGTGCCGGAAGGGCTGTAGACCATCGCGTAGTCTATGACGGCGGCGGCGACGGCGGCAGGCACCAGCAGGTTCGGCTCGCGGAACAGCCGCAGCAGGAGGTGGCCCAGCGCGATCGCGGCCAGGATGAGGCAGAGGTCGGCCACCGCCGCCAGGGGAACCGGCAGCGGTCGCGGCGGCGGGCCGCCCCACCACGCGGCGATGCCGAGCGAGAGGGCGCCGAAGAGCATGAAGCCGAGCAGGCTGACCACCGGCGGCAGGCGCAGTGGCGCGGCATAGCGGGGGCCGAGCAGCGACAGGAGCATGAAGACGGCCACGCCCACGGGCAAGGCCAGCGAAGGCGGCAGGCCATCGAGCCGCACGAAGAGCACCCGGAACGCGAGGAACACCAGCGCCCAAAGCAGCAGCACCCGGAACTGCTGCGCCGGAGCCTTCCCCCCTCCAGTGGGGCCGCCCTCTTCCGAATCGACCGTTGGTCCCACCGTGATGCTGCTCCCCCGTAGATCCTTGTGCGGCCCCATCATACCACAGAACCTCGCGCGGCAGCAAGCGCCACCAGGCGACCGGGTGTTGATCTTGCCGGCTGCGCGCGCTATAATGGAAGCATCAGCCGGCCGTGTTGCCCGAAAGGACCAGACCCATCCGAGTCGCGCTGTTTTCGAACACCTACCGTCCGATCCTGAACGGGATCGTGGCCTCAATGGAGGCCCTGCGCGCCTTCCTGGAAAGCGAAGGGCATCAGGTGTTCGTGTTTGCACCCCGTTACCCCGGCTATAAAGACGAGGCCGACTTCGTGCGGCGTTTCCCATCAGTAACGCTGCCCGCCAAGGTTCGGTTCCCGCTGGCGCTGCCGATCGCCCCGGGCTCGCTGCGAGAGATCGCCCGCCTGAAGATCGACCTGTTCCATTCGCACCACCCGTTTGCGCTGGGTGCGATTGCCCAGGGCACGGCCGCCCGCCTGCGCCGGCCGTTGGTGACCACCATCCACACCCAGTACGAGCGCTACCTGCACTACATCCCGGTGCCGGGCGCCCTGCTGCGCCCCACCGTGCGGCGCCTCGTCGCACGTTACTGTGCCCGCTGCCAGGGGGTGACCACGCCGGCGGCGGGCATGGCGGAGGTGATCCGCAGCTACGGCGTGCGCCGGCAGGTGGCGGTGGTGCCCAACGGGGTGGATCTGCGCCGCTTCCGCGGCGTGAGCGGCGAGGCGGTGCGGGCCCGACTGGGGCTGGACGCCCGACAGGTGGTGGCGCTATTCACCGGCCGCATCGCCCCGGAGAAGAACCTACCGGCGCTTTTGGAGACGGCGCGCCTGGTAGCTGCCCGGCACCCCGATTTCCGCCTGGTGATCCTCGGCGATGGCCCAGACCTGCCCGCCCTGCGCCGCCGTGCCGTCGCCATGGGCCTGCAAGCGTGTATCCTCTTCCCCGGCGCGGTGCCTCACGAGCAGGTGCCTCCCTTCTGCGCCGCGGCGGATCTCTTTGTGACCGCCTCCACCACCGAGGTGAACCCAACCAGCGTGATTGAGGCGATGGCCTCTGGCACGCCGGTGGTCGCCTACGACACCTTCGGCGCCCGCGAGATCGTGCAGTCGGAAGTGGATGGGATGCTCACGGCGCACACGCCCGAGGCGTTGGCCGAGGCGCTGGGAGATCTGGTGGGCGACGGCGAAAAGCGGGCGCGCCTGTCAGCCGCGGCGACACGCAACGCCGAGCGATACTCGTTGGAGACGACCGGCCGGCAGATGCTGGCGGTCTATGAGCAAGCCATGGCGGCGATGCGCGACGCATCGCCTTCTTGAGGTTGAGTGCCTTTTGCCTTTGGGGAGAGATTGCATGGACGAGGTTTCGGTTCCGCCGCGCGGGCCATGGCGCTTCACCATCCTGAATGTGCTCTTTGGCGTGGTGGTGGTGCTGGCGCTGGCCTACATCCTCTGGCGGGGCGTTGCCACGGAATCGACGCGGCCGCCGACCCCGCTCTTCGGGGAGGTGGCGGTGCTGGAGTATGAGGGGCACCGGCGCCCGTTTGAGCTGGTGGCCTACGCTGATCTGGCTGCCTTGCGCGCCGGCGAGATGGTGATCCAGGAAAAAGAGCCGGCGGCGGTGGTCTGGCGCGTGGTTTCGCGCGACGAGCGGGCGGTTCACCTCGAACGCCGCGCCCGTGGGCAAAAGGAGGCCGCGGCGGTGCCCCTGTCGGCCAGCGAGGCCACGGCCCATTATATCCTCGTCAGACCGGTGCCGGCGCCGGCGCCCTGAAGCGGGGGAGACCCGGCCGGCTGGGGCTGGCGAACCGCGCATCGGCCCGGTGGAGGCGATCATGATCCGCTGGTGTCTGCTGTTGGCCCTCGGGGGGCTGCTGTTCGGATGGCCGAAACCCGCCACGGCGGCGGTGGACCAGAGCAAGCGCGCCGCCCTCTTTGCCTATGATGCCAGCCAGCCGCTGGCGGTGCAGGTCCGACGCACGCGCCGCCATGGTACCATCACCGAGCAAGACATTACCTTTGCCAGCCCCAAAGGAGGGCGCGTCACCGCCACCCTGATGGTGCCAGAGGGCGCCGGCCCGTTCGCCGGCATCATTCTCCTGCACGGCGCCACCGGGAGCCGCCACAGCCTGCGCCGGGGCGCCCGGCTCCTCTGCGCCGCCGGCGCCGTGTGCTTGCTCCCCGATGCCCCTTACTGTGGCGACCGCGCCGAAGCCGGCAAGCGCCTGGTGGACATCAGCAACCCCGCGGAGATGCGCGCTGGCGTCATCCGCGCCGTCGTAGAGCTGCGGCGCTGCGTTGACCTGCTGCTCGCCCGGCCGGACGTGGATGCCAAACGCCTCGCCTTCATCGGGTCGAGCCTTGGCGGGTCGGTGGGAGGCATCCTGGCCGGGGTGGAGAAGCGGATCGCGGCCTACGCCTTGCTGGTTGCCTCCGGGAGCTGGCATGAAGCGGCGCTGAAGAGCCAGAACCTCCTCGTCAAGCTGGCGCGCCTGACCCTGTCGAAGGAGACGATCGCCCGCGCCGCCGACATTCTGGCCGAGGTAGACCCAATCCACTACGTGCCCCACGCGGCGCCGGCCGCGCTCCTGTTCCAAAACGGCAAGCGCGATACCACCACGCCGGTGTCCTGCGCTCAGGACTACCAAGACGCCGGGAGCCAACCGAAGGAGTGCCGCTGGTACGACGCCGGGCACGACCTCAACATCGAGGCGTTCATGGAGCGGGCACAGTGGCTGCGGGAGAAGATCGGCATCGGCCCGGTGGAGAAGCCCACCCGCCTCGACGGGCTCAACCACTGAGGAGCCAGCCGCACGCCCCTAAGGCCGACGCTTGGGATCAGGGCGCCTGGTGCCGGGCGCCCAACCGGGGTGGTTGGGCGCTGGCAGGCCCTCGCGGACGGCGCGGTTGGTTTCGTTGACTTGTGTTTGCGCCCCGTGCTATAATCGTTCTGCAGCAGGGAACGTGTGGGGCGGGCAGGTGGTGCCGAAGGCCGGACTCGAACCGGCACGAGGTTGCCCCCAGTGGTTTTTGAGACCACCGCGTCTACCATTCCGCCACTTCGGCAAGCTTGCGCCGATTATAGCACGCCGTACCCGCCGTGTCAACGATCTGCATCCGCGTGAAGCTCAGGAATACGGGAGTACGGGCTGGCGGCAGCGGTTACCCCGGCGTTGTGCCGGCGACACCGGACCATCGGTAGTCTTTTTGCTTCAGGCAGCAGCCGGCAAGAGGTCGGCGTACCGACGCGAACCCCCTTCCTGAGCGGTGACGGCTGCCGTTCGCGGCGCCGGAACGCTTGCCCGGCCATCCCCACGCGCGCCCTCATGCTTTTTTCCAGGAGACAACGGATGCCAGACGAGCAGCAGGATTCCCTCACCCCCGGGCCAGCGCCTACGGAGGCCGTCTCGGCCGGTGAGGAGACCCCGGAGCCGGGCGGGCGCGAAGCGGCGGCCCCGGCCGATGAGCCCCAAGCCGCTCCGGCCGGCACCGCCCAGTCGCGCGCTGGCGGCCCAGCCGTGTTCCAGCGCGTGCCGCCACGGGCGCCACAGGGAGGCCGGTCGTGGTTGCCGTGGCTCGGTGGGGGATGCCTCGGCTGCGGCGCGGCGCTGCTGCTGGCGTTCCTGGGCATGGCGCTCCTCGCGCCGTTTGTGGGCGGCACGCGCCCCTCCTTGCCGGGCGGCGACAAGATCGGGCTGATCACGATCGAAGGCCTCATCCTCTCCGGCTCCGGGGGTGGTGGCCTGTTCGGCGGGTTCGCCGGCTCGGATACGATCGTGCGACAGTTGGTGCAGGCCCGGCGCGATCCCAGCATCAAGGCGGTCGTCTTGCGGGTGAACAGCCCGGGCGGCTCGGCGGCGGCCTCCCAGGAGATCTATGGCGAGGTCCTGAAGCTGCGCCGCACACGGAAGCCGGTGATCGTCTCGATGGGCGACGTGGCGGCGTCCGGCGGCTATTACGTGGCCGCGGCGGCCGATAAGATCGTCGCCAACGGCTCGACGATGACCGGCAGCATCGGCGTCATCATGGAGTTCATGAACCTGCAGGGCCTCTACGGCAAAGTGGGCATCGACCATACCACCATCAAGAGCGGGGAGTACAAAGACATCGGCTCGTCGTCGCGGCAGTTGACCGCCACGGAGCGGCGCTTGCTGCAGGCGATGGTGGACGACGTGTACGACCAGTTCGTCACCGACGTGGCCGAAGGACGGCGGCAGGTGAGCCGCGCCGAAGTGCGGCGGATCGCCGATGGCCGCATCTTCACCGGGCGGCAGGCGCTGAAGCTGAAGCTGGTCGACGAACTGGGAAACCTGCAAGACGCCATCGCGCTGGCGGCGCGCTCGGCCGGGATCACCGGCCGACCGACCGTCGTCGAGTTGGGCCGCCGCAGCTTCCTGGATCTGTTGGCGGGCGGCGGGCCGAGCTACGAGGGGAGCCTGCGGCTGCCGAACAGCGCCGCGGCGGACGAGCGGCTGGTGCGGGCCCTGCGGCAGTTGCTGCTAGAGTCGGTGGTGCCGCGCTGAGGCGGTGCCGCGGGAGCGTCCGGGGAGAGGGTGATGAG
>JAAZEB010000370.1 GCA_012512505.1 Armatimonadota bacterium | reverse complement strand
GAGCTGTACCGTCCGCAACCTGCAACCGCCACGGACGACGCCGACGGGGACGAGGAGGACCCGGAGCCAGGCACGCCGCCGGAGTTCACCATCAAACGCTACTGGGGCTCGTCGGCAACGGTGAAGCCCGGGCAGCCGGAGATCTTCACCTTCGACAAGCTGACGCCGGAGCAGCAGGCGGCAATGCGTGAGGCGGCGGCCAAGGCCCAGCGCCAGGAGTCGTACTTCTACAAGCCGAACTGGACCACCGGCTACTGGCCGACGAAGAAGCAGCCCGGCCAGATCGCCCCTGATGCGGCGCTGGCGGGCAAGTACACCCTCAACACCACCTACACCGGCAATGTCTCCATCGAGGTGCCGGAGCACGTGAACTTCCTGCCGCCGATTGACCTCACCAGCCCCGACCTGACCAAGCAGCCGCCGCTGGCGGAGGCGATCCGCTTCGCCTGGAAGCCGCTGCCGAACATCCTGGGCACCCACGCGCTGATGATGGGGATGCAGGGCCAGAACACCCTCATCATCTGGTCGTCCTCCGAGGTGCGCGAAGAGATGGGGATGGATTACGGCTTCCTGCAAATGGCCGAAGTGCGCGACTATGTGGCGAAGACGATCTTCATGGCGCCCGACCGCCAGGAGGTAACCGTGCCGGCCGGCATCTTCCAGGGGTGCGACATGGTCTTCCTGACCATGGTCGGCTATGGGCCGGGCGTGGCGCTGGCCGAGGCGCAGCCGCTGCCGCGCGTGCAGACGAAGACCAGCCTGCAGGTGATGCTGGGCGGCAAGGGGATGCCCGCCATGGGCGACCTGGACGAGGAGGAGTAGCCGCGCCCGGGGCGCCTCCTACCCCAGGAAGCGCTGGCTTGGGGAGCGGCAGCTTACCCAGCCTTGACTTCGGCGCGGATGGCCTGTTATACTGGCGGAAGACAACGTTTGGGGCGGGCCGCGTGGCGCAACAATAGCGGTGCAGACGTTCTGTTCGCTCGCGGCCCCCGGCTGCCGGCCAAACGGCAAAGACAGAGGAGTGCGAGAGTTGAGTGAGTACACCGTTGCTGTAGTGGGAGTGGGCGCGGTGGGAGAGGAGATGCTGCGTGTTCTGGCGCAGCGGAACTTCCCTGCCCGCGAGATCCGCGTGTTCGCCCGCTCCGCCCGCACCATCAGCTTGGACGGGCGTTCTTATGAGGTGCGCGCGACCACACCCGAGGGATTCGAGGGGGTGGATGTGGCGCTCTTCGCGGGCACCGAGGGAGAAAAGGGTGCCGCCGTGACCTTCGCGGCCGAGGCCGTGCGTCGCGGCGCCGTCGTCATTGACAATGGCGCCGACTTCCGCATGGAGCCGAACGTGCCGCTCGTCGTTCCTGAGGTGAACCCGGAGGCCCTCGACAAACACGAAGGGATCATCTCCAACCCCAACTGCTCCACGATTCAGATGGTGGCCGCACTCAAACCTCTGCACGACGCCGGCAAACTGAAGCGTGTGATCGTCTCCACTTACCAGGCGGTCTCCGGTACTGGCCGCTCGGCGATCAAGGAGCTGGAGGCGCAGGCGAAGGCCTGGGCGCAGGGCGAGCCGCTGCCCGCGCCCGCGGCCTACAAGTACCCGATCGCCTTCAACCTGATCCCCCAGATCGGCGGCTTCCGCCCGGATGGCTACACCTCCGAGGAGTGGAAGATGATCGCCGAGACGCACAAGATCCTGGGCGACGACCGCATCGCCATCAGCGCCACCACGATCCGCGTGCCGGTTTTCAACAGCCACTCGGAGTCGGTCACGGTGGAGACGGAGCGCCCGATCGGGCGCGCGCAGGCGCTGGAGTTGCTGCGCGCGGCGCCCGGCATCGTCGTGGTGGACGATCCGGCGGTGGCCGATGCCGGCGGGCCGGCGTATCCCCTCCCGATCGAGGCATCGGGCAAGGATGAGACCTACGTCGGGCGCGTGCGCGAAGATCCGTTCGTGCCGAACACGCTGCACTTCTGGGTGGTCGCCGACAACCTGCGTAAGGGAGCCGCGACCAACGCCGTGCAGATCGCCGAGACGCTCATCGCGCGGGGCCTGCTGCGCAAGTAGCCCCCGCCGCAAGCGCCACCCCGCCTGGCCTCGCCGCCGCGCGGGGAACCGTTCCGGGGCCACACCCCGCTGGGCAAACCTTGCCCACCCGGGGTGTGGCCCTTCGTTTGTGGTGCCCCCCAGCCTGCCCCCGCCGTAGGCGCATCCAAAGCCGATGGGTCGGATCGCCGGCGTCCCGCCGGCCTCTCCCTGGCGTCCTCCATGCCCGGCAGGTGGCCACCCAGAAGGATGAAAATGGGGTTCCGTCGCTAGTCTAAGAGCTAGGTGTACTGATGCACCATGTTAGCATACAGCCGGGAGTCTGTTATCCTGAGCAGGTGACCCCGGGGCAGACCCGGGGTAGCAAGGGAAG
>JAAZEB010000369.1 GCA_012512505.1 Armatimonadota bacterium | reverse complement strand
CTGCACGCGGTGGATAATCTCCAGCCTGCGCTGTTGTTCCTTGCTCAAGGTGATGCTCTCCATACCCATAGGGTATGGAAAAAGTCACTGAGCAACAACCATGGAACTTTTCACTGAGCAGTGACACTTGCCGCCGCGCTGACTTGACACGCCTCCGGTGGCGCGCTATAATCAGCGCGTGCCTGGCGCGCTAAGAGCCTGCCCGGAAAGTGGCGGAGTGCTGCAGCCATGCGGCCAAGAGGCCCGATGGCTCGGGCACTCCGATGATCCCCGGGGAAGAGTAACGGAGTGCCGCAGCAACGCGGCTTCCAGACTGCCGAAGCCCGATGGCTCGGGCACTCTGGTCCGTATCCGTGCTCTTCGGATAGGCTCTCAGTGAGGCGTGCCCGCGCTAGAACACTAGGCACGGGTCGCCCGGCCGCACGACGGCGGGCGAGTGGGGAAGCCCGGTGCAAGTCCGGCACAGTCCCGCTACTGTAACTCGCGTGGCGCTGAGATGCCCGCGCGGGAAGTCAGACACCCAACCCGCTGCCCGACCCCGCGCCCGCCCCACGGCGCGCGCCGGGGTGGTCATTCTCGCCCTTCGCGAGAGAGGGGGGAGTGACGCTTCCCGCCCACCCTGACGGCATCGTTGTGCCCGCCGGGTAGCAGGAGACGGGGGCTGTCCCCCTTGCCTCCCGCCGGCTTGGGCGAGCGGAGTGCCGACGACGATGCCGCTGCGCCTTGCGCTTGCCTTGTTGCTGCTGCCTGCCCTCCTTGGCGGGGGTGGCTGCCGCCAACCACCGGCCCCGCCGGCCTCCTCCTCTGACGCCGCTCCCCAGCAGCCCGCTTCCACCGCGCCGCCGCGCCGCGCTGAGGCGCTGGCCGATGACCTGGGGCGCGTCTGGCAAGGGAAGCGGCCGCCGCGCCGGGTGATCTCCCTTGCCCCCAACGTGACGGAGATCGTCTGTGCCATCGGCGGGCGCTCTCGCCTGGTCGGGATCGATACCGCCTCCGACTACCCGCCGCAAGTGAAGTCGATCCCACGCGTCGGCGACTTCCTGCGCCCCAGCGTGGAACAGATCGTGGCTGCCCGCGCCGACGCAATCCTCCTCTCCAGCGCCACCATCACGCCGCAGTCGGTGGCCGAACTGGAGAATACCTTCCGTGCGCCGATCTTCGTGCTGAACCCGGTGCGCTTGCCGGACGTGGCGCGCAACGTGCGCTCCGTGGGCCGTCTGCTCGGCCTGGAGGCGCCCGCCGAGGCGGTGGCGCGGGAAATGGAGCGCCAGTTTGCCGCCGTGGCGCGCGCGGTGGCCGGACGCCCCCGCCGTTCCGTCTTCCTGGAAATGTGGCACGAACCGCTGCAGAGCGTCGGCCCGAAAACGTTCCTGGACGACCTGATCCGCACTGCCGGCGGCCGTAATGTGGCGGCCGCGCAGCCGCGCCCGTTTCCCACCTTCAGCCTGGAAGCCCTCCTGGCGGCCGACCCGGAGGTCTACATCGTTGCCAGCATGGCGCAGGGGGCCGCCGGCGATCCCACCCGACGGTCTGGGTTTGGGGCGCTGCGCGCCGTGCGTACCGGACGCGTTTGCCGCGTGCCCGCCGACCCGGTGCTGCGCCCCACGCCGCGCCTGGCGGAAGGCATCCGCCACCTGGCGCGCGCCATCCACCCGGAGGTGTTCTAAGTTGCGCCGCGTGGTGGTCCGCCCCGTTGGCCCTCAGGGTGTCCCGGCGTTTGTCCCCTGCCGGACCGCGGCCGCAAAGCGCCGCTGCCGCCTGGGGGAAGGGCAATGACCCCGGTGCAGAAGCGCTCGCGCCAGAGGCGTACCGTCTGGCTGGTGCTCAGCCTGCTCTTGATCGCGGCGGCGGTGCTTGCCGTCGGCATTGGGCCGGTGCCGGTGCCCCCTGGCAAGGTGCTGCGCGCCCTGACCGATGCCCTGGCCGGGCGACCGGAGGCGACACCGGCCGACGCGATCGTGCGAATCCGGCTGCCGCGAGTGGTGCTGGCGGCGGTGGTCGGTGCCGGCCTGGCAACCTCCGGGGCGGCGCTGCAAGGCCTGTTCAAGAACGCGATGGCCGACCCGTACCTGCTGGGAATTTCGGCCGGCGGGGCGCTTGGGGCCACGCTGGCCATTGCCCTGGGTCTGGGCATGACGGCCGTGGGGATGGCGCCGGTGCCGCTGTTCGCCTTCCTCGGCGCCCTGGCCGCCGCCTGGGTTGTCTACCTGCTTGGGCGGACCGGGGGGCGGGTGCATACCGAGACGCTGCTGCTGGCCGGAGTGGCGATGAGCGCCCTGCTCTCCGCCGCGATGTCGTTCCTGATCGCCCTCAGCAACCGGCACGAGGTGGTCAACGCCGTCTACTTCTGGATGCTGGGCGGCTTCTACCGTGCCGACTGGCCGCGGGTGGCGGTGGCCGTGCCCTACGCGCTGCTCGGCAGCGGGCTGAGCTGGCTCTACGCGCGCGACCTGAACGCCCTGCTTTTGGGTGAGGAGAGCGCGCTTCACCTCGGCGTCGATGTCGAGCGGATGAAGATCATCGTGCTGACTGGCGCGGCGCTGGCCAGTGCCGCCGCCGTTTCCGTGTCCGGCATCATCGGCTTCGTCGGCCTGATCGCGCCGCACGTGGTGCGCCTGGTGCAGGGGCCGGACCACCGGGCGCTGATCCCGTCGGCGGCGCTGGTGGGCGCGCTTTTCCTGGTGGTGTGCGACACCCTGGCGCGCACCGCCTTCGCCCCGACGGAGATGCCGATCGGGGTGTTGACGGCGTTCACCGGCGTTCCGTTCTTCCTGTATCTGCTGCGGCGGTCACGAAGGGTGGGGGGGTAATGGGGCAGATTCTGTTCGTGCTGGGGGGCGCGCGCAGCGGCAAGAGCCGCTATGCCCAGACGCTGGCGGCCGCGGCCGGCCCGCGCGTTACCTACCTGGCCACCGCCGAGGTGGGCGACGCGGAGATGGCCGAGCGCGTCCGCCGCCACCAGGAGGACCGGCCGGCCAGTTGGCGCACGGTGGAGGAACCACGGCAGATCGCTACTGCGCTGCGCCGCTGGGCGCCGGAGAGTGACGCAGTGCTGCTCGATTGCCTCACCCTCTTCGTCACCAACGTGCTGCTGGCGCCGGGCAACGACGCGACCACTGCCGAAAGCGAGGTGACCGCCGAGCTGGAGTCGCTGTTGGCGGCGGCGCGGGAGGCACCTTGCCGCACCGTGATCGTCGGTAACGAGGTCGGCCTGGGGTTGGTGCCGGAGTATCCGCTGGGGCGGGCGTTCCGCGACATCGCCGGCCGCGCCAACCAGCAGGTGGCCGCCGCCGCCGACGCGGTCTACTTCCTGGTGGCCGGCATTCCGCTGTCGGTGAAGTGAGTTGCATCGCCGCGCTCAAGGGGATAGGCTCCCAGGTGCCCGCTGGGAGCTCGTCTGCGGGGCCGCGTTCGTAGTGAGGGCAGGGAACACCGCGTGCGGCTGCCTAGCCTGGCCGCGAGGGGCTGGCGGTCTCAATTGCGCCTCATGGAGGATTGTGCTAAAATGCCTGCGGCAACGCTTCCTGCCACGGTGGTTGGGCGCTTCGTTCTGGCGGCCCGCTTCCTGACGCGGCTTCCGATACCGGGACCGTGCGCGGCTTTCGAGGAACTCGGCAAGTCGGCGGCGTATTTCCCCGGTGTTGGCCTGTTGGTAGGCGGGCTGGTGGCGGCGGCGGCCGTGGGCGTGGATCGGCTCTGGGGCAATCCGCTGCTGGCCGGCGCGGCCGCGGTGATCGTCAATGCCATGGTCACCGGCGGTCTCCATCTGGATGGCCTGATGGACACCTGCGACGGCATCTTCGGCGGGCACACGCGCGAGCGCGCCCTGGAGATCATGCGCGATTCGCGCGTTGGCTCGTTCGGCGTGTTGGGTGGCTGTGCCGCGGTGCTGTTGCGCTTCGCCTTTGTTGCCGGGCCGGGCGGCCCCCAGTGGACGGCGCTGCTGTTGGCGCCGGTGATCGGGCGCTGCGCCCAGGTGTGGGCGGTGGCGTGCTTCCCCTATGCCCGGGCACAGGGCACCGGAAGCGCGTTCCAGAACGTCACGGGCCGTGCCCAGGTGGTGGCGGCCACGATCACTGCCGTGGTGCTCTGTTTCCTTACCGCTGGCGTGCCGGCGTTGGTGTGGCTGGGTGCCGGTTGGGCCGTGGCGCTCGGCGTGGCGGTGCGCCTGCACCAGCGCCTGGGCGGCCTCACCGGCGATAGCTACGGCGCGGTTACCGAGGTGAGCGAGTGGGCGGCGCTGGCCGCTGCCGGTTTGCTGCCGTGCCTGGCGGGTCCGGTCAGTATCGCACTTAACGCTTGCCTATAACTTGCCTATAAAGAGAAGGGATCGGTGTCCGATAATGAAAGAGGCCGGCCGCGACTGTGAGCTGCCCCCTGCCGGTCACGCTGCGGGCCGATGCTCCTGTAGCCCGCCGCCAAGCGGGGATTCCGCTGGGCGGTACCCGTTCGCCCTGGAGGGCGGGCGGGGGGTGCCGGGGCGCAGACCCCAGTGCCGGGCTACCGGTTGAGAGGATAGGCATTACGTCTTGGAGATCCTTCGCATCGCCTTCGAAGAAGAGAAGCTCAAGATCACCCTCCGCATGGCAGAGCCTTTCAACACCCGCGATAAGCCACACCTGGCGCGGGGTCTGTTCCGCTTGCTCCCGCGCCTGAAGAAACACCGTTGCTTCAACGACGGGAACCTGAGCTTTCAACGGGAAGCGGCTGCCACGGAGATCGCCCACCTGATGGAGCACCTAGTCCTCGAATTGCAGGCGGTGACCCTGTGCGGGCGCGGCATCCGCGGGGTGACTTACTGGAACTGGCGCGAGGAACCGATGGGTCAGTTC
The DNA here is from genome assembly GCA_012512505.1 of Armatimonadota bacterium. Classification (GTDB taxonomy): domain Bacteria; phylum Armatimonadota; class JAAZEB01; order JAAZEB01; family JAAZEB01; genus JAAZEB01. The sequence continues at coordinate 12,162 of JAAZEB010000369.1, read as the reverse complement.
CACGTGGATGTAGACGCGCCGCACACCGCGGTGGCGTTGGGGGCCGTGTGGCTGGCGCAGCGCATCATCCGTGCCGTGGACGAGCGCTGTCCGGAACGGATCGATGTCGAGCAGGAGCTGCGCGTGTTGCGCCGGCTGGCACAGCTACCCTCCGAGGCGCTGCCGCGGGTGGGGATCGAGAACTTCGCGCGGTGGGAAGAAGACTGGGTCAGGCAGGTTGCCGAACTGCTGGCAACCGCGCCTGACCCATCGTTGGTTGGCGTGCCGGGTTAGTGCTGGCCGCCACCACGGCCCGTAAGCGTGGTGACATGCAAGCGCAGAAGCAGGGGAACGACCTTCAGCGTCGGTCGGCGAGTGGGCCTGCCCCCTCCGCCCCGCTGCGTTTGCATGCCACCATCCTTAGGAGCCGGCGGCTTCCCGCTGGCGCTTGGCGCGCGCCTCCCGGCCCTTCTTGCCGATCTGTGAGTAGAACTCGGTGCCGTGTGCGTCGCGCACCGCCTCGCCGCCTTTGCGACCGATCTCCGTGTAGAAGCCGGGGCCGTACTTTTCCTTGACGCGCTCTCCCCCCAACCTCCCGGCGCTGCGCGCCAACGCCGGATCGGCCGCGAAGCCCCCTTCGCGGTCATGTGCGTGCGAGCCCCGGTGGGCGTTGGCAATGCGTGCTGCTCCTTCCGATCCGGGCTTGGGCCCTGGGCGTTGCTTCCGCTCTGCCATCGAGCTGACCTCCTTCGGAATGCAATCTGCGCCACCCCTTGGACAGCGGCAAGCCGCTACCAGAACCTGAGTGCGGCGCGGACCACCACCCCTTACCACGGGCGCCGGGCGAGTCCCGGCGCGCTGCCATGCGGGCCGCGAGCGCTCCACCAGATCGTGTTACTCGATCTTCCTCCCCTCGGAGCTTGCCCCGCCGCTGGCTCCCGGTGCTACTGGTACAGCACCAAAAAGAGCCTGCGACGCGGCATTCCCTGGCTGTGGCAGGTCCGCTTCCTGCGCACGACAGTGTCCTGGCCGAAGGAGGCAACCACCCTGTCCGCCGGCGGGGGCACGCCGCCTTCAGAGGATGAAGGCGGCAGGTCGGACCGAACAGGCCGGCTCGGACGTCTCCGAGGTGCTGCCTGGCTTCCCGGTGCGACGGCGGTTACGCCGTTTCCGGGTTGATCACTGGCGCCGAGGTTTCTTCCACGCGCTGCGCCAGTTCTTCCTGCTTCTCCTGCGCGGCCTCGCGTCCGGCCTCCATGGCGGAGGCGGCGCGGCCGCGAAAGTCTTCCACCCGCTCGCGCAAGGTGGTTGTCACCTCGCCGACGCGCTCCCGCGCCGTGCCCAAGGCACCCGTGGCGCGCTCGCGGGCGCTCTCGGCCACTCCCGAGGCCTTGCCTTTCGCCTCCTCGGCCAGATCGCCCAGCCGCTCGCCAACCCGCCGGCGAGTGTCCTCGCCCGCCATTGGCGCGTAAAGGAGTGCCACCGCGGCCCCGATCAGACCGCCGATGATGAGACCGAGGGCGAAATCTTTGCTGCCATCGCTCACTTGCCGTTCCCTCCTTTCGCCTTGGAGAGCTCGTTCCAGACCTCCAGGCTCTTTCCCAGCCCAGCACGGGCGCTGGCCAGGTTGATGACCGGGTGGGTGATGGCCTCCTGCACGATTGCGGAGGTGGTATCGACTCGCTGCGCCACGCGCTCCACCACGCGCTCGCTCAAATCCGCGATGTGCTCCGCTTTCCCGGCAATCTCGCTGGACACCTTCTCTGCCCGGTCTCCCACGTGCGTCGCCGTATCCCGGACTTTCGCGAGCACGCTCTCGGCCTGCTTGGTGAGGCTGTCGGCCCTCTCGCTGAGGCTACGAATCTGCTTGTAGGCGGAACGGGCAAAGATCGCCAGCACCACCACACTGGCGACATCGACAAGAGCGATGGCGATCACGGCGACCAGGGCTGCTTGCTCCAGCGGGCTCATGCATCAACCCTCCCTGCCAGAGCATTCTAGCATGTTATACCCTCCCCGTCAAGGCGCCAAACCTCCGCCGGCCGGCTGAGCAGGCGGATAGTGACTAGGCACGCCCCAGGTATGACCAGTCTGTGCTAGCGTGTGGACTCTCTGAGGGGCACCTGGCCCCGGGGGGCGGTAGCGAGCCGGCGACGGCTGCCGCCCCCCGGGCGGGATTCGTGGCGACGGCACCCCGAGGCGAGGGGGAGAGTGGTTCGGCGGGGTGGCCGAGGGGCTACCAGCTCGCGCTGATGCCGGCCCGGACGGCGGCATCCTGCACGAGGCGGCAGTCTTCCAGGTCGAAATCGAGGCTGACGCGCTGATCCCAGTTGTCGCTGTTCCACACGTGACCGAGGTCGTGGGCGATGCGGCCGGCCAGGTTGCTGTGGCCGTCGTTGTAAAGCTGCTCCCAGATTTTGCGCCACTCCTTCGCGCTCAACTCCATCGCGTTCCTCCTCGAGGCGGGTATACCCCGGCCCGGGCCGGCTCACGCCGGGGGCGGTTCGCCTGGTTTGCGGGTCCGGGCGGTTCGGGAATAAGCCCCGGCGGAGGTGCGCCGATGCGCAAAGAGGACGAGGATCTGAAGAAGCAGATGCGCGAGGCGGGTGAGAAGCTGGGCGAGGCGCGCAAGGGGCTGCTCGGGCACGAGGGCTATGAGGAACTCGGCCACAAGGGGGGCGAGCGCTTGCGCGAGCTGGTCCAGAAAGGCAAGGAGCACGAGCGCGAGTAACGCGCCTTCCCCCGGCCGGCAGCGCCGGCCCAACACCGCGGGCGGCCCGGAGGCGACAACGCTCGGAGCCGGAGGTGGGGCCTCCCCACCTCCCTCATCGCCAACCGGAAACGGCATTGGAGGTGATGACGCAAGCCCGGGCCGCCCCCGCTCTCCCGTCAGCACTCAGGAACGGGGATCCGATCGGTGCGCCGGCAGCCGGCAATCCGACGGTGGTCTCACCCCCCACCGAGAGGCCGGATCGCCGGCGTCTCGCCGGCCGCCATAGGAGGCGTCTCCCGACGCCGATGGGTGGCCAACATCCCCTGGTGTTAGGAGGGGTCTCCAGCCCCGGGGGGATGTTCCTCCTCCAGCGAGATGGCCGGAGTGCCCGAGCCATCGGGCTTCTGGGTCTGGGAAGCCGCATCGCTGCGGCGCTCCGTTGCTCTCCCAGGCAACTGGCCGGAGTGCCCGAGCCATCGGGCCTCTGCCAGCCGGCCTAACTTCCGGATTGGCGGAACAGGCCCGTCATGGCTTCCGCAGCAGCACCCGTCCGGATTCCGGGGCGAGCTCCAGCGTGAGCGTGCCTCCGGAGGGGGTGAGGGCACGGCCATAGCCCACGTCGGCCAGCGGTGCGCGGCCGGCCGGCACTTGCACGGTGACCGGCTGCTTCGAGGGGTTGAGGAGGGCCAGCCCGTTCTCAAAGGCGCGGTAGAGGGTGGTGCCGCTGGTGCGCGGGGCGCCCTTCGGCTTGCCGAGGCGCACGCGGTACAGCTCCATGGCGAAGGCGCGTGCCTCCGGCCGGTCGTGCAAGGTGAAGGCGTCGGCCCACAGGAACCCGTAGAGGTGGGCGTAGGCGAAGCTGAAGAGGGAGGCTTCGCGCACCCGCGCTTCCGGCACCTTCGACAGGTAGGGCAGCAGCACCGGCAGCTTGCCGTGCTTCACCGCCTCGGCATGGCGCAGGCCGGCCCACTGCAGCTCCGGCCAGGTGGCCGTCATCTCGCCCGACTCGCTCCCGAAGGGGAACGCCTCCAGCATCTGCATGTCGCACCAGCGCCACTGACCGGGCAGCACGCCGGTGCAGGTGTTCTGCATCACCACCCGGTCGCGCCCGTAGCGCTTCACGGTCTGGTAGATCCGCGCCAGCAGCTCCGCGTACGCCTCCGTGTTCGTCTTCGTCGGGTCGGGATGGGTGTGCTTGCCGAACTTCGGGCCGTAGCACTCTACGGTGGGGCCCGCCAGGTCCACAAAGACGCCGTCGAAGCCCATCTCCATCAGCAGCCGCACCTGCCGCAGCGCGGCCTCCTGCAGGCCGGGTTGGTGCAAGCAGGTGTTGAGCAGGCCCGGGTGCCCGTGCGATTGGCCCCAGGCATCCTTCTGCACTTTGCCGTCCGGGCCGATGCACACCCAATCCGGGTGGTCCTTCAGGTCGCGCCGTTCGTGGTCGATTGATTCCAGCCACTCGCTGTAGACGGTGCCGCCCTCGCGCACCTGCATCGCCGTATCGAGGAGGCAGGTATAGATGACGTAGTGCAGCAGGCGCACCCTGGCGCGGTGACAGCGCTCCAGCGCTGCCTTGTCCGGCGTGCTGCCGACGATGAACGGCAGGTGGCGCAGGCGCTCCTGCACTACGTCGTCGGTCCACTGCGCCGCCGGTCGGTAGTAAAGGTTGTAGACGCCGGCATTCCGCACCCAGTCGGGGGCCGGCGGGCCGTAGTCCGGTTTGGCAGCCTCTCGCGAGACGAGCGCCAGCGCCGGAACGCGGCGCCGACGCGCTTGGGCCGATACCTTCGCCGCGGCGGCGGCGCTCTCCACTCCGGCCAGGCCAAAGCTCGCCCGCAGTGCGTCGCCAGGCCCCACCAGGGTTGAGCGCGGCAAGGCGTGCAGGTAGAAGCTGCCCTCGGCGCCCGGCGCGCGCCCGGCCATGTTCGTCGGCAGCACCGCCAGACCACCCTGGTCGCCAGGCAGGAAGAGCCAGTCGTGGTGGGGGAGGGTGGTCCACTGGGCCAGATCGACCGTGGCTTCCCGCGGCCCGCCCTCCCCGGGGAAGGCGTAGCGCTCCGACGTGGCGTCGGTGGACCAGTAATAGTAGTCGCCCGCGGCGTGCTTGCGGTGTACCAGGCGGCTGGTGACAAAGAGGGCCGGCACGCCCCGGTAGGCCGCCAGCTCCACGACGAACTCCCGTTCGCCGGCCACCGGGTAGGTGATGCTCACCTGGGCGGCATCGCGGCTGCGCCGCGGGCGCGGCTGCCGGGTACAACGCTCTGGCGTGGCCCAGCCATCGCCGTGCAGGATGGAGACGGTGAGGTGGTAGGGTCGGGCGGGGGTTTCCAGGGTGAGCTTCCCGTCGGCCAGCGCGGCGGAAAGCTTCTGGCCGGCGATGGCGACGGTCGCGGCCTCCGGGGTGAGCGTCACTGTCGGCGTGTTGGGATCGGCGCCCAGGGCTGGGGAGACCGCGGCGATGGCGGCCAGGCACAGTAGCACTCGAGTCACGAATAATCCTTCCCACTGGCGCCCGGGGAGGCCCGGAGGCCTCCCCGGGCGGCGCTCAGCTCAGGCGTGTGATGGCGCGCCGCAGCGCCTCGGCGGCTCGCTCGTGCCCCTCCTTCTCGCTGAAGGTGTAGGCCAGGACGATGCGCGGGATCACGTCCTCGGCCACCGGGCACAGCCCGTCCGGATACCGGTTGCCGCTGCCGGTGTAGCGGGGGCAATCGAGCGGGCACCCCTTGGGATAGCCCCAGCGCTCTTGCAGCAGCGGGTGCTTGTAGGCGGGCATGCCGGTGTAGCCCATCGTCAGCCCGCACCCCTCCTCGGCCAGCACGCGCTGGAAGTCTGCCCGGGTGATGCCGTGCTTGTCGCCCCAGAAGCCGGCCGCCCAGAAGTGGTAGGTACTCTGGTGATCGCCTGGCCCGCGCTGGGGGATCAGCCAGGGGCAGCCTTCCACCGCCTGGTCGTAGAGGCGGGCGATGGCGATCAGCTCCTCCATGATGGCCGGGGCACGCTCCAGTTGGGCGATGCCGATGGCGGCCGTCTGCTCGGTCATTCGGTAGTTCCAGTGCAGGCCGTGCGCCACGGCGGTGAAGGTGGGGGCGCCGCCGTGCAGCCCCAGCGCCGCCGCCAGCTCGTCGCTGTTGGTAACGCCCATGCCGCCATCGCCCAGGCCAAGCTGCTTCGACATCTGGAAGCTGAACGAACCGATATCGCCCCAGGTGCCGACGCACTTCCCCTTGTAGGTGGCCAACAGCGCGTGCGCGCAGTCCTCAATGACGATGAGGCCGTGCCGGTGGGCAATCTCGACGATGCGGTCTATCGGGGCCGGCATACCCCATAAGTGCGTCACCACGATTGCCTTGGTGCGCTCGCTGATCTTCGCCTCGATCTGCTCCGGGTCCATGTTCATCGTGTAGGGATCGATGTCCACGAACACCGGCACCGCGTTGTGATACATCGTCGCCACGGCGCCGAAGACGCAAACCGGGTCGCAGATCACCTCGGTGCCGGCGCCGGCCCCGGCGGCGGCCACAGAGGCGTGCAGCACCGACATGGCGGCGTTCATCGCCACCCCGTGCTTCGCGCCCAAGGCCCGGGCAAACTCTGCCTCGAAGCGGGAAGTCATTGTCCCCCCGCCCAGCGAGGAAAGGTTCCCGGAACGCAGCACCTCCCGCAGCAGTTCGAGCTCTCGCTCACCGAAAACGCGTGTGGGCATTTTCTGCCCCCTTTCTGGGGTTTGGGCCCCGCTCGCCCTCGGCCGTTGGCGTTGGCCGCGGCGCAAGCCAAATGTTCCTGGAGATGGTTAGGCGTCCGGCGCGCTCCCTCCTGACGAAGCCCTCGCGGGGGCTCCGCCCAAAGGAGCGCGCCGGTTCTTGGTTTCCCTACTGCTTTTCGCGCACCAGCACGAACCGGTCCACGTAAACCGCCTCGACGGCATCGGCGTTGCCGGGCGGGGCCACCCAGAAGTACATCCCCGGCTTCAGCACGTGGACGCCCAGGTCGTAGACCCGATACTTCCCATCGCTGCCAGACTCCAGCGTCTCGGTGTGCCGGACGACGTCTTTTGCACCGGGGCCGTCGTAGATGCCCATCAGGAAGGCGGTGCCGGTGGGCGCCTTCCCTTCGTGCCGTGCATAGACGTAGCAGCGCCAGGCGCTGCCGTCGGCTACGTCGCCGCTGATCGGGTACTGCGCTGCCCAGTTTGTGTGCCCGCCTGGCATGCGAGCGGCCCTGCCATCGGAGGCGGCCGGGTCATCCACCAGCGTCACCCACGTGCCCAGGCCAGCCAGCGACATCTCCGTTTGCTGGAAGTCGTGCCAGTCCTCCGGATCCCGACCCTGTACCTCGGCGGGCGGGGTTGCCGGCGGCCCGAAGCGGCTCCGCAGTATTTCGGCATACGGCTCGAACGGCCGGCCCTCCCCATACTGGCCGACGTTGTTCTCCAGGGAGACGCGGATGAACTCCTCGCACGCCGCCGGTCCATCCTCGGGGCCCAGGAACGGCTTGCCGTTTACCTGCGCGTGGCGGCGCAGTGCCTGATAGCGAGTGAGCCACACCAGGTCCAGCGGCAGCCGGGCGCGCCGAACACGCTTTGCTAGCACCGGGTCGCCGGCGACGGCCTCCTCCGCCTTGCGGAAGTGCAGGGTGGCCTGGTCAATATCGTCCGGCTTCAGGAACGGGGAGGTATCGGTGACGTAGCAAGGCAGCCGAACGCCCTCCCGCTCGACGGCGTCATGCACTGTATCGAGGTACGCCTGCAGGTGAGGGGCGGCGGCGCCGTAATAGCCCTCCAGGAACTCGCGGATGAGCTGGCGCTCATCCCGCGCGGGGTCCCACATCAGGTGCGAGAGTACCCAGGTGCGCAGTTCGATGAAGTCGCCGGTGCCGGAGCCGGCGTCGCCCTGCTCGAAGAGGCCGATGGCGTTGTGCTTCACGAAGAAGCGCAGGTGGTTGGCAAGCTGCCGCATGTTCGGCTGCGGGAGCAGGTAGTTGGAGAAGTTGGTGACGTAGTTCCAGATGTAGAGGTTCTTGGCGATCTTGCTCCAGCCCTCCACATCCTCACGGAAGGTGCGGTTCTCCTCGCCGGTATCCATCGGGTGGGCAAAGGAGCACTCGATGGAGCAGAGGCGGATCACCACGTTGTCCCGGGGCTTCGTCTTCAGCGGGGGCTTGCGGGTGTAGGTGTAGGCCAGCGTCTCGATCAAGAAGCCGGGGAACTCCTTCTCGATCTCCTCGGCGACGGCGTTGACGAAGCGGATCAGCGGGCCGGAGGGGCCTCCTTCTTCCTGCTCGACGGCCAGGCAGCGCGCGCACTCGCAGCGGCCGTGCCAGTCGTTCTGGGAGATGGAGATCATGCCCGCGGCCGGGTCCTTGCGGATCCAGGCCAACGCCTGGCGGGTCAGCTCCGCCCGCATCTCTTCGTTCGTCAGGCAAAGCTGGGCGCCCTCAAACTTGCGCTGCCCGCCAATCTCGCTGTACCACTCGGGGTGCTGGGCGAAGTACTGATTCGGCGGCAGCAGCTCGTAGAAGGTGTGGCACCAGCCAAGGATGGTGTAGTGGCCGCCGTACTCCGGCGGCACCCGCTCGAAGTGGCCGTTGCACTTGCTGCGCGCGGCAAAGACGCCGTCGAAAGCATCACGGTAGAACGCCTCGCGGCAGATGAGGCGCGGCACGTAGCGGATGTTCTGCGGTGGCACCGTCAGTGTCGGGCGCCGCGGAATGGTGCTCTCCCGCGAGGTCCACCACCGGCAGCCCACCACGTCCTCCAGGAAGGTATAGACGGCATAGAGCGTGCCCCGCGGCCGCCCGCCGGCCAGCAGCAGGTTGCGGCCCACCGTGCGGATCACGATGCCGTCGTGCCCCAGCCCTTCCAGGCTCACGCCGGGCGCCAGCGCCCGGAAGCGCGCCGAGGGCCCGACGACGATCTGGCGGGCCCGCTCCGGCACCTCCTCCTCGCGGCGGATCGGTAACTCTACGCCGGTCACTTGCTTCAGGAACGATTGCAGCTCCGTGGCCGCGGTCTTCTCCGGCGCGATGGCATCGCGAGCGACGACAATCGTGTAGGCACTTTCGCCGTCACGCGCCAGTACCAGCGACTCCGCCGGCGCGGCCTGTCCCGCCGCGGCGGCCAACAGAACCCCTCCCAATGCCCAGAGCATCTTCCTCCTCCTTACGCGCGCAGCAGTCTGCGCCACTACCTGCCTGTTCTCAGTAGGCAGGGCGTGCTCCTGCACCCGGCTTGGCCCAGGGCACCACCCCGCGATTGATCCGCCCGCCTGGTGGGTAGATCGCTGCACGGGATGTGAGAGCAAAGAGGCCCTTTCCGCTCGCCCGGCAGCGGAGACGTTCCCGGCGAAGGGTGACAGCGAAATGACTTTGGGGCGGCTGGTCTTTGGCGAGCTGGCGGCGGCTGGCGTGCGGCACGTGTTTGGCATTCCGGGCGATATGGCGCTCAACCTGTTTCGCGCCGCCCAAGAGGCCTCCTTGCCGGTCATCAGCACTACTAACGAGCTGGTGAGCGGCTACGCGGCCGACTTCTACGCCCGCGCCAGCGGGCTGGGCGTGCTGGTGGTCACCTACAACGTGGGCAGCCTCTCGGCGCTCAACGCCGTGGCGGAGGCGGTGGCCGAGCGGTCGCCGCTGCTGGTGGTGATGGGGGCGCCCGGCCGGCAGGAGCGCCGCCGGCCGGTGGCGCTGCACCACGAGATCCTGCACGACGGCCGCGCCGGCAGCACCTCCCAGAGCCGGGCCTTCCAGGCGTGCGGCGTGCGCCGCTTCGGCCCCGGCCAGATCCACCAGGCGATCGCCTACGTCCGGCGCCGCTCGCGCCCCGCCTTCCTCGAGATCCCTCGCGATGTCGTCGAGCGGGAGGCGCCTCCCGAAACCCCCGCCCCCGAGGCGCAACCCAACGGCGGCGGGGCGGCGCTGGCGCTGCTTCAGGAGCGGCTGGAGCATGCCGAGCGGCCGGTGCTGATTGCCGGCATGGAGGTGAACCGGTTTGGCCTGCACGCGAGCCTGGTGCAGTGGGCCGAGCGCCTCAACGCCCCGGTCGTCGGCACCTGGCTGGGCAAGTCTGCCTTCCCGGAGACCCACCCGCTTTACCGGGGCATCTACTGCGGCGAACTGAGCGACCGCAACCGCGAACTGCTGGCGGAATCCGACTGCGTGATCAACGTGGGCGAGCAGTGGACCGACTTCAACCTGGGGATGGGCACCAGCCGGCTGCGCTACGAGGAGGTGCTGCACCTGCGCACTCCCGGCCTCTTCTACGGCGGCACGCGGGCCGACGCCACGCCGCTGGCCCGCCTGCTGCCGGAGCTCGCCGACCGCCATTGGAAGGCGTGCCGGGCCCCTGAGCCGGCCCGCCCGGCCGACTCGGCGAGCGGCTTCGGCCTGGACTACCTGGCGCAGGCGCTCACCGAGGAGCTGCTGCGCGAGTGGAACGTGATCGTCGATGTGGGCGATGCCTTCATGCTCGCCACGCTGGTGGCGATGCCCCGGGTGAACTCCTACTTCACTTCGCCCTACTACGCCTCCATGGGCATGGCGGTGCCGGGCGCCTTGGGCTTGGCGCTGGCCACCGGGCGGCGCACCCTGGTGGTGGTGGGTGACGGCGCCTTCCAGATGACGCCTGGCGCCCTGGTCGATTGCGTCCGCTACGGGGCCCATCCGATCGTGGTGGTGCTCAACAATCGCTCTTACGGCACCCTGCGGGTGATGGAGGGGGAGCCACACCCCTACCTGCGCGTTGAGCCGCTGGAGTATGTGCAGGTGGCGCGCGGGATGGGCTGCCGCGCGGCCCGGGCGGCGACCCCGGCGGAGTTCGACGCGGCCTGGCGCGCGGCGGTCGCCGATCGCCAGCACGCCCACCTGATCGAGATGGTGCTGCCGGAAAGCCACCTCTCCACGGCGGGGATGCGCATCTACCGGGAGATGCGCAAGCACCTGCGCGGCGGGTAGGCGGCCCTACCAGCTCACGGGGGAAGAGCTCAGGGATGGAAGTACGGCGCGCCACGGCAGGTGCCGCCGCGCTAGCCGAAGTTGATCGCGTAGCCCTCATAGAGGCCCTTGAGGATGGCGCCGAGGAAGCCCCACACCACCCCGACGGCAAACAGGTGGCCCAGGGCGAAGCCGAGAAAGCCGGGCAGCGTCTTCCGGTAGAGCGGCATGCCGCCGAAGCGCAGCACCAGGCTCTTCACCAGCCACACCACGAAGAAAGGCGACCACACCAGGCTGTCGTAGGAGATCCCCACCATAAACCCAAGCGGGTGCAGCGGGAAGCCGAGGAACTGCATGCGGAGGAACTGCAGCAGCAGCACGGTCAGAAAACCGGCGCCCAGGGCGACCACGCGCGGCCGCGCCACCGGCTGCGGCGACTCCGGCCAGGTCACCGCGTTGTTGTGTTCGGGGATTGCCATGTGCCAACCCCAAAGGCCGCCCGGCACCTGTTGTGCCCCCACCCGGTACAGCCCCGTCAGGTGGAAGTAGAAGGAGAGCGCCACGCCCAGCACCAGCGCCAGCGCCAGGCCGGCCACCCATCGCCCCGGCCGCTCGCGCACCAGGTGCCCGGCGCGCAGCGCCTCCACCTGGTAGCCGGACATCGAGACTGCCGCGCCGCGCGAGAGGAAGTCGAGCAGCGCCATCGCCGAGAGGGTGGCGCCGCTGCCGCCGACGGTAAACGGCGCCGTGCCGAAAGTGGCGAAAAGCATCGCCTTCGGCATTCCCCAGGGGAAAAGCCAGATCGCCGGCACGCCCGCCTCGGCGCGCATCCGGGCATAGACGAGAGCCACCGCCAGGATGAGGCTGGGATAAAGGACCGCCACCCACCACTGCATTCCCAGCAGCCGACAGAAGAGGAATAGCGCCGCCACACTGGCCAGCCAGCCAAAGAAAATCCCCCGGTAGCCGCGCTGCTCCGGCGCGCCGGCCCCGAGCGCCGCCCGGACAATCCCCGCCAGGTGGCGCCGGCTGAGATAGAGCAGCGATACCGCCACCCCCAGGTAAGCCCCCAGCGCCTGCTCCGGCACGAACGGCGCGCCTGGCTCTCGATATCCAATCGCCGAAAGGAGGACGGCCACCAAGCGCTCGATGACGAACGCGAACCAGATGGAGAAGCTGACCTCGGTGGAGACCAAGTAGCCGAAGCCGACCAGCTCTGGCCGGTAGTTGAGGCGCACCGAGCCCACCGCGTTCCAGGGGGGCGTGTCGAACGGCGCGATCCAGATCTCCCGGCCCATGCCCGGCACGGAGGGGAAGAGGCCGTGGGCGATGTTGGTGGCGTTGTAGAAGAAGGAGAGCGAGAAGCCAAGCCACATCACCGGGTTGCGGAGGAAGCCGCGCTCGCCCGGCACGGCGCGGGTGATCTCCAGCGGGAGCTGCACCAGGGGAAACGAGAGCTTCTCCTTCTCCACCCAGGGGCGGTGCAGCAGCAGCACCAGGCCGAACATGCTGAGCCACAGCGCCAGGAAGAAGCCCTGTCTCTT
>JAAZEB010000368.1 GCA_012512505.1 Armatimonadota bacterium | reverse complement strand
CCCAGCACCAGTCCAAGCGCCGCCCCCACCAGCGCCGTGGTAGCGTTGCCGCCCGTGACCCCGATCTCCAGCACCGCGAACGCCGTCAGCGCCGCCACCACCACACCCCACCACACTCTGCCTTTCTTGCTCATCGCCGCTGATACCATCCTCAAAACTTTTGTTCGGTCTTTACAGCAAGGGGTTATTTTTGGTATGATAGTTTCAGTAACCCTCCCAACCGCCATACCCCACACCCCTGAGGCGGCAGGACTTCGTAACGCGCGACCCACGAAAGGAGCGCAGCGGTGAGTAGACAGTACATCGAGGGATCCGGCCTTTCGCTTGAGCGGCTGACCGAAGGGGTCCCGGAAGACGGGCGCTACTACCTCCTGCAGGACTCGAAGGTCGTCGGAGTGTTTGATAGCCAAGAAGAGGCACAAGCCGCCTACCACCAACTGTGCCTCTCCTACTGGAACAAGATGCTGGTGAGTGAGGACCCCCACGCCCGCGTGAAGGCTGCCCGGGGTCTGCTGCGCCGCAACCGGACCCACCGCGTCGCCCTGGAGACGCTGGCCGCGCATGGGGATCCAAAGGAGCGCTCTTACGCGGCGGAGAGCCTGAAGCGCCTGGATCGCCAACCGCCGGCCGCCGGCTGAGCAGTGGCACGCCCTCCCCGCGGGCTCCCGCGCGGCGATGCTGGCGTGCCTCGGTGCCGGGCGCCGGGAGTGCCGGCGCCCGCGAATCGCCTTTCCCCCGCGCGACTGCCGTCCGCAAGAGTTCAGGAATGGGAGTGCGACCTCCAGCACGCGGGCTGGAACGGAGAGCGGCCTCTACCCCGCGTGGGGTGGCGAGCCTGACCCACACCCCATCGGGGCGCCCCTCAGTCCGCGCCCGCCCGTGGCCCGTCATACTCCGATTCCTGAACTCTTACATTCGCGATTCGCAATTCGCGATTCCGACGACCGGCAACCCAGGCTAGGCAGCGCCCGCGGCAGCCGGCCGGCAGCAACTGGCGCACAGGTGGCGCAGGAGGGGAAAGGTGCTGGCGATCCCCGCGGCCAGCAGCGCTCCGCCCACCACCCGCCGCGTCTCGCGGTCCATCTTCTCCGCCAGCAGCAGCCCCACGCCGATCCCGCCCAGGGCGCGCGTCGCCGCCGCCACCAGGGCCACCGGCAGTGCCAACGTCTTCGTCTCCTCCGTCTCCATCAGTGCGGTTCCTCCTCTGGTGCCTTCCGTTCCCGGGCGGCCGCGTCGGCAAACTGTCCGGAACCAGGCGCCCCACGGCACCAGAACCCCCTTCCCTACCCCCTCACGGGTGCTCGTCGGGGGTCAGTCCCAGGTGGTGCAGCACCATCACGGCGCCCGCCTTGTCCAGCGGCTGGTTGTTGTTGCCGCACTTGGGCGATTGCACGCACGACGGGCACCCCTCGGCGCAGGGGCACTCCTCGATGCTGCGCCGCGCAGCCTGGAGGACCGCTTCCAACAGCGTGTAGGCCTTCTCCGCGATCCCTACGCCGCCCGGAATTGCGTCGTGGAGGCAGATGGTGGGCAGACCAGTGTCGGGGTGGCAGGCGTGCGACACCCCCCCGATATCCATTCGGTCGCACAGCACGAAGAGAGGCAGGATGCCGATAGAGGCGTGCTCGATGGCATGGATACTGCCGGTGAGGTGATACTCCTCGGCGATAACGCGGTCGCGCAGCGCCGGGGGCAGGGTGAACCACAGCCCGTGCGTGGCGATCCGCTGCTCGGGAAGCTCCATCTCCACGTCGGCCAGCACCGCTTCAGAAAAGAGCTGCTTGCGCCGGTAGCTCACCACCTGCGTCACGACTTCCACCGGGCCTCGGAACACCGTGGTGGATCCCAGTGGCCGCTGTGCCTCCGGCTTCCCGAAGCAGACGGCCACATCGGTGCGTGCCTGGGTGTAGAAGTCGCCGCTGCTGGGCACGACCAGCGCCCGGCGGCCGGGGATGTCCAGCATCTCCACCCGGAACGCCTCGCCCAGGTGCAGGTAGATAGCGCCGGCGTGGAGGGTCTCGAAGGCGCGCGCATCCTCGACGGTGCCCAGCGCCTCACCGGTGTCTCGCCGGATGATGCGGTACTGGTCGCTGCCGGCAGAGCGAATGTTCACCTGGCCAGCCGGGAAATCATCGCTGCTGCAGTGCAAGGCGTGGTTGCGCTCCCGCAGGCGCCCCTCCGCGCCCAGGCGTGCCATCAGCGCCGGCGAGGAGGCACCGAAGAGTGGCCCGTCGCGCTCTGGCTCCAGCGGGCGTTCGCGGGCGGCGCACAGGAGGTGCTGCCCCAGGATGTGCGGGTTCTCCGGGTCCACGATGGCGTGCTCGGGCGCCCGACCAAAGAAGTAGTCGGGGTGGCGCATCAGGTACTGGTCGAGCGGGCTGTCGTGTGCCACCAGCACCACCAACGAGTCCTCGTGGCTGCGGCCGCAGCGGCCGGCCTGCTGCCAGGTGCTGGAGATGCTGCCCGGATAGCCGGTGAGGATGCACGCGCTCAGGCCACCAACATCCACCCCCAGCTCCAGGGCATTCGTCGCGGTCACCCCCAGCAGGTCACCCCGGAACAGCGCCTGCTCGATCTGCCGCCGCTGATCCGCGTGGTAGCCGGCGCGGTAGGAGGTCACCCGTCCCGCCAGCGACGGCGCCTCCTCCTGCAGGGCGAAGCGGGCATAGCGCAAGACCAGCTCCGCCGTCTTGCGCGCCTTGGCAAACAGGATGGTGCGCTCCCCCTCCAGCAGCAGCTCCACCAGCAGGCGGGTGGCGTCGGCGTTGGTGCTGGCGCGCGAGCCATCCTTCAGCAGCGGCGGGTTCCAGAAGACGAAATGTCGCGCCCCTTGTGGCGACCCATCGTCGTCCACCACGCACAGCTCGCGGCCGGGGCCCAGCAGGGCGTGCATCAGCTCCGCGGGGTTGGCCACCGTGGCCGAGCAGGCAAGAAACTGCGGATCGGCGCCGTAGAGCTGGCACACCCGGCGCAGCCGCCGCAGCACGTTGGCGACGTGCGACCCAAACACGCCGCGGTAGGTGTGAATCTCATCCACCACCACGTACTTCAGGTTACGCAGGAAGGTAGCCCAACCGCCGTGGTACGGCAGGATGCCGACGTGCAGCATGTCCGGGTTGGGCAGGATCAGGTTTAGCTCGCGCTTGTACTGGGAGCGCAGGTGCGCCGGGGTATCGCCGTCGTAAGTGCCGGGGCGCAGGTGCGGGTGCAGGTGGAACTCGCGCAGCTTCCCCAACTGGTCCTGCGCCAGGGCCTTGGTCGGGAACAGGTAGAGCGCCCGCGCGCGTGGGTGGCGCAAGAGCGTCTCGATGACCGGGAGGTTGTAGGTAAGCGTTTTGCCGCTGGCGGTGGCGGTGACGGCGAGGACGTTCTTGCCGGCGCGGGCGGCATCCACCGCCTGGGCCTGGTGGGTGTAGAGGCGGGCGATCCCCTGCCGCTCGAGGTAGGCGAGTAGGCGCGGCTCCAACGGACGTGCCGGGTCCTGATGGCGTGCCGGGCGGGCGGGGAGGCGGCGATGGTGAACCACCTGGCCGCGGTAGCCCGACCCGGCGCGCACCCGGTCGAGGAACCGACGCACATCCACCGGCTACTCCTCGGCGCCGGCAGGATCGTCGGTGGCGTCTCCCTTGCGCTCCACCAGCTTCACCAGAAAGATGCTGAGCCCGTAGAGCACGGTGAGCGGCACCATCATCGCCACCATGGTAAAGGCATCGGCCGACGGGGTGATGATGGCGGCGGCCGCCGCGGAGAGCACGATCGCCTGGCGCCAATACTTCGTCAGGAAGCGCGAGTTCACCAGCCCAAAGCGGCCGAGGAACAGCATCACCACCGGGAGTTGGAAGACGGCACCAAACGCCAGGCACGACTTGGCGAGGAAGATGACGTAGTCGTTCAGCCGCTGCATCAGCTCCGTGCCCTCGGGCAGGAAGGTGAGGAACCAGGCGATGCCCCGCGGCAGCACCAGGAAGGCGGAGGCAACGCCGGAGAGAAAGAGGAGCACGCACAGCGGCCCGAGCAGGTAGACGATCTTGCGCTCGCTGCGGGTGAGGGCTGGCGCCACAAAGCCCCAGGCCTCCTTGAACAGGAGCGGGAAGGTGAGCACCACCGAGGCCGCCAGGCTAATCTGCAGGCGGAGCATGAACGGCTCCCACATGTTGGTGAAGATCCACCGCCATGGCGAGTCCGTCTTCACGCGCAGAATCGGGGCTTCCAGCGCATCCAGGATCGGCTGGTAGTAGATCCAGGTGACTACCATCCCCAGAGCGATGTAGACGAGGACACGGATGATGCGGGTGCGCAACTCGGCGAGGTGCTCGGTGAGCTCCATCTCCCGGTCGAAGCTCTCTTGCCGCGGCTTCCTCAGCTTTCTCAGGGTGCGCTCCGTCCTGGCCATGCCGTGCCGCTACTCCGCCGCCTTGCTGGGCGGAAGGTAGGTCAGCGTCTCCTGCGCCTCGATGGTGTAAGTGACCTTCTGGTCAGCAGCGGCAGCGCCGCCCATCATCCCGGGCATCCCGCCGCCGGGGCCACCCATCCCGGGGCCCATTCCCGGCCCCATCCCAGGACCCATGCCGGGCATCCCGGGGCCCATTCCCGGGCCCATGCCAGGACCCATACCCGGGCCCATGCCGGGCATCCCGGGGCCCATCGGCGCGGGCATGCCGGGCATCCCACCACCACCAGGCATGCCGGGCATCCCCCCAGCGCCGGGCATCATGCCGCCGGGGCGCGCGGCGCTGGCCATCGTGAGCACCAGCTCCTTCGTCTCCGTCACGCGCATCACGCGCCCGATCCGGTAGGCGAAGTAGGTGTAGCGGTGTCCCTCGACCTCCAGCGTGCTCCCCTCGGGGATGCTCGGCGTCCCGGTGGCCAGAATCGTATGCTTGGAGGGCTCGGGATTCTTGAAGCTGGGCACCTTGTAGTCCGAGCGGATGACCACGCACTCCTGGCCGCCCTCCCAGACCACCGAGGTAAGGGTGTGCTTGGCCGGCACCACCGCCGTCTGATCCTTCAGCACCTCGGGTAGGACGAGAGTCGACTCCCAGCTCTCGTTCAGCTTCACGCGATTCGACGGCAGTGGGATGAACTGGCTGAGGATCTCTACCAGCGGACGCCCGCGCTTGGTGACGATGCGCAGCATTCCCTGCGGATCCAGCTCGAAGCGCACCGACTTGGGCAGGCCCCAGCGGGCGGATAGGTCGCGCCCCGTCAGTTTGACATCATCCAGGCGCGCCTCATCAAACCGGCCCCACATCGCGAAGGGGCCTTCCCGCAGCTTCTCCTCCATCAGCATTTCGGTGCGGATCTGGCCGCGGTGGCGCACCACCGGGCCGCCCCCGCGCTTGACCGAGTTCTCGAACTCGTGCTGATAGGCCAACTCCTGGCCGGTGGCAAACTGGTAGCGCAGTTGGAACCCCTCGGCAGCCTCCGGCGTGTCGATGGTGTTCTTGAGGGTGACCTTCACCTCGGCCACCTGGGTCGGCTTTGTCTCGGTGCCCCCCTGGTGCAGCTCCGCCCGCAAGGTGTGCTCGCCATCTTTCACCAGGCGGTCTTCAACCTTGCCACTGCCGGGAAGCGGCTGCTTGGTATCCCAGACGAACCGCAGCAAGCCGGTGCGCCGTTCGGGAGCCACGCCAAGCATGAAGATGCCATCCACGTGGAAGGTCACGAAGCTGCCCTCCGGCACCGCCTCGGCCGGCACGGCGAGCGTCACTTTGTCGCGCACCTCGGCGCCAGCGGTGGGGGCAACAAGCTGGAAGCCGGCGGCGGCCGGTGCCGTCGGCGCGGCGGTGGCCCCGGGGGCCGCGGCGGCAGCCGGGCCGGCGGTGGCCGCGGTGTTGAAGAAGAGCTGATAGGGACGCGCCACCTTGCCGGTCACGCTGCGGAAGCGCAGGTGCCCTGGGGCGTTCACCGCGATTCCGTACTTGTGGTTCGGCTTCAGGGTGATCGGCACCGTCAGCACCCGGCCATCCTCGGAGAAGGAGACCGGCTCGCCCCACTCGGGCAGGTCGCGGCCGGCAATCGGCCCCAGGTAAAACTCGCCGGGCTGCATCGGCTCGCTGAAGGTGATCTTCAGCTCGGTCAGCCCTGGATCAACCGTCTTGCTTCCGGTAGCGGGCTGAGTACTCACGACCCGCGGCCCGGCAGGCGTCGCCGCGGGCTTGGCGGGCTTGGCAGGCGCGGCATGGGTGGGAAGTGAAGCGGCGGAGAAGATGATGATGCCCACCAGGGCGAGCAAACGAAGATCTCTCGACATGGCGACCTCCCGGGTCCCCGTTGCGGGGCGGAGCAAGACGCGACTAGATGGCGATGCTATAATAGCACAGCCCGGCCGAGAAGTCAACGCATGCCAAAACGAGCGGATAGCCGAGAAACCGGCTGGCACCCTAGCAGCCGCGCCGGGCTGCTACCCGCCCAGGAGGAGTTCCCCGCGCGGGTGCCAAACCTGCCTGCGGGAGTGCCGGGCAAGGAGGAGGCTGTCGTCGGTGACCAAACAGGGAGAGACGCGGGCACGCGTGTTCGAGTTTTTGCGCCATTTCACGCGGGAGGAGGGGCGCAGCCCCACCGTGCGCGAGATCGGCCGGGCGCTGGGCCTGCGCTCCTCGGAGACGGTTCACCGCCACCTGGTGGCGCTGGAGCACGAGGGGAAGATCCGCCGCCGCCGCACCCCCACCGAGTATGTGGTAGAAATTCTCGACGAGGAGGAGCCCTGGCTGGCGCGCCCCCAGAGCGTGGCCGTGCCGCTCCTGGGCCGGGTGGCCGCCGGCACGCCGACGCTGGCCGCCGAGCACCTGGAAGGGGTCTACGCCTTCCCCAAGGAGTTCGTCGGCGACGCCCCGGTGTTCATGCTCCAGGTTCGGGGCGACAGCATGATCGAGGCCGGCATCTTCGACGGCGACTACGTGATCGCGCGCAAGCAGGAGACGGCCCGCAACGGCGAGATGGTCGTTGCCCTGGTGGAGGGCGAGGAAGCCACGGTGAAGTACTTCCACCGGGAGGCAGACGGTTTCCGCCTGGAGCCGGCCAACCGCCACCTGCGGCCGATCTTCTCCCGCGAGGTGCAGGTCCTCGGCCGGGTCACCTGGGTAGTTCGCCGCGTGTAGGCCGGGCCATTCCGTTGGCTTGCCGCGTTAGCGCCTGGCCGCATACCGCCCGGCGGTGGCCCACTTCCAGAGGATCACCACCACCATCGCGCCGAGCAGACTGGCAAGTAGCCCGTGGCGGCCGAAGAGGAGCGACGCCAGCAGGCTTCCGCCGACGCCGGCCAGCGCCGTCGCCAGCAGCCCCTGGGGGCCGCCGGCCGGCTGGAAGAGGCTGACGATCCAGTTGGCGATGGCACCCACGATTGCGCCAATCAGCAGTGCCCAGAGAAGCTGCACCGCCGCGCCCAGCACGGCGAACCCCGCCACCAGCAGCACCAATACCACGATGAGCAGCACCAGCAGATCCATGAGACTCCCCTCGCCCCGCTCCCCCGCGTTGGCCGCTGGCAGAGCAGGTGCGCTTTCCTGTTCCCCTTTACGCCAGAGCGTAACCCTCACCGCCAGCCGGGCCGCGAGGAACCTCGGGGAGAGCGCGGGCGTTATCAGAACGGGCGAGAGAAAGTAGCAAGCAGCATGAGGGGAATCCTGAACGATCTGGAGAGGCGGCCCAAGTGGTTCGTGGTGGCGCTCGCCTTCGCCCTCGCCGTGCTCACAGGCTACCTGCACCGCATTACCGCCAACGAGATCGCCTTCTACCTCTTCTACCTGGTGCCGGTAGGCCTGGCGGCCTGGTACGGTGGTCTGGCGTCTGGCTGCTTTCTCTCGGTCATCTGCTCCCTACTCTGGTTCGCCGCCGACGACGCCAGCCGCCCGCCCTGGATCTACTCCTTCGTCAGCTATTGGAACGCCCTGGTAGGCCTCGACCTCTTCCTCGTCGTCTCTTGCATGTTCTCTGCCTTGCGCGAATCGCGCCTGCGCCAGGAGCAGCTTGCCCAGTTCGTGGTGCATGACCTACGGACGCCGCTCACCAACATGATGGTGGGCATCGACTCGCTGCGCGAGCTGCGGAGCAGCACAGTGAGCGACTTGGAGCAGGATGTGATGGCAATCGTGAAAAGCTCCGGCAGCCGCATGGAGATGCTGATCAACGCGCTGCTGGACCTCTCGCGCCTGGAGGCGGGGAAGATGCCGGTCAACCTGGAACGCATCCGGGCCAGCGAGTTGATCGAGGCGGCAGCGCAATCGGTGGAGCTTGCCGCCCAGCAGCACGCGGTTCACCTGGAGCAGTGCCTTGAGGAGGAAACCCTCGCCGTTCGTGCCGACCGGGAGCTGGCCCTGCGCGTGCTGGTGAATCTGCTCAGCAACGGGATGAAGTATAGCCCTCGCGGCTCCTGCCTTACCGTGCGCGCCGCCGCCCAAGAGGGAGGCAGCGTGGCCTTCACGGTGGCCGACCAGGGCCCGGGGATTCCCAAGGAGTGGACGGAGAAGGTGTTCGACAAGTTCTCGCAAGTGGAAGCCCGCAAGGCGGGCGCCCCGGTGGGCAGCGGCCTGGGCCTCTCCTTCTGCCGCCTGGCAGTGGAGGCCCAAGGCGGCCGCATCTGTTTGACCAGCGAGCCCGGCCAGGGCACTGAGGTGACTTTCACCCTGCCGGCGGCGTAGGCCGCCGCGGGTAGCCCCTCCCCT
>JAAZEB010000367.1 GCA_012512505.1 Armatimonadota bacterium | reverse complement strand
GGTGGCCGACGCGCCCGGGGGGGCGGCGTCCCTGCAGGCCCGGGGCAGCGGCGCCTACGCCTGGCCAACGCTGCCCCGGCGCCTGGCGGAGGCCTCTGCCTCCGCCTGCTGGCTGGCCGAGCACCTGCTGGCGCTGCCGGTTCACCAGGGCCTTGGCCCCGAGCATATGGCCCAGGTCGCCGCGGCGCTGCGACGGCTCTGCCTTGGGGGCCAGGCACCGCCACGCCTCCCGCTGCCGTAGCGGAGCTTCCTCGGGCAGGGCTGGCCGCATGGGCGCTATCCCCATTGTCGGGGGGCTCTCCCGTCCGCAGGCGAATCCGGAAGGGGAGAGGCGCGGGTGGCCGCGGCGGTGAACCTGGCCGGGCGCAATGGCGTCTTTGGCATGCGGAGCGGCCCCGGCGGGGGTGGGGCCGCGCGCCCGCGTGAGCCGCCAGAGCCTGAGCCTTCCCAGCGCCCGGCGAAGAAGGCAGGAAGAAGACGCCCCTCTGCCTAACTAGTTACCGCTGCAGCACCACATTTCTGTACCGCGGGAGAGCACGTTGGAGTCTGTTAGCACCGAACCGCATGCCGGCGCCACGCAAGCGACGAAGCTCGGGTTGTCTCACTGGCGCGACGGCCATCTCTGCTGGTACGCCCTGTATGTCCGCTCTTGCTGGGAGAAGCGAGTGAGCGCCGTGCTGACCAGCCAACTCCCGGAGGTCTACCTTCCCATGCACCGCGTTTGGAGCCGGCGCACGATGGAGCGCAAGGAGGTCGAGGAGCCGGTCTTCCCCGGCTATCTCTTCGTGCGCTGCAACCTGACTAAAGAAACCTGGCTCACCATCAAGAAGACAATGGGCGTGGTGCGCATCCTTGGGATCGGCGACGACCCGGTTCCCGTTCCTGACCACGAGATCGAGTCGCTGCGCCAGGTGTTGAGCGTGCAGCCCTACATCACCGGTCATCCCCGCCTTCGCAAGGGCGACCGCGTGCGCGTGGTGAAAGGGCCGATGAAAGGCGTTCTCGGCACTCTCGTCGAGGTGTCGCGGAACCGGCACAAGCTGGTCGTGTCGGTGGAGTTGATCAACCGCGCCGTCTCCACCAGCATCGATGTGAGCATGGTCGAGCGCCTCGACGACGTGTGACGCGAGGAGAGCAGGGGTTCGGCCCTCCTTGCTCTCCCTCGAACTCGGGGGCAAGGAGGGCCGAACTGGCGTACGCCGGGCGCAGCGCTATCCCTGGGCGTAGAACTCCCGCAGGAAGCGCGCCCCGTTGGCGATGGCAGCCTCCAGGATCTTGGCACCCGTCTCCGCCGTTGCCTGCGTCGGGTCGCCATAGACGCCGGTTTGGCTGTCCTGCAGGTACCAGGTGGACCAGGTGACTCGCTGCCGGCCCAGGAAGTTGTCGCCGGCGATGAAGTCGGAGTGGTAGCGCATCGTGTCCACGTCGGTGGCGCGCGAGAGATCCACCACCTCGGGGCTCAGGTGCAGCAGCAGCGACGTTTCCCACTCGCCGGCGTGGATGGCGCCGCCCTGCGGCGAGCGCCGGATGGCATTGAACTCATCGCGCGACAGCGCCGCCGGGCTGAGGATGGCCACCGCGCGGTCGCAGGCATCACACAGCTCGCGCGAGACGACGTTCAGGGCGCCGCTGTGGTGGCCGTGGCAATCGAGCAGCGCCAGCTTGCTGAACCCCATCTCCAGCAGCGAGCGGCAGATATCGAAGATCATGTCCATGAAGACGCGCGTGCGCACGACGATGGTGCCAGGCCACTGGCGCATGATCTTCATCGAGTAGCCATAGCGAATGGTGTCCAGCAGCAGCACCGGCACCTCCGGCAGCAGCGCCCGCGCCAATCCGTGCCCGTAGGCCTCGGCGATGCGGGCATCGGTGTCCACCGGCAGGTGTGGGCCGTGCTCTTCCGTGGTGCCGACCGGCAAGATCAGCAGCGTGCCTCGCTCAAGGGGCTCCTGAAGCTGCACCCACGACTGATCGCGAAACAGGTAAGACATCAACCACTCCCCCAAGGACCGCGGTGGTCCTCAGCCTCAAGACGTGCGCCCCGGGAATGCCTGCCAGGTGCGCGTTTGGGCCGAGCGCGCGGCGGCGGCCAGCATCCGTTGCAGTTCCACGCCACGCTGCAGCGAGGGTTCGGCGGGCCGGCCCTCGGCGATGGCGCTGAGGAAGCTGTAGAGGCAGTGCAGATGCGCCCGGATCCAGCCGATGCTCAGCTTCGAGGGTGGGAAGGCGGCCGGCTTCTCGTACCGCTGCACCGAGGCGATCTTCCGCCAGCCGCGCTGACCGCCAAGGGGGGTCTCCGGCTCGCGCAGGTCGTAGGCCTCCAGGTAGTTCGGGTCCATCAGGTTGAAGCGCAGTGCGCCCCGGTCGCCGTGGATCTCGAAGCGCAGCTCGTCCTCGGTGCCGGTGGCAATCTTCGACGCTTCCAGGGTGCCCAGCGCGCCGTTGGTCAGCCGGCACAGCATCACCACGTGGTCATCCGCCTCCACCGGCACCCGCTCGCCCTGCGGGTTCGGGCGCTCCGGATACAGAATGCGCGTCTCGCACAGCACGCTCTCCATCGGCCCGATCAGGTAGTCCATCAGGTCCAGGATGTGCGAGCCGAGGTCTTGCAGCACGCCGCCCCCCGCGGAGGCAAGCTGCTTCCAACCCATCGGCTTCTCCGGATCGACGCTGCCTGAGTGCAAGTATGCCCCACGAAAGCTGATCACGTTGCCGACGAAGCCGTGGGCGACGAGCTGCTTGGCGCGCAGCGTGGCGGGGAAGAAGCGGTAGTTCAGCACCACCTGGCCGACGCCGCGGTACTCCTCCAGCGCCGCCGCCACCTGCGCGGCATCCTCTGCGTTGACCACCAGCGGCTTGTCGCAGTAGATGTGCTTCCCGGCGCGGATGGCGGCCAGCAACTGCTCCAGGTGCTGGTCGTTGGGCGAGCAGATGTGGATCACCTGGATATCGTCCCGAGCGATCAACTCGCGCCAATCGGTCGTGGCAAACGCGAACCCGCCTTGCGAGGCGGCCTTGCGTGCCGTCTCCTCGCGCGTGGTGGCAACCCCCACCAGCTTCGTCTGCACCGGAACCGGGTCGTAGAAAAGGGGTAGGTTCTGGTAGCCGTAAGTGTGGACCTTCCCCATGAACCCAAAGCCGATGATACCGACACCGAGTGTCTCCATGCTCTCCCTCGTGTTGCGTCTCAGCATTGTCGCGGGCCATACAGCCGGGTGTATAGCGCGCGGTAACGATCATATACTTCCCGGTAGGTGGCGAAGCGGCTGGCCTCCGGGTCGAAACGGCGCGCCGGGCGGTACCAGGCCTCGGCGCCCTCGCGGATGCTGCCGAAGTGGCCCACGCCGGTCGCGGCGAGGATGGCCGCCCCCAGCGAGGCGGCCGCGGGGCAGGCCGGCCGCTCCACCGGGATGCCCAACAGGTCTGCCTTTATCTGCAGCCAGAGGTCGCTGCGCGCCGCACCGCCCAGCGAGCGGATGGCGTCCAGGTGGGTGCCATGGGCCTGGATCGGTTCCAGGCACTCCTGCAGCATGCAGGCGCACGCCTCCAGGATGGCACGCGCGAGGTGGGCGCGCGTGTGCGCCAGCGTCAGCCCGGCAAAGGCGCCGCGCACCGCCGGGTTGTAGGTGGGGGTGCCGGTGCCGGCGAAGTGGGGCAGGGCAGTGAGGCCGTCGCACCCGGGCGCAATCGTCTCCACGCCGGCGAGGAAGGTTGCGTACTCCTGGCCGGGCACGCACTGGTCGCGCAGCCACTTCAGCACAATCGCCGAGGTGGTGGTGAATGCCATCGCAAAGCAGGCGTCTGGCGCGGCGTGCCGGCCCACGCACAGGCGCGCGTCCTCCAGCAGCGTCTCGGTGGTGGCGATCAGCGCCAGCGCCGTGCCGGTGGTCTCAGTGACGATCCCTGGGCGGGCGTTGCCGGCGCCGACGGCCCCGGCGATCTGGTCATTGGCGCCGACGCATACCGGCACGCCGGGGGGCAGCCCGAGCGCCGCCGCCGCTTCCGGGCGCAGTCGGCCGGCCACCGTGCCCGGCTCCTGGAGACGCGGGAGTTGCTCCGGTCCGATTCCGGCGGCCGCCAGCAGGCGCGGCTCCCAGTCGCCGCGGCGCAGATCGTAGAGCCCGCTGAACTGCGCGATCACCCGGTCGGTGACGGTCTCGCCGGTGAGCCGATAGATCAGGTAGTCTGGCAGGCAGAGGAACTTCCAGGCGCGGTGAGCGGCGGGAGCGTGCTGCGCCAGCCAGGCAATCTTGAACAGGGTCAGCCCGGCCGGCAGCCCGGGATAGCCGCTGATGCGGTGGTATTCCTCGCGCGACAGCCACTCCGCTTCCCAGGCGTCGGCAACCGCCTGCGCCCGGTTGTCCACCCACACGATCACGTCGTGCAGGGGGCGGCCGGCCCGGTCCAGCGGCACGAAGCTCTGCCCCTGCGAGCTGAAGCCGATGGCGGCCACCTCGGCGGGCGCCCGCCCAGAGCGGGTGAGGACGGCGCGCGCCCCTTCGATGGCCGCGCGCCAATAGGTTTCCGGGGCCATCTCGGCCCGGTCGGGCTGAGGGGTGCGCAGCGCGTACTCGCTGGTGTGCAGCGCGAGCATGCGCCCCGCCTCGTCGATCAAGGCGCTCTTCAGGGCGGTAGTGCCGATATCGAAAGTTAGGTAAGCCATAGGCCTCAGGCCGGGCGGCGGCCACCCGGCAACGGTACCCCCTTTCGCCCCCGGCAGGCGGTACCCTGCCTGTGGTGACAGGTGACAGGTGATAGGTGATAGGTGATAGGTGATAGGTGACAGGTGATAGGTGATAGGTGTCAGGTGATAGGTGATAGGTGTCAGGTGATAGGTGTCAGGGTTCGTGCCCATACCCGGGTTCGTAAGGGCGAAGCAACCGGCGTAGCTGACATTGGGGCCTGCACGCCCGCGTGGCTGCCGGTTGCTTCGCCCGTATGGCTTGCATAGGCATGAAGGCGGTAGAAGGACGCGTGACGGTATTCGCGAACGCTTAGGTCACAGACATCCACTTCAGCGATCTCACCGGCGCTGCCGGATGCACCAAACCTGTGGAGGCTATCAGTGAAGCGTTACCCTGTGCTCGTCGCTCTGCTGCTTGCCGGCGCGCTGGCCGGCGCCCAGGATGATCGCCGCGATGCCTCCGTCACCGTCCATCCACCGGTGACGGCGAAGGCCGACGCCGGCACTCATGTCGTGCGCGACGTGACCCTTGCCACGCGCTTCGCCAGCTACACCCTCCGCTATGAGGCGTACGAGCTGGACGACGACCCGGCGAAGGTCGGCTTCCCCAAGTGGGCGCCTACCATCGGCTACACGCCGCTTGGCATCGTCGGCCCCTCCGATTGCCTCTGGTACAACCAGGGCTTCTTCCACTGGACCTTCGATGGTCACAACATCCACGAGTACCGCCCGCGCTTCCGTATCGTCCGCGAGCACGGCGCCAACGCGATGGTGGAGTACGTCTGGGACACGCCGAAGGTGACCGCCGTGGCCCGCTTCGCGATGACCTCCGGCAGCGACAAGCTCCTCTTCCTCGGCAGCTACACCCCAAAAGAACCGGTGCAGGAGTGCAAGCTGCGCCTGATGTCTTACCCGGCCACCTTCGCCCAGCCCTGGAACCGCACCGTCACCACCGCCACGCGCACTCTCACCAGTGGCCGCAACGTGCCGCTCGACCTGGAGCAAGAGCGGTGGGTCCTCCTGGAAGATCCGAACCCCGGCCGCCCGGCCGATGGCTCCGCTGGCCTGCTGCTGGGCGACACCAGCGCCTTCGCCCAGGTGACCCTGGATGAGATCGGTGGCTACGCGGAGTACGTCGACCTGACCCTCAAGTCCGACCGGCGTGCTTTCGCCCTGGCGCTCTACGAGTGCCCCAGCATCCCGGACGCCGAGGAGACGCGCGCCTACTTCCGACGCTCCGCCGACGCCGAGTGCGAGGTGCTGGCGCGCCTGGCGCAGGCCGATCCGGAGCAGGAACTGGCGGCCCTGCCGATGGACGCCGAGCGCTCCGCGCAATTCCTTCGTCGCGAAGAGGCGCTGTTGACGCGGCCGGTGGAAACGTGGCGCCCCGACCCGACGCCGCTCGCCTTTCCCTGGGCCGCACGCCTCCCAGGTCCGCCGGTGAAGGTGGCGCTCCTCTGCCCGCGCTGGCAGGCCTATGAGACGATGGAGCTGGGGCGCCGCCTGGAGCTGGACGTTGAGCACCTCTACTTCGATAGCGGTACCGCCCTGATCGCCCCCGACTACTGGCCCTACCGTGGGCAGACCGGCATCGGCCCCCTCAACCCCGGGGTGGCCGAGCGCCACAGCCTGCGCATTTGTGGCGACCCGCAGCGAGAAGTGATCCTGGTGGCCGGCATCCATGGCGACGCCCTCCCGACGCGCCTGCGGCCGGTCATCCTGGAGCAGGTGCGCGCGGGCAAGGGGCTGGTCATCGCCGGCCCGCCTGCCGGCTGGCCCGAGGAGCTGTTTGCCCAGCCGGACGACCGCCTGGTGGCCCCCGCCCTGGCTGCCATCCCGTGGCAGAGCCTGCCGGGCCTGGGCGAGGGCGAGCGCGGGCGGGTCGGCAAAGAGGCGCCGCTGAAGGGCTACCGCTTCGGCCAGGGGCGCGTGATCCTCTTCACAGTCAACACCGCTCCTTACTCCGTCCTGGTGCCGGCCAACGATGCCAGCGAGGGCCTGTCCGGCGCCGCCGACCGGGCTCTGGCGCTGCAGGCGGCGGCGGTGCTGGCCGCGGCCGGCCGGTCACCGCGCGCCCGCCTCTCCTTCGACGCCTCCCCGTCGCTGAAGGCGGGCGTGGCCACCACCCTGCCGCTGCGCCTCTCGGGCGCGTTT
This sequence comes from Armatimonadota bacterium, assembly GCA_012512505.1. Taxonomy (GTDB): domain Bacteria; phylum Armatimonadota; class JAAZEB01; order JAAZEB01; family JAAZEB01; genus JAAZEB01. The sequence continues at coordinate 1,963 of JAAZEB010000367.1, read as the reverse complement.
GCCGAGGCGCTGGTGCGGGTGCAGGACGACCACGACGGCGTGCGCCTCCTGGCTCGCCGCGCCCTGCGCCCGGGCAACGCGCGCCTGGCGCTTCCCCCGCTGCCCGCCGGCCGCCGCTACTTCGTCGACGTGCTGTTGCGGGACCAGGCGGGCGATTGCGCCGGGTTTGCCAGCACGGTGCTGGCCGCCCCCGCCGGGCCGCGGATCGCCACGGTGAACCTCTCGCCCTCCCGGAAGGTGCATCCAGTAGCACCGCCGATGGTGGCGCTGGAGCGCGGTGGCACGCTTACCTGCCAGGCCCGTATCACCACGGTGCCCAGCGGCGCGAAGCCCTACCTGCGCTGGGAGGTGCGCGACTGCTTCAACCGGCTGCTGGCGCGAGCCGTCACTCCCGTTGCCGCCAATGGCGCGGCGCGGGCGAAACTCCCCCTGCTGCGCCCGGTTACCGTCTGCCACCAACTCGATACGGCGCTTATCGCCGGCGGCCGGACGCTGGCGGTTCGACGGGATCGCTTCACCATCCCGCTGCCGTACCCTTACGACGACTTCACCTACCTGATGTGGTCCTATGCGGGTGGCGAGCCGGTCATCCAGCGCACCAACCGGCTCTGCTTCAACCTGGGCGCGGAGATGATGGACCTGTGCCACATGCGGGGCTACTCCGATGCCGGCGCCGCTCGCGAGTACGCCCTGGCGGCGCGCTCTGGGCTGCGCCTGGTGCCCTACGTGACGCGTATCGCCGGTGAGGTGGGCGAGGGGAACGTGCTGCGCCCCGGTCTGTTCGACAACGAGTGGCTGCGGGGCGAGGAGCAGTCGATCGAGCGCTGCTGCCGCCAGGCGGCGCCGTATCGCCCGCCGGCCTACACCCTGGGCGACGAGAACTACCTGGTGGCTGGCGCCGGGGAGGTGTGTGGCGCACCGGAGACGATGGCCCAGTTCCGCGCCTGGCTGCAGGCACGCTACCACACCATCGCCGCGCTCAACGCCGCCTGGAAGACGGAGTACGCCAGCTTCGCCGACATTCAGCAGCCGATGTGGCTGGCCGAGGCGGTGCGGCAGCAAGAGAGCTTCGCCGCTTGGTTCGACCACCGCGAGTTCATGGATGCCGCCTTTGTCCGCGCTCACGAGCGCCTTGCCGCCGCAGTGCGCGCCCAGGACCCCGGCGCCAAGGTGGGTTGGGACGGCCTCCTGGGCTACCACTGGCAGTCCGGCTACGACTTCTCCCAGCTCACGCGCAACCTGGAACTAAACCAGGTCTACACCACCGAGTTTCCCCAGGGCGAGTGGGTGCGCTCCTTCGCTCGCCCGGACTCTTTGCGGGGCGAGTGGGGCAACGCCGTCGCCGACAAGGAAGACGGCTTCACCGCCATCGGCTGGCACAACCTCTTCCTCGGTTACAACTCCTGCTGGTGGTGGACCTCCTGGGGTTGCGACTACATCCCGTTCAACCCGGATACCTCCCTCTCGAAGCCCGGCGAGTGGTTCTTCCGGGCGGCTGACGAACTGCGCGCCGGCCCGGGCAAGCTGCTGCTCCATGCCCGGCGCGACGACTCCGGGATCGCCATCCTCTACTCACAAACCGACCACTTCGCCGCCGCCCTGGCGGCGCAGACGCCCGGAACCGGCGCTGCCGGCGCCTGGCTGGAGAACCACCGCGGCCTGCTGCGCGCCCTGGAGGACCTGGGCACCCAGTACCGCTACGTGGCCGCCGCCGACCTGGAGACGAACCCCCGCTGCCTGGAGGGCTTCCGGGTGCTCTTCCTGCCGCTGGCGGTCTGCCTCTCCGACGCGCAGGTGGCCGCCATTCGCGCCTTTGCTGAGGCGGGCGGCACGGTGATCGCCGACGGCCGCGTCGGCATCCTCACCCGCAACGGCGTCATCCGCGACCAGCGCCCGCTGGACGACCTGTTCGGCGTGCGCAGCCCGGCCGGACACGCCGCGTTCGCTCAGAAGCCGCAGACGG
>JAAZEB010000007.1 GCA_012512505.1 Armatimonadota bacterium | reverse complement strand
GCCCGGTGCAGTTCCTGTTCGCCGGCAAGGCGCACCCGGATGATCACCCGGGCAAGGAGCTGATCCGCGAGATCGTCCACTACGTCCAGCAGCCGCAGTTCCGGGCGCACATGGTGTTCCTGGAAGACTACGACATGATCGTGGCGCGCTACCTGCTGTCGGGGTGCGACGTGTGGCTGAACACCCCGCTGCGCCCGCGCGAGGCCAGCGGCACCAGCGGCATGAAAGCGGCGGCCAACGGCGTGCTGAACTGCTCGACGCTGGATGGCTGGTGGTGCGAGGCCTACGTGCCCACCTCGGAGGTGGGCTGGTCCATCGGCCGGGGCGAGGAGCTGAGTGACAGCGAGTATCAAAGCCACGTGGAGGCCGGCGCCCTCTACAACCTGCTGGAGAAGGAGATCGTGCCGCTGTTCTACGACCGCGGCAGCGACGGGATCCCGCGGGCCTGGATCGAGCGCATGAAGTCCGCCATCGAGCGAATCGCGCCGATGTTCAACACCCATCGGATGGTGGCCGAATACGCGGAGCGCTTCTACCTGCCCTCGGCGCGGCGGGCGCTGGGGTTGGCAGCGGGCGAGTGCAAGCGCGCGAAGGCGCTGGCAGCGTGGCGCGAGCGGGTGCGCGCGGAGTGGCCCAACGTCTCTTTCGCCGAGGTGAGCGCTCGCGATGGCGAGCAGCTCGCGGTAGGGAGTTCGCTGAACGTGAGCGCCCGGGTGCGCCTGGGCCGCCTCACTCCCGAGGACGTGCGCGTGGAGATCTACCAGGGGCGGGTGAACGAGCACATGGAGATCGCCAACGCCCAGGCGATCCCGATGCGGTTCGTGGAGGCGGCCGGCGCCGCCGGCGAGTACCGCTTCGCCGGCGAGATCCCCTGCCGCACCAGCGGCCAGCATGGCTTCTCCCTGCGGGTAGTGCCCCACCACGCCGACCTCGCCAACCCGTTCGAGATGGGCCTGGTGGCCTGGGCATAGAACCCCTCTCGGCGTCGGAGATTCCTCCTACGCCGGGGTAAGACCGCGGTCGGATCGCTGGCGTCTCGCCGGCAAGCCCTGTCCGTTGGCGTCCTTCTCGCCTCAAGCGGGGGTCGGCGGGACGCCGGCGATCCGGCCCATCGGCGCCAGGAGATGCATCCTTTGGCGGGGGTGCCATGCCGCGGCGGCCTGGCGGCGTCAAAGGCGGTCGGTGCCGCCGGTGAGCCAGGCCAGGCTGAAACGGGCCAGGGCGATCTCCTCGTAGGGGTGCTGCTGGCCGCGCTCGTAGAGGCAGGCGAGGGTGCCATCGCGCAACACCGCCAGGCAGGAGTAGGCAGATGGCCCGGCGTGCAGCAAACCCGCGACCGGCCACGTCTGGCCCTCGTCGTAGCTGAGGCGGACCGTCATCCGCTCGCGCTCGGTGCTGGCGGGGTTGGCAAACAGGAGGCGGTTTCGCCCACCGGTGCGCTCTTCACTGAGGCGGAGGAGGCTGGCCTGGCACACCGGCTCGACCAGCGCGCGATCGAACGAGACCGCCGACCAGGTGTGGCCGCCGTCGGCACTGGTGGCGATGGCCCGACAGTGCTCGCCGTGGTAGCTGCGCATGTTCAGCAGCAGCCGGCCATCCGCCAGTTCGACTACCTGGCACTCGTTGGTGCGCTCTTCCAGCACGCCCCCCAACTGCCAGGTAGCGCCGTGGTCGTCGCTGTAGATGACGTGCGAGCGCCACGCCCCGGTCACGGCCACGCCATGGTTGCACGGCACCACCAGGCGTCCGCTGCGCAGTTGGATGCCCACCCCCGGCCCGGTGGCATACCAGGTCCAGTCCGGCGCCTTGACGGCAGCAGTGATCTCAACCCGAGGCGCCCAGGTGCGACCGTCGTCGGTGCTGTGGGTTACCCACACGGTGCGGGTGCCCTCGCTGGTCTGGGCCAGGATTTGCGCCTCGGTGTCGTGGCCGAGGTTGTGCGTCAGGAGCAGCCAGATGGTGCCGGTCTCGCGGTCCACCACCGGGCAGGGGTTGCCAACGGTGTGCGGTCGGTCGGTGGCGACCACCTGCGCCGGGCTCCAGGAGCGGCCGCCGTCGGTGCTGCGGCGCACCAGGAGGTCGATGTCGCCGGCGTCGTCGGGGTTGTCGCGGCGCCCCTCGCAGAAGGCGAGGAGCGTGCCCTGGGTAGTCACAACTGCCGCCGGGATTCGGTAGGTGTGGTAATCCCCCTCCCCGGCGCGGAATAGGGTGGTCTGCTCCGGTGGCTGCAGCATCGGCATGCCCTCCTCACCACCGGGGCGACGGTGCTGGCGCCCCGGTCATCCTCACGGCGGAGTATAGCACACCCGCGGGCACAGGGCAAGCGCGCGACCAGCCGCAAGCCGGCATTGACGGCGGCCGGCCGGCCGTCTATAATGGGAGCGATGGTTCCGCTCCATGACACACGCCTGGTGATGAAGGCGCCCGCGAAGGTCAATCTGGTCCTCTGCGTGGGCGCCCGCCGCCCCGATCAGTATCACGACTTGGTCTCTATCTTTCAAGCGGTCGACGTGCAGGATGATGTCGTCCTGGATGACGAGCCGGCCGGCAGCGCGATCGTGGTCACCACTTCGGATCCGGACCTGCCGACGGACGACCGCAACACGGCCTACCGGGCGGCGCTGCTGCTGCGCGAGGCACACGCGCCCGGCCGCGCGGCGCGCATCCACCTGGAGAAGCGCATCCCCGCCGAAGCCGGCCTGGGCGGCGGCAGCAGCGACGCGGCGGCCGTGCTCCTGGGTCTCAACCGCCTCTGGAACCTGGGCCTTTCCTACCAGGCGCTGCTGCCGCTGGCCAGCACGGTAGGCTCCGACGTGCCATTCTTCCTGACGGGTGGCTGCGCGCTGGTACGGGGCCGGGGCGAGCGGGTGCAGCCGCTGCCGCACCCGGCGCCCGGGTGGCTGGTGTTGGCGAAGCCGGCGTTTGGAGTTTCCACCGCCCGGGCCTATGCCGACCTGGCAGCGATGCGCGCCGGGGCACCGCCGCCGGAGTGCGAGCCGGCCGCCCAGGTGATGCGCGCCGCCCTGGAGCGCGATGACCTGCCCGCCGTTGCCGGCGCCCTGCGGAACGACCTGGAGGCGCCGGTGCTGGCAGCCCACCCGGAGATCGCGCGGCTGAAGGAGGCGCTGCTGGCCGCCGGCGCGCTGGGGGCGCTGCTCTGCGGCAGCGGCTCCACGCTCTTCGGCCTCTTCACCTCGGTGGCCGCGGCGGAAACGGCAGCCGGCCAACTGGCGGGCGAGTGCGCCTGGGTGCGGGTGGCGGCGCCCCTCGCCGCCGGCCAGGCCCGGGGCGTGTAGAGGGCGGCCGGCACTGGACGCCGAGCCCACCGCCAACGGCGCCCGGCCGTTGGCTTAAGACAGGAGACCCGAATGGATTCGATGCCCCTCCCCGCCGTGCTGCTGGCGGGCGGCAAGGCGCGCGATGCCCTGACGGAGGCGGGCGGCGTCTGCCACAAGGCACTGCTGCCGGTGGCTGGCCGGCCGATGGTGACGCACGTCGCGGCGGCCCTGGCTGCCTGTGAGGCGATCGGCAAGATCTACCTGGCCGGCCCGCCGGAGGTTGCCGCGGTGCTGCCGGACCTCGCTCACCTCGGCGACGCCGAGACGTTCATGGGCAACGTGATGGCGGGCGTCGCCGCCTGCACCGGGGCCCCCTATTGCCTCTTCATCACCTGCGACATCCCGTTCGTGACCCCACCGATGCTGGCTGACTTCGTGACCCAGGCCACCCGGCGGGCGGTCGACCTGGTCTACCCGATCCTCGCGCTGGCCCGCTGTGAGGAGCGGTTCCCTGGCATGCGACGAACCAGCCTGCGCGTGCGGGAGGGCTGTTTCACTGGGGGCAACGCGATGGTGGTGCGGCCGGCGTTCCTCGCCCGCAACGTGCCGCTGTTGGAGAGCACCTTCGCCGCCCGCAAGCAGCCACTGCGGCTGGCGGGCATGGTCGGCTGGGACCTTGTCTTCCGGGCGCTGCTGTCGCCCGTGCTGCCAGGCCTGCTGCCACTTTCCTTGCTGGAGGAGCGCGTCGGGCGGTTGGTCGGCGGCCGCGTGGCGGCACTCGAGATCCCCTATCCGGAGATCGGAGCCGACATCGACAAGCCGGAGGACCTGGCGGGGATCGGATAAGCAGGGGCGGCGCGCTCAGCAGGCCGTCTTCAGCAGATGCACCGTGGTGCCCGGGCCGCGGGTGAAAGAGATCCGGTCGACGAGTTGGCGGGCGAGGAAGAGGCCCAGGCCGCGCTGCGTCGGGGTCGCCGGCGCGCGAAGCGAGGCCTCGTCCGGCGCGAAGCCGGGGCCCTCATCGACGATGTCTACCTGGATCGCCTCCGGCCGGGGGTGAACGCGGACAATGATCTGCCGGTCGGCCTCGAAACGGTGCGCGTGCTCGACGGCGTTGTTGAACACCTCAGTCACCGCCAGGGCGAGATCGGCGACCGCCTCGTCTCCCAGATTGCACTCCCGGGCGGCTCCCCGCACGAACTCGCGGACCCGGTGACTATTGCGGAACTCGCTGCCGACGCGTAGTTCCTGCACGCCCTGCAAAAGCTCTGAAGACGTCATGCGCACCTCAAGCGCCGCGGCGGGGCACGCCCACACGGTTCGTTCCATCCGGGCCCAGGACGACCCGGCCGTGTGACGGCAAAGAAGGGGAAAGCCTGGCGGAGCCACTGCGCATCGCCCTGGCGCCTACCAGGCAGCCGGAGGGATTCTACCACAGCCTGCCTGCTGCGTCAACACCCGGACGACGCCGACAACGCCGTTCGCCGCCCCGCGCCCCGAAGGGGTGCCATCACCCAGCCCAGGATGCGGCACCCCACAAGCGCATTTCGCCTGACCCTGAAAGGGTTGGACCGAGGAACTCCCGTTGTGAAACCCTTTCAGGGTTTCGGGGTTGGGCACGGGCGAGTTTCCCCAGGGTTCGGCACCCTGGGCTAGGTTGTTCCACCCCTTCGGGGTGAGAAGGCGCCGCTGATCCGGAAGTGAGGCTGGCCGCAAACAGGCCATTTTCAGGGTAGGCGTCTCCGACCCCGATGCGCCGGCAAGCTGGGTAGCCGCATCGCTGCGGCGCTCCGCTGCTCTCCCAGGCAACTGGCCGGAGTGCCCGAGCCATCGGGCTTCACGCTGTTAGAAAGCCGCATCGCTGCGGCGCTCCGCTACTCTCCCAGGCAACTGTCCGGAGTGCCCGAGCCATCGGGCCTC
>JAAZEB010000042.1 GCA_012512505.1 Armatimonadota bacterium | reverse complement strand
CGCCGACGACAGCGGTGGCGTTGTGCCCTCCGGCCGAGGAGCGCGAGGTGCCGCTTTCCTGGCCCGGCCTGGAGTCTCCCAGTCCGATCCCGGCGGGGGCACCGACGCCGGTCGGCTACACGGTGAGCGCCCACTTCCCCGCGGAGGTCAAGCGCGTGCACCGGATGCAGTTGCGGGAGGTGGACGGCGCGGAGGTACCCTGCTACGCCCGCCACCGCCTGAACGACGAGGCGCTGCGCCACAGCAACTCTGTCTTCCTCTTGCCGCGCGAGCCGCTGCGGCCGGCCGCAACCTACCGCGCCACCATCCTGGTGGAGACCACCGACGGTTTCCGTGAAGCACGCTGGACCTTCACCACGACCGGCGGCTCGCGCCGCCCGGGGGCCGGCATGGCAACGGCGCTGGCCGGGCCGGCCTGGCGCCAGCGCGGGCGTGCCCAGGAGACCACTCCACCCCCGGCGAAGAGAGAGGCGACACTCACTCCCGGGGGAAGACGCCGCGATGTGCTGCCGCTGTAATCACGCTCTGCCGCTCTCTCTCGTTACGACCAGCCGAACTGGCGGGGGCCACTGCCACGAAAGCGCGCGGGCCAGCCGATGAGGCGAGCGGTGCTGGTGCTGGGGCTGTTCGCGTTGGTGGGCAGCGCGGCGGGCGCGGCGGCGCCGCCCAACGTAGCCGTTCGACCGTGGCAGGGCGCGCCGGCGCTCTTCGTCAACGGCAAGCCGCACTTCCCCCTCTTCCACTTCTCACAGGAGGTCCTGGACGACTACGCCCGAGGGTTCCGCCAGGCAGGCTTCCGCTTCTACGCCTGCATTGAGGAGCACTCCTTCCTGGACCTGGGCTGGACCGACGACTACCAGTTCGATTTCTCCAAGCTCGACCGGGTGCTGATGGCGTTCCAGCGCCGCCTGCCCGACTGCTACGTGATGCCAAAGCTCCACCTCTGGGCCCCCGAGTGGTGGATCGACCGGCACCCGGAGGAGGCGGTTGGCCTGCTGATCCCACCCGAGCACGGGGAGTACGTCATCGGCAGCGGGCCGAAGCACGAGTCGTTCGCCTCGGAGCGGTGGCGCGCCGAGGCCGGCGAGGGGCTGCGGCGGCTGGTGCGCCACGTCATGGCGGCGCCGTATGCCGACCGCGTCCTCGGCATTATGGTCGCCGGCGGCACCTTCGGCGAGTGGCATCCCTGGGCCGCGGAGAGCCTTCCCGATACCAGCGAGCCGATGCGACGCGCTTTCGTCCGCTACCTGAAGCGCAACTACCGCGGCCGCGTCGCGGCGCTGCGGCGCGCCTGGAACAACCCCACGGTGACGTTCGAGACCGTCACCATTCCCGACCAGGCGGAGCGGCAAACGCCCCAGGTGGGCCTCTTCCGCGACCCGGCGCGCTCGCGGCGGGTGACCGACTACTACGAGTGCTTCCACGCGGTCACCGTGGAGGTGCTGGACCACTTCTGCCGCATCGTCAAGGAGGCCAGCGGCGGCCGGCTGCTCACCTGCGTCAACTACGCCTACCAGCCAGACATGCCCTATGCCCCGCAGGAGATCCACCACCGTGCCCCGGCGACGGCGCTGCGCCTGAAGAGCATCGACAGCTTCTCCTCGCCGCACTCCTACTGGCACCGCGGCCTGGGCGAGCACGGCGCCATCCGCCACTTCCCCCAGAGCCTCAGCGCCCGCGGCAAGCTGTTCATCGATGAAACCGACGAACGCACCCACCTGGCAACGCCGCAGCTCTTCCGGAAGGTGAACACGCTGGACGAATCGCTGCAGATCCTGCGGCGCTCCTTCGCCAACGTGGTGACCCAGGGCGCCGGCATGTGGTACATGGACCACACCTCCCGCGCCTGGTACGCAGACCCGGCGTTCTTTGCCGACTTTGCCCGCTACCAGCAGTGGGCCGATGCCGCGCTGCAGCGGCCGCGAGGGTCGGCGGCGGAGGTGGCCCTCATCGCCGACCCCGGGGCCGAACGCTATCTGGCGGCGGCCGCCGACGTCACCGCCCAGTTTTACGTTGCCCAACTGGAACAGCTCTGCCGCGGCGGGGCACCTTTCGACCGCTACCTGATCGAGGACCTGGAAGAGGGCCTGGTGCCGAAGCGGAAGGTGTACCTCTTCTGGGATGCTTACGCCCCCACCCCGCGCCAGCGGCGGGCCATCGAGCGCCTGAAGGGCGACGGCCGCACGCTGGTGTGGTTCTTCGCCCCCGGCTTCGTAACCCCGGATGGGCTCTCCCTGGCGGCGATGGAGCGCCTCACTGGCATCCGCTTCCGCCAGCAGGCAGCGCCATTCGCCACCATCCGGCTGCAGCCCGGCCGCTTCCCAGACGCGCCGGAGACGTTCCAGGGCTGGCGGGAGGGCTTCGGCCCCGTGCGGGAGCTGGCGCCGCGCTTTGTGCCGGACGACCCGGCGAGCGTGGTGTGGGGCACCTATGCCGACACCGGCGAACCCGCCTTGGTGGTGAAGCAGATGAAGGGATGGCGGTCGGTCTACTGCCCGACGGCCAACCTGCCCTGGGCGGTGCTCAATCAGATCTACCGGGAGGCCGGCGTTCACCTCTATTGCGAGACGGGCGACAACCTGGCCGTCAACCGTTCCTGGCTCAGCCTGCACGCGGCGACGCCCGGCACGAAGCGCCTCCGCCTGCCGCGCCCCGCGCGCGTCGTGGACGTCATCGGCAACCAGTGCCTCGGCGAGGCGATCACGGAGTTCACGCTGACGCTTGGGGCCGGCGAGACGGCGCTGGTCACCGTGGGCGACCCGGCGCCAACCCGCTGAGCGTTCGCTGCAGGCGTCCGAAAGGAGAGGCACAGGCGTCTGCCGAACACCCCCACGACAGAACGCAGCAGCTCTGGACACCTCACTGTGCAACTTACTGACCTCAAGGCGATTATTGGCGAGACCGGTCTCTTCGCGCTTCTGGGAGACGCGGAGCTGGAACGCCTGGTCGGAGCCTTCACGCTGGTGCACTTCTCGCTGGGCCAGACGGTGTGCCGCGCTGGAGACGAGGCGGACGCGTTCTACATCGTCTACTCCGGGCGGGCGCGTGTGGTGGGCCAGACGGCCCAGGGCGAGGAGCTGACCGTTGGCATCCTGACGCGCGGCAATCACTTCGGCGAGCAGGGCCTGCTGACGGACTCGCGCCGCCACTACACGATCCGGGCGGCCGGCGACCTGGCGCTGCTCCGTCTGGGCAAGGCGGAGTTCGATGCCCTCCTGAAAGAGCAGCCGCAGCTAGGCGACTACCTGCGCAGCTACATCTCCGACACCTCGGTGCGCAACTTCCTCAAGCTGTGTACCGTCTTCTCGCCGCTGTCACCCAAGGAGATCCAGGACCTCCTCTCCGCCGTCAAGGAGTGTCAGTTCGAGCCAGGGGAGGTGATCATCCGCGAAGGGGACCCGGGCGACGCCTTCTACGTGTTGCGCACCGGAAGCGCCGACGTGCTGAAGGAGAGCGCCGGCCCCAAGCCGATTGCCCACTTGCAGCCGGGTGCCAGCTTTGGCGAGCTGGCCCTGCTGACCGGGCAGCCGCGCGCCGCCTCCATCGTGGCCCGGGAAGCCTGCACGGTGCTGCGCCTGGAGAAGGCGGATTTCGACCGCATCCTGGCCTCGGCGCCAAAGCTGAAAGATGCCATCGCCGCGGCGGCGGCCGGCTACGGCCAGACGCTCCCGCCAGACGAGGAGGCCGCCCCGGAGCCGGTGGCCGCGCTCCCTCCCCCATCCGAGCCAGCACCGACAGCAGCACCTGCCGAGGAGCAAAGCAACTACCGGCCGCGGCGCGCCCGACGCTACCCGGTGCTGCTGCAGGTGAGCGAGACCGACTGCGGCGCCGCGTCGCTGGCGATGGTGCTGCGCTACTACCGCAAGTACGTCAGCATCAACCGCGTGCGCGACCTGGCAAACGTGGGCCGCGAGGGCGCCACCCTCTACGACGTCGCTCAGGCCGCCGAAACGCTGGGGCTGCGCGCGCGCGGCGTGCGCGTCTCCTACGAGCACCTCGCCCGGGTGGAGCTCCCCGCCATCGCCCACTGGGAGGGCTACCACTACATCGTCCTCTATGAGGTGCATCCGGACCACGTGGTGGTGGCCGACCCGGCGATCGGCCTGCGCCGGATGACGCGCGAGGAGTTCACCCAGGGCTGGACCGGCTACCTGCTGGTGCTGACGCCGACGCCCGCCCTGGAGCAGGTGGAACCCTCGCGCACCACCCTCGGGCGGTTCCTGCCGCTGCTGCGCCCGCACCGGCGCCTGCTGCTGGAGATCCTCTTCGCGTCGCTGCTGATCCAGCTCTTCGGGCTCGCCGCCCCGATCTTCACCCAGGTGATCGTCGACAAGGTGCTCGTCCACCGCAGCGTGTCGATGCTGAACATCATGCTGGTCGGCATGGTGGTCATCGCCTTCTTCCAGACCGCCGCCACCGCCCTGCGCGAGTACCTGATGGTCCACACCACGCGGCGGATCGACCTGGAGATGGTGGTCGCCTTCTACCGGCACGTGCTCAGCCTGCCGATGCGCTACTTCGAGGAGCGCCGCGTCGGCGACATCCTGAAGCGTTTCGGCGAAAACGCCAAGATCCGCGAGATGCTCACCGGCCGGGCCCTGGGCGCCGTGCTCGACTGCCTGATGGTGGTGGTCTACCTCGGGCTGATGCTTTACTACAACACCAAGCTGGCCCTCGTCGCCATCGCCTTCATCCCCGCCTACGCGATTCTGACGCTGGTGGCGACGCCGATCATGAAGCGGCAGTATCGCGAGTCGTTCGAGCGCTCGGCAGCGGCAGAGTCGCAGATGGTGGAGGCGGTGGCCGGCATCGGCACGGTGAAGGCGACGGCGGCGGAGCAGAGTGTCCGCTGGGCTTGGGAAGGGCTGATGGTGAAGGCGCTCAACGTGCAGTTCCGGGGCGCGTTGATCAACATGGCCTCCTTCTCCGCCGGCACCACCCTGCAAACGCTGAATACCACTTTCCTGCTTTGGTACGGCGCCCATCTGGTGATCGCCGGCGAGCTCTCCGTGGGCCAACTGATGGCGTTCAACGCCCTGGTGGGCAACGTCACCCGACCGATCCTCGGCCTGATCGGCCTGTGGGATAGCTTCCAGGAAGTCAGCGTTGCTCTGGAGCGCCTCAACGACGTGTTCGACGCCAAGCCGGAAGAAGACGGCCACAGCGAGGCGTTGATGCGCCTCCCCACCCTGCGCGGGCACCTGCGCTTCGAGAACGTCACCTTCCGCTACCCAACGCGCCCAGACCGCAACGCTTTGCAGAACATCAACCTGGAGGTGTACCCCGGGCAGACGGTGGCGCTCGTCGGGCGCAGCGGCGCCGGCAAGTCCACCTTCGCCAACCTGCTGCTGCGCCTGCACGAGCCGACCGCCGGCCGCATTTACGTGGACGGGTACGACCTGCGCCAGGTATCGCTGGCCAGCCTGCGGGCGCAGATCGGGGTGGTGCCGCAGGACGTGGTGTTGTTCAGCGGCACCATCCGGGAGAACATCGCCTTCGGCAAGCCGGATGCCCCGCTGGAGGAGGTCGTGGGAGCGGCGATGCTGGCGGGCGCGCACGAGTTCATCAGTGAACTGCCGCTGGGCTACGAGACGAAGATCGGCGAGCGCGGGCAAAGCCTCTCCGGCGGCCAAAAGCAGCGGATCGCCATCGCCCGCGCCCTCTTCCACAAGCCGCGGATCTTGATCTTCGACGAGGCCACCAGCGCCCTCGACACGGAGAGCGAGCGCGCCATCCAGCAGAACCTGGAGCACATCCTCAAAGACCGGACGACCATCATCATCGCCCACCGGCTGAGCACCGTGCGCAACGCCGACCTGATCGTGGTGATGGACCAAGGGAACATCGTCGAGAGCGGCACACACTACAGTCTGATGGAGCAGCGTGGGCTGTACTACTACCTGAACAGCCAGCAACTGGAGGGATAAGCACCGGTGGCGACGACGGCAGAAGAGCAGGCCCCGCCGGAGCGCGAGATCGACCTGGGCGCGCTGGGGCGGACGTGGACCGCGCCCCAAGGGGCCGACACCACCCCCGAGGTCTCCGAGATCCTGGGGGAGATGCCCTGGTGGGCCGCGCGCGGCCTCCTTTACGTGGTGGGCGGCTTCGTGCTGGTGGCGCTGATCTGGGCCCACTTCAGCGTGCTCGATGTGCTGGTGCAGGCGCGTGGCCGGCTGGTGCCGGAGGGTTACGTCCGGCCGGTGCAGGCGGCGGTCGGGGGCATTGTCCGCTACGTGCTGGTGAGCGAGGGAGACCGCGTGGAGGCGGGAGAGGCGCTGCTGCAGATCGACGACACGGAGGCGCGGGCGCGGCACGCGCGCCTGCAGGAGGAGCTGGCGACGCACCAGGAGCAGCTCCGGCAGCTTCAGGCGGGGCACGCGCCGGTGCCGGAGATCCTGGCCAGCCAGAACCGCCTCGCCCAACTGGAGAGCGAGGTGGTGGCGGCCTCGCTTGCCCTGAAGCATACCACCGTGACCGCGCCGGCCGCCGGGGTGGTCACCACCCTCGACGTGCGCAGCGAGGGAGCGGTGGTGCAGCCGGGGCAGCAGGTGGCCGCCATCGCCCCGGATGGCGTCCGCCTGGTGGCCGAGGTACAGGTCTCCAACGAGGATATCGCCTTCGTGGAGCCGGGCCTGCCGGCGAAGCTGAAGCTGGACGCCTTTCCGTTTCAAGACTACGGCACCGTGCCAGGGATCGTCACCGCGGTGGCGGCAGACGCGCGCGCGGACGAGCGCCTGGGCTCGTCGTTCTACAAGGTGACGATCACCCCGGAAAAGGCGACGATCACCGCCGGCGGACGCCCGGTGCCGCTGCGCCCCGGCCTGTCGCTGACCGCCGAGATCGTCACCGAGCGCAAGAGCGTGCTGGCGCTGTTTACCGAGCCGTTCCGCAAGCTGCGGGGCGACCTGGCCGGGGTGCGCTGAGGAAGCGAGAGCAGGACCAACGATGAGCACCGCGGGAGCCGCAGGACGGAGGGGGCCGCTGCCGGGCGGGTGGCGGCTGGCTATCGCCTTCCTCGTTCCCTTCTGCCTGCTGGCAGGCGGGTGCGCCCGGCGTGCCCCGGTGCGCGCCGTCGCCGCCAGCCGCGCCCCGGCACCGCCGGCGGCCAAGGCCGTTCCGGTGGGAGTGGTCACCGCGACCCGCGAGACGCTGGTCGACACGGGGCAGGTGGTCGGCACCCTCACCGCCGAGCGGCGGGCCACCCTTGCCTCGCAGATCGACGGGCGCGTGGTCTCAGTCGCGGCGCGGGAGGGGATGCGGGTGGAGCAGGGCCAGGTGGTCGTCTCGCTGTTCGATGGCGACTACCGGACGCGCCTGGCGGCGGCGGAAGCTGAGCTGCGCGCGGCCCGGCACCGGCTGGGCGGCGCCGAGGCAGACGCCGAGGTCACCGGTACTGAAGTGCGCGTCGCGGAGGCACAAGCGGCAGAGCAAGTGCGCATTGCCGAAGCCGGCCTAGAGCAGGCCCGCCAGGAGGTGCGCACCACGCGCCAGCGCGTAGAGGCCGACGTGGCCCTGGCGCAGGCGCAGCTCGCCGCCGCGACGGCGCGGGTGCGGCTGCTGCGAGCCGGGGCGCGCCCGCAGGAGCTGGCGCGGGCGAAGGCAGAAGTGGCGGGGGCCCGTGCCAGCCTGGAAAGTGCCGAGGAAGAGCGCGCGCTGGCCGAGCGCAACTGGAAACGGAAAAGTGAACTGCTGGCGCGCGGCTACGTGGCACGCCAGGTGGTGGAGAGCGCGGAGCGCGACTGGCAGCGCGCCAGCGCCGAGGCGGCACAGGCGAAGGCGCAGCTCGAAAGCCTGCAGGAGGCTCTGAAGCTGCTGGAGGCCGGCTCGCGGCCTGAAGAACTGGCGCAGGCCGAGGCAGAGGTGCGCGCGGCAGAGGAGCGCCTGGCCGCCGCCAAGGCCGATGCCGGCGTGCTGGCCCAGAAGGAGCAGGCGGCGCTCGCGGCGGAAGCGGAGCTACGACGGGCGCGGGAGCTGCTGACGGCGGCCCGGCGCGGTGACGCCCGCGTTCGCAAGAGCCACCAGGAGTCGCAGGCCACTCGCTACGCGGCCGAACTGGCCGAGGCGAACGTGCGGCTGGCGCGTGGCGACCTGGAGAAAACCAGCCTCCGCGCCCCGATCGCCGGCGTCGTCTCAGTGCGCCAGGTGGAGCCGGGCGAAACGGTGCAGGCCGGGCAGCCGTTGCTGGAGATCCTGGACCCGACCTCCTTCTACGTGGAGGCCACGGCGCTCGACCGCGACGTGCCGCGCGTGTCGCCGGGGCAGCCGGTGACGCTGCGATTCGACCTCCTGGGCGGGCAGACAGTGCCGGGGCGGGTGCGCGAGGTGCTTCCCCCGGCCGGCCCGCAGGAGCGTGGCTTCCGGGTGAAGATCGCCCTGGGAACCACCGACCGCCGACTGCGCCCCGGGATGTCTGCCTCCGGGACGATCCAGGCCGGCTCGCGTCCGGACGTGCTCGCCGTGCCAGTGGCGGCCCTCCTGGCCGACGAGCCGGAGGCGCGCGCGGGCGAGGTGTGGATCGTGCGAGACAACGTGGCCCACCGGCGCCGCCTGCGCCTTGGGGCACGCCTGGGCGCGCGAGTGGAGGTCCTCTCCGGCCTGACCGAGGGGGAGCTGGTGGTCGTGGAGGGCCAGCAACTACTCAAGGAGGGGCGGCCGGTGCGGGTGCAGTTGGCTGCCGGTGGGGCACCGCGCTAAGGATCGATCCGTAAGCCACCGCACCCGCTGCGCGGCGGTCGGAGCGCCGGCATCCCGCCGGCCATACCTGAGATTACGAGTGGTCGGAGCGCCGGCGTCTCGCCGGCCATACCTGGATTACGAACAGACCGGGCGCCCCGCAGAACACCGCGGGACGCCCCCGAGGTGCCCCGTGGTGCGGCGGCGGCAGCGCGGCGCGCTCTTCACCGAGCGCCAGTCGTAGCGATGATGGAGGGAGCAGAAGCATGCCGGAACTGAGCGAGATCGTGGCCGTGGAGGTGAATGGGAAGGCGATCAGCCTTCAGGAGGCGCTGCGGTTTGCCTTCTGGCGCGGGCAGTTGGGGTTCCTCGATGAGATAACCGACGCCGCCATCATCGAGCAGGCGGCCGCCCGGCGGGGCATCACCGCCACCGATGCCGAGCTGCAGGCCGCGGCGGATGAGTTCCGTGCCGTCCACGGGCTCCACAAGGCGAGCACCACCCTCGACTGGCTGGCCAGCAACGGCCTCACCGTTGACGACTGGGAGCAGTATCTCGAGTCGTGCGTGCTCATCGCGAAGGTGCGCGATGCCCTGTTTGAGGGGCAGGTGGAGCAGTATTTCGCGGAGAACCGCCTGGCCTACGAGGCCGCGATAGTCTCCCGCCTCGTCACCAAAGACGAGGGCGTGGCCGAGGAACTGCGGGCGCAGATCATCGACGAGGGCGCGGAGTTTAGCGCCCTGGCCCGCCAGTACTCCACCGACGCCGCGACACGCGCGGCCGGCGGCTATCTTGGGCGGGTCACCCGCGCCGACCTCAGCGCGGATCTGCAAGCGGCAGTTTTCGGGGCGCAGCCGGGCGAGGTGATCGGGCCGATCCGCAACGGTGACGATTGGGTGCTGATCAAAGTCGAGGAGCGCCAGCCGGCCACCCTCACGCCGATGCTGCGGGAGGTGATCAAGGCGCGGCTGATGGTCGAGTGGCTCGCCGCCGAGCGGGGCAAGGCCCAGATCCGCAAGCCGGTGCTCACCCAGCTCTGAGCGGCGGCAGCGCTGATGCCCGGGTTGTCCCCTCCCGACGGGGGCAACCCGGCTCGCCGGGCGGGCGGCCTCAGCCGGCGATGAACTGAAGTGCCCTCAGCCGCTCCGGGAACGCCTGTGCCTCCGCCGGAGGCAGGTGGCGGCGGCACAGGGCGTCTAGCTCAGCCGCCGTCAGCGTGTGTGGCAGCTCGTTCAGGATTGCCGCCTTCTCCGGCGAAACAGAGAAGGCGCGCACGTCGTTCTCCCCCACCATCTGCACCGCGTAGAGTGTCTCCGTGGCGGCCGGCTGCCAGTCATCGTACTCGCCGCGCGCCAGACTGATGAGGATCTCCGCCAGGGGGTAGCGCGAGGCCAGGAGGGTCCAGTTGCGCAGGCTGTACAGCCGCCCGCCGGCCGCGACATCCTCCGCTGCCTGCGCCTCGAAGCGGCGCGACAAGTCCGTCTCCACCTCGGCCAGGGTGAGCCGGAAGCTAGCCTCTTCCGCGCGCAGCACCTCCTTCAGGTAAGGCGGCAGACGCCAGGGGCCGGCTTCGAGCTCGCGCAACCACGAGTGGACCGCCCTCAGCGCCGCGTCATGGACCGGCTCGCCCTCGGGCAGGTGGTCCAGCAGGTAGGTTTGCGCCAGGCTCAGCAGGTCAGCCTGATCGGGATCCAGGCCGCAGGTATCCAGCACGCCGCGGAGGGTGAGCTTCAGGAAGCTGAGCACGAACACAACTTGGGCCAGCCCGACCAGCACCGGCCGGGGCGCAGCGGGGCTGTCGAGATGGAAGAAGGAGCTGAACACCGCCGGGTGGCGGCGAACCAGGTCGCGCTCCAGCTCCGAGAGGTAGGCGCCGCTGGTGACCGACGAGTAGTCGTCGTAGCGCAGCCGCTGGGCATGCTCGGTGTAGAGGGAGGTGCCCGGCAGCACGGCCAGGAGGTTCAGGCCCACCGAAGCCCGCTCGCGTGCGCAGGCAACGATGCACCGCAGGGTGTCGTTCAGGTCCTCGGGCTGCTCGTCCGGGAAGCCGGTGATGAAGGAACAGCTCGCGAGGATGCCGGCCTCGCGAGTCTCGCGCATCACTTCGCGCAGGCGGGTGAGGTTCAGGCGTTTGCGAATGCTCCGCTGCAGGCGGGGCGAGCCAGTCTCGATCCCGTAGCCGATGTTGAAGCAGCCGGCGCGCGCCATCGTCTGCAGCAGTGGGCGGTCCACGGCGTCGATGCGGGTCATGCAGCACCAGTGGAGCGCGAGGTGTTCGGCGGTGATCTGAGCGCACAGCGACTCTACGTAGTGCCGGTCCAGGGTGAACAGGTCGTGGGTGAAGGCCAGGATCTGGGGCCGGTACTGGCGGCTGATGACGCGCAACTCCTCCATCACTCGCGCCACCGACTTCTGCCGGTAGCGGCGATGGAAGAAGGAGCTGGTGGAGCAGTAGCTGCAGTTGTACGGGCAGCCGCGCCCCACGTCCACCGTCAGGGTCCGCCGGTCGACCAGCAGGTCGTAGGCCGGCAGCGGCAGCGCGTCCAGGTCGGTGATCGGCGGGGCATCGGCGTTGCGTCGGATGGTGCCGTCGGCGCGCCAGGTCAGGCCCGGACAATCGTCCAGCGCCGCGCCACTACTCAAGGCCCGCAGGAGGATCGGCAGCGACTCCTCGGCCTCGCCGCGCAAGACGAGATCCACCCAGGGGAACGCCTCCAACGTCTGGCAGTCGGCGATGGAAGCGTGCGGCCCGCCGAAGAGGATCCAGCACCTGGGCGCCAACCGCTTGATCGCGCGGGCGAGGAGCACCTGCCCGGGGTAAGAGTGGCACCAGGTAGAGAACCCGACCACGTCTGGCGCGCGTTCGAGGATCTGCCGCGCGGCCGCCTCGATGGCGTCCGGGTCGCGGAAGAAGAGCGGCACGTTCGGGATCTCGAAGGTGACGTGCTCCTCCCGGCGCAGCACCGCGGCCAGGCTGAGGAGGCCGGTGGGGATGAAGACACCCTGCCCGTAGTTGGCCTGGCTGCGGGCCGGGGGGATGAGCAGCAGCTTCATCGCGCCCCTCCCAGCCGGTGCAGCACCCAATACTGGAGGCAGTTGTCCAGGAAGCGGCTGGCTTCGTCGCTCGGCAGGTAGCGCGCCAGGAGTTGGCGCGCCTCGGCGATGGTGCTGCCGTCGTGCAGTGCCTCGTAGGCCGCGCGCTTCTCCGGGCTCAACGGATAGAGCCGGAAGTGCCCATCCCACACCGGCTGGATCAGGTAATCGTGCCGCGCGCGGGTGGCCTCCTCCGGGTTGCCGCTGCGGAAGAAAGCCGCCAGGTCGTAACTGGCAGTCAGGGTAAAGCAACAGCGCGGCTTGCGGATTGTGTCGTGCTCGCTCCCCGTTCCGGCGATGCCGGCGGCCTCCGGGTCCAGCTCCGCCTGCCGGTGGACCAGCACCTCCCGCTCCAGGGCAAACACCTCGCGCAGGAGGCTTCCTTCCGGGGCGGCCGCGGCCACCTGCTCTTCCAGAACCCGCAGCAGGCCCTCCTGCAGGCTGTCTTCCGGCCCGCCGATGGGGATCTGCCCGGAATCAACGCGGCGGCAAAGCTCCTGGTAGACGTTGCGCTCCGGGGTGGCGCTGTCGAGGAGCAAGAGCGTGAAGCGGAACCAGTTGAGGAGCATCCCTGCCCGGGTGGCGGCGAGCAGGGCGGGGCGGGATGCCGCCGGGCTGGGCAGGTAGTAGAACGGCGAGAAGATATCGGGGTGCGCCCGCACCAACGCTTCCTCCGCAGCGCCCAGGTAGGCCATCGAGGTGGACGAAAACTCGCCGTCGTAGCGCAGTTGCGCCCCGTACTCACGGGCGTAGGCGGTATCGGGCATCACCGCGAGGGTGTGGGCGTAGACCTTTGCGCCCAGGGCCACAGCCGCCTGCATCATCGCCAGGGTCTGCGCCAGGTCCTCGGGGGTCTCGTCAGGGAAGCCCAGGATGAAGGAGCAGTAGGTCATCAGCCCGGCGCGCACGGCGCCCTCGGTGGCCTGCCGCACCTGCGCGACATTCAGCCGCTTGCCGATGCTACGCTGCATCGCCGGCGAGCCGCTCTCGATGCCGTAGAGGACGGTGAGGCAGCCGGAGTCGGCCATCAACTGTAGCAGCGGGGCATCCACGCAGTCCACGCGCGTCATGCAGCCCCAGCGCACCGGCAGCGCGCGGGCGCGGAACGCCTCGCAGAACTGCTCGACGTAGCGCCGGTTGACGGTGAAGCTATCGCAAGTGAGATGGAAGATGCGCGTGCCGTAGCGGCGGTGGACGTACTCCATCTCGTCGAGGATGCTGGCGGGAGAGCGCAGCCGGTGCTGCCGGCGGAAGAAGACGGACGTGGAGCAGTACTTGCAGGCGTAGGGACAGCCACGCCCGGAATCGAGGTAGAGCATCTCCCGAGGCGGCATCAGATCGTAGGCCGGCCAGGGCAGCGCGTCCAGGTCGGTGACGGGCGTAGCATCGCCGGTGCGGACGATCTGGTCGCCGCGGCGGAAGGAGAGTCCGGGGATGTCGTCCAGCACGGGGTCGGAGGCGGCGAGGGCAGTCAAGAGGCGCGGGAAGGTGACTTCCGCTTCGCCCCGGGCCACGAGGTCGACAAAGGGGAAGGCGCGCAGCGTCTCCACGTCGGTGGCAGTCGCCTGTGGGCCGCCGAAGAGGATGCGGCACTGGGGCCGGATCCGCGCCAACTCCTGCGCCAGTGCCACCTGGGCTGGGTAGGTGTGGCACCAGGTGGAAAAGCCCACGACGTCTGGTTCGCGCCAGGCGATCGTCAGTGCGGCTCCCTCCAGCGCCCGGCGGTCGGGGTAGTAGAGCGGCACCGGCTGCAGGATGCACTCCACCCCGTCCATGCGGCGCGCGATCTGCGCCAGGCGCAGGATGCCCGACGGCACCTCAACAGGAACCTGGGTGTTGACGACGGTCGTGGAAGGCGGCACCAGCACTAAGCGCATTGCTCGCCCTTTCCTGCCACCGGGGCGGCCGGGTCCAGCGGCAGCTCGCCGGTCATGGCCTGAAGGAAGCGGTTGAACACGTCTACGCCGCGTTCCGCCAGACGGGAAGCCAGGTAAGCCTGGGCGCGCACCTCCTCCTTCAGTCGCTCGCACTGCAGCGGGATCGGCTGGTAAGGGTCTCCCATGAAGGCGATGTTGCGGGCGAGGCAGCACCCGCCGCAGGCGAACCGGGCCCAGCAGTGGCGGCACTGCTCCTCGGTGAAGACGGTCGCCTTGCCATACTCCCGGATCAAGTCCCAGCGGTGGATGCCGCGGTAGACATCGCCCAGGCAGTGGCGGTCGTCGTTGAGATAGAGGCAGGGGTAGATGCGCCCGTTGGTTTGGAACACCATCTGCGACCGGCCGAGGTAGCAGCGGTGGAAGTGGCGCGTTCCGGTGAGCCGGAACTTCATCTCCCGCAGGAAGGCGATCTCCACCTGGGTGGCGATCCCCTCCCCCAACCGCTGCAGGATAAAGTTGACCTCCTGGGCGAGGGCCGCGCGGTACTGCTCCACGCTCTCCGTGCCGAGAACCCGGTTGCGAGAGCCGCCGCTGAAGCCGGCGAAGGAGTAGTAAAGGACCTGCAGCTCCTGGAAGCGGTAGGGGCGGAGGAAGTTGAGAGTGTCGGTCAGCGAGTAGCTAGGATCCCCCAGCACGGCGCGGGCGCCCACCTGGCCGGGCACGTCGCGCAGCATCCGCGCCACGTTCGCCAGGATCACATGGTGCGACGGCCGGCCGTCGCGGAACGGTCGGTGCGGGTTGTGCGTCTCGGCGGCGCCGTCCAGGCTGACAAGGATGTAGATCCGGTGCTCCTTCACCACCTGGGCGATGCGGTCGTTCCAGATGGTGCCGTTGGTATCGAGCAGGTAGCGGAACTCCTTGCCAACGGGGGCGGCCCGGCGCCGGGCGTACTCGGCAAAGTGGGCGATCTTCTCGATGCCGAACAGCGGCTCGCCGCCGAAGAAGATGACTTCGAGCTCCTTGCGCTCGCCGGAGTTGGCGATGATGAAGTCGGCAATCGCCTCCAGCAGCGCGTCGTCCGGCTCGTCAGGGCCTTCGCCGTCGACGCGGCCGCCATCGTTCCAGCAGTAGGAGCAAGCGAGGTTGCAGCGGCGCGTGATGTAGACGTAGTGGTCGCGCCGCGTGTTCTGCACGATGGAGATGAGGCGTTCGGGGTCGTCGGTCTCCGCTGCCTCCTCGCGCAGGCGCTGCTCCAGGCGCTTCATCTCGTCCACGCTCACGCGCACCGCCTCGTTGAGGCGCTGCAGGCCGGCATAGGAGGCCAGCAGTTGCTGCGGGGTGTACTTCCAGAGGCCGACGGTGAGCCGTGCCCCCCCGGCGGCCAGGGCGTGGCGCAGCAGGTAGGCGGTCTCCTCCCGCAGCGCGAAGCGGCGAGTGGTCGGGATCACGAAGGCGAAAGGCTCCCCCTGGTACTCGAAGAGGTGGACGTTCTCCGGCGTGAGCGCGTCGAGCGGGTCGAGGGTCAAAGCGCGTGCGGTCATGAGCTGGTATCCCGGGGGGAGGGCCGGGCTCCCCAATGGAGGTGCTGCGCGGCGAGGGCCTCGCGGTAGGGCTCGTAGAACTCCCAGTCCGGCTCGCACAGGGCGGCGTACTCCCGGAGGGAGGTCTCGGGCAGCGGCGCGGCCAACTGGCCGCCACACCGGTAGTAGGCCTGGAGAAACGCCTCCTCTGCCTGGCACTGGCCGCACAGGCAGACGAGAGCATCGCAGGGCGCCGGCCGGTCGAGGGCGTGCAGCCATCCGTCGTACAGGTTCCCAAGCACGGTACGGCTGTGCTGACAGCGCAGGATCCGCCCATCCTCCTCGAACAGGAGGAAGCTGCGGTGCCCGGCGGCGCAAGGCCTGCCCCAGTGCAGGCGCGCGCCGCGCGTGAAGCCGTAGTGGGTGGAGAAGTCCACCACGTACGGGAGGATCCGCGCCAGCTCCTCGGCGGTGTAGGCCTGCGGGTAGTGCCGTCCCTCGAACTCGCCGCGGAACGGGATCACCCGGAAGAGCAGCGAGTGGCGGGTGAAGAAGCCGTGGTACTCCGGGATCGCCCCCAGGCGAGTAGGGTGCGCCACGTAGATGATCTGCAGCGGGTAGCCGGCCTCACCAAGCTCCAGGACCCGCCGCTGGAACCCGACCAGGTCGCTTTCGGCCTCCGGGTGCAGGGAGAGGATCAGGCTATCCACCCGGTCGGCGGGAACGGCACGGCGGAACGGCGTTGGATCCCAGGAGAAGTTGGAGATCAGTTCCAGGCGGTGGTTGCGGGCGGCGCCACCACACAGGGAGAGGAAGTTCGGCAGCAGCGCCACCTCCCCGCCGCCACACAGGTTCAGCACGCAGGAGCCAAGGCCGTCCAGCAGTTGCAGGAGCTGCCGCTCGCCCTCCGGGGTCGCCAGCCGGCCGAAGCGGGCACCTCGCAGCCGCTCGTGGCCGACACAACAGTAGAAACAGCGATAGTTGCAGGGGCCCGTCAGAACGACTGAAACGCGCTGAGGGCCTGCCGGGGCGTTCTCCGTGGCGGCCATGGTTGTCTTTCCGGCGTGAGTTGGGCAGCGGGCATCGGTGTCGAGAGCTGGCCGGAGAAGCCGTCAATGCCCGCGAACAGGCGTCGTCTCTGTTCCCGGCCACTGTTCTCCAACACCAGGGGGGGCGGGGCGAAGCCTTCGCGGGATGCCAGGCCGGGGCCGCAGCATCCCTCACGCGAACGCCTCGCCCCGCCACCAGATCAGGTTGCGCCCCTGATGTCAGAACCCCCGCGTTGCCGGGCGTCTTCATGCGCCCGGCAACGCGTTCACGGGCGGCTTCCCGGCCACACCGTTAGAGCTTGGTGTTCATGCCGGGGAGAGAGACCAGATCGCCGGGGTTGAGGAAGCTGCCCATCACCCCCTGGCACCCACTCCGGGTGCCGCCACACAGGTCCATCACCAAGGAGCCCGGAGGCAGCGGCTGGTTGGTTCCAAGCGTCGGCACTCGGATAGTACTGAGGCCGCCGTACACCTTCTTCATCTCCTCGGCGCTTACCGACTCGTCGGTCAAATCCCGAATCTGGATCCTTGCCATGGTCGCTTCTCCTTCGCGCCAGCGCGTGGCCTGGGCCAGTCGCGCCGGCGAGTGTTGCGCCGGCGGGGACGGCGCTAGGCACCCATCTGCTGGCTAAGCCACTGCTGGTAGAGCACGTCGCCAAGGGCGGTCCGCGCAGGCTCCGAATCCATGATCTGCGCCTTGTCGGCTTCCGCCACCAGGCTCTGCTTCAACTTCATGATGAGGAGGTTGGTGACCAGGTACTCCTCAAACGCCTCGACGGTCAGCCCGGAGCCGCTCAGCCACTTCTCCGTGTCGGCGGCGCTCTTCAGGCCATGCACGATGCGGAAGGCGTCGGCCGCCTTCTGCAGTTCGTCGTCGGTGACGCAGATGCCCCGCGCCCGGGCGGCGGCAACCGCCGTCTTGCGAGCCGCGACTTCCCGCGAGACCGCGGCGAAGGCGCCGCTCACCCGCGCGAAGTCCAACACATCCTGGATGGTGATCTCCGCACTCGCCATGTTTCACTCCTCCCGATCCGGTGGGCGCCCGGTCGGCCACCGATGCCGGTGGCTTCCCGCCGCGCCGGTGCTCTACACTCCGGGAACCGGTGTGGGCCGCGCCGCTCGCCGACTGCGGCCGTTGGCGCTCCATGAGTTGAGCCTGGCGAGACAAACGCTGCACCACGGCTCTTCCCAGGGAGGCGCTGACTACGTCCGGCAAGCTGGTGAGGGGCACGGGCCGCTCTCAACTCCGTGAAGGGACTCCGTGGTCCCTCAACCACCCCCCATCGTTGGGGGCTGTGCGCCCCCGGCGCCGGCCTGGCCGGCATCCCAACGCAGTGTTGTGCGGCACGCTTCCCGCAGGTCGGGCCTGAGTTGTCGCCCGGTGAGCGCGGAAGCAACAGAAGTGCGGTAAACCATAGCTGCCGCAGACGAGGCCGGCGCCATCACGGCAAGCACCGGCATGACACACCGCACCGAGGAGCGTGCGGTGCCTACGCGCCTGGTAATCAGGCACGCACACCGGGCGGATAAGTGACATCCGCCTGGGCGGCATACGATTGCTTTGACTATACCATGAGGATGCCGTTTCTGTCAACGCAATTCCCGAAAAGAATTGGCCTGTTTGCAAGCGTCAAAGCCACAAACTCACGTCGGGATCACGCCCACCGTCCCTGATATTACAACGGCAGACCCTGTCGCGGCGAAGCCTTTGCCGCCCGAGGCTCGCAGCAACGCGCGGCGCCCGGCCCGCAGAGGCTTCGCCACTACCACCGCACGACCGGATCTGTCATTACCGCATTGAGACAAGATCACCATGCAGTAGGCTGCGGTTCACCCTTCTGGCGAGCGCGGCAGAACGGAGGTCAGGTGATGCCTTCTCCCGTTGGATGTTGGAGCGCCTTTACTCGTCGCCGGAGCTGCGGGAGCGCCCGCCGCGGCCCCGTCGTGGCCGTGGCCCCGAGTGACCCAGACGATCGTCCCTCGGGCCGGGCGCTCCGCCGCTGCCTGGCCCTGGCCCGGCATGCCCTGCTGCTGGCCGGCTCGATGCTGGGCATCCCCGACCAGGGCCCTCTGGCGGCGGAGAGCGGGCGGCGGATCACCGTGGTGCTACGCTACGATGACTACTGCAGCCAGAGCCCTACCGACTTCGAGACCTGGCTGATGCAGGTCCTCGACCGTTACCAGATCCGCTGTACCTTTGCCGTCATCCCCCGGATATGCGCCGGCAACGCCTATGACCCTCGCCCGCAGGATGTCGTGCCCCTCGATGCCACGAAGGCGGCGATCCTGCGGCGGGCAATGAAAGGGGGAGTGGCAGGCGCCGCCGTTCACGGCCTGACCCACCAGACAACCCGCCCGGACCAACCGGGGCAGTGGTCGGAGTTCGCCGGGTTGCCCGAGGCGGAACAGGCGCAGCGGCTGGCCACGGCACGGCGGGAGGTGGAGCAGGCGCTGGGGCAGCCGGTGACCGCCTTCGTGCCCCCCTGGAACAGCTATGACGCCAACACCCTGACCGCCCTGGAAACCGCCGGCTACACCATCCTCTCCGCGGAGCCGGATCGGCCAATACTGCCAACCAGCTCGCTGCAGTTCGCGCCGGCAACGTGCGACCTGGCCGGTCTGCGCCAGGCGGTGGCACAGGCCCGGCGCCTTCCCGACGCCCGCTCGCTGATCACCGTGTTGTTCCACTCGTACGATGTCAGTGAACTTGATCGCGACCAGGGGAACCTCTCCCACAGCGCCCTGGAGGAGCTGTTTGCCTGGCTGGCGGGCCAGAAGGACGTGGTCACCCGGACGCTGGACGACCTCGTGGCGGAGGGCATGCCGCTAGGGGCAGACCGCTTCGCCGCCAACTACATCGAGCGGCCGGGCCCGCTGCTGCTGCCGTTCACCGGCGCGCCACGGCCCGGCGCGGCAGTCTACCGCGAGCCACAGGCAATCGTCCTGGCGCGCTGGCGGGCGACGCGCCTCTCGGCGCTCCTCTACTTCACGGCGGCGGGAACCGCGTTTGCCCTGCCTTTCGGGGCGTTACGCCTGCTGACGCCGTCACGGCGGCGGCGCGTGGCCACGCTGGCGCTCGCCCTCTCTGCCGCCGGCCTCGCGCTCACCCTCGCGTACTGCCTGTACGACTCACAGACTGGTTGGATTCAGCTCTCGGTGCTCGTGACGCTGCTGGGGGCCGCACTGGGCTGCGCAGCCAGCCGGGGGCTCGCCGGCGCCCCGGTCGCGTTGTCGCCGTCGGCGGTGGCAGGGGCAATGCCCCCGTATCACGAAGGCGAGCCCGCGGCCCACTGAGGCCGGCCATCCCGCCCAGAGTGGCGCGGGCGCGGGGTACTGGCCCCCCGCGCCCGCGTTGCTTCAGACCTGCTCAGGCTGGCAGCACGTGCTCGCCCCGCAGATGCCGGCTGCGGAAGGCGTTTCGGGTGTCGATGATCAGCGCGGCGTGCTCGTGGATCAGCTCGTAGGGGAAGGCGGTGTGGTCGGTGGCCAGCACCACCGCGTCGTAGCTGGCCAACGTTTCCGGCGTCAGCGGCACCGACTCCAGGTCGAACGCGTATTTGCGCATCGGCGGGATGCTCGGGAAGTAGGGATCGCTGTAATCAACCCGCGCACCCCCGGCGGCCAGCAGTTCCATGAGGACCAGCGAGGGCGACTCGCGCGGGTCATCCACATCCTTCTTGTAGGCGAGGCCAAGCACCAGCACGCGCGAGCCCCGCAGTGGCTTGGCCTGCAGGTTGAGGCCCTCGACCACCTTCTGGACGACGTAGGCGGGCATCGAAGTGTTGACCTCCCCCGCCAACTCGATGAAGCGCGTGGAGATCCCGTACTCGCGCGCCTTCCAGGTAAGGTAGAAGGGATCGATGGGGATGCAGTGCCCGCCCAGCCCAGGACCGGGGTAGAACGCCTGGAAGCCAAACGGCTTGGTCTTGGCGGCCTCGATCACCTCCCAGATATCGATCCCCATGCGGTCGAAAGCCACCTTCAGCTCGTTGACCAGGGCGATGTTCACCGAGCGGTAGATGTTCTCCAGCAGCTTGGTGGCCTCGGCAACGCCGGTGC
Organism: Armatimonadota bacterium; assembly: GCA_012512505.1. Lineage (GTDB taxonomy): Bacteria > Armatimonadota > JAAZEB01 > JAAZEB01 > JAAZEB01 > JAAZEB01. The sequence continues at coordinate 27,691 of JAAZEB010000042.1, read as the reverse complement.
TGCTGACCGGCACCACCCGCTCAATCGCCTGCGAGTAGAGGGTGCAGGCCACCTCCAGGCAGGCGGGGGTCATCCCGCCCACCACCTTGGGGATGATCGCGGTGTGGAAGCTGGGGTTCCCCGGGTCCTCGCGCTCTGGCGAGTAGGCCAGGTAGAAGTCATCCCCCACCTGCAGGCCACCGCTGGCGAGGCGCGGCAGTACCACCTCCTCGGTGGTGCCCGGGTAGGTGGTGCTCTCCAGACAGACGAGCTGCCCGGGGCGCAGGGCGCGTGCAACGGCATCCGCGGTCGCCTCGACGTAGCGCAGGTTCGGCTCGCGGTGGCGCGTCAGGGGCGTGGGCACGCAGATGATGATGGCGTCCGGCTCTTCCAGGCGCTGCAGGTCGCTGGTAGCCGCAAACAGCCCGGTGCTGACCATGTCGGCCACGCGCTCGGTGGGCACGTGCTGGATGTAGCTGCTGCCGGCATTGAGGCGATCCACCTTTGCCGGGTCCACATCAAAGCCGAGGACGCGGAAGCCGACGCCGCCGAAGCGCAGCACCAGGGGCAGCCCCACGTAACCCATGCCAACAATGCCCACAGTCAGGTCGCGGGCGATGATTCGTTCCTTGAACCGGTGAACCGGGGAACCCCGGTGGGTCGTCGCGAGCGCCAGGGCGCTATCGGGCGTGCCGCGATCGGCGCGCTCCGCTGCCACGCGCAACGCATCTGACTTCATGAACCCACTCTCCTCTTTCGCGCTTCCTCACCCACAAGGTATGGGCTGAATAGCAACCGGGGGCCTGCCTGGCAATCCCCAGGCCAAACCACACGGCAGGGCAGCATTCGGACAGCCCCGGTGCGCGAGGCATCCCCCTTGCCACCGGGCTCTATCCTCAGGACGGGCCAGGCAGACGGTCTGTGAATTTGCGGGCTAGCAAAGGGAGTTCGCTCCATCGGCCACCGCCACGGAGGCCGGTACAGCGGGGCAGCGGGCAATCGGGTGGCGGGGGGAGGGTAAGGGCTACCCTCCTCCAGGGGCGGGCCGGGCAAACCCGGCTCGCGGTGGCTTTCTAGCGGTTGCCGGCGGCCAGGCCGCGCGCGGTCAGGTACTGGTAGCTAGTCTGCACGTCGGCCAGCATGTCGCCGTCGCTAAAGTCCTGCTCGACGATCAGCCACTCGGTGGTGGCGGGGTTAGCCGCCTGAATGGCCGCCGGCAGATCCACCTGACCGGCGCCCAGCGCCTTGAAGTGGTACTCGCCGCCCAGGAGCCCGTCCTTGACGTGGAGCAGCTCGATGCGGGTGCCGTATTGCTGGAGCACCGTCACCGGGTCGCTACCGCCGTAGGCCACCCAATAAAGGTCGAGCTGGCTGAAAACCCCGGGCGCCTCGGCCATGATGATCTCGTAGGGGGTGCGCCCGTCCTCCACGCGGTGGAACTCCCAGTAGTGGTTGTGGAAATGGAAGGTGATCCCGTGCGGTTTCAGCAGCGCCGCCGCGGTGGCAAACCGCTCGGCGCACGCCTTGCACTGATCCACCGTCTTCATGTCGTCCGGCCCGAAGCCGCTCACCAGGCGGGTGGAACCCAGCGCCTGCTGGGTGTCCACTACCTGGGCCAGGTTCTCGCGCGTCGGCAGGCCGGCGTGGTTGCTGCAGACTACCATCCCCAGGTCGGCGATCAGCTTCGCCAGCTCCGCCGGCGTCAGGCCATAGGTGCCGCTCACTTCCACCCCCCGGAAGCCCATCGCGGCGACGGCTTTCATGGTGCCGACTACGTCCTTCTCGAACGCGTCTCTCAACGTGTAGGCCTGCAGTGCAATTGGTTTCATCGTGCTTCCCTTCGCCGGGGCATTCCCGGGATTCCCTCCCTGGAAGCGCGCGAACGCTCTTCCGGGGTGGATCGCATCGCTCTCAGGCCGGGCGCTTGAGGATCACCGTCTGGCCGCCCTGGGCCATCGATTCGTTGGCCGCCTCCATGAAGGCGACCATCTCCACCGACTCCTCGGGATCGACCGGGGCCTTGCCGGTGAGGACGAAGTCGCGGATCTGCGCCAGGAGGGCCGGGTAGATGTAGGCGGCATCGACGATACCGGGCACGTCGGCCTGGTCGCGCCAGATGGTGAAGCCGTAGCCCCAGTGAGCGCGCTGGTGCGCCTTGGCGATCCCGGTGCGCCCGTCCTCCCACTGGCCGATAGCCACCGGCCCGCTGTCGGCGGCAACGCAGGCGACCTGCTGGCAGCCCCGGCCGAGGATCTGGAACAGCGGTTCCACGCTGTGGACGGCGTAGTAGATCCAGCCGGGCATCGTCGGCTTCGGCGCGTAGGGAGAGTAGGTCATAGCAGAGGTGATCGCCCCGCCCGCCGTGTCGGCCAGCGCCGCCGTCAGTTCGCGCGAGAAGCGCAGCGATGACGCACTGAACACCGGCGTGGAGTGCTGGCGGCAGGCCGTGACAATGCCCCACGCCCGCTCTGCCGTCACCTCGAACGGCTTGTCCACAAACATCGGCTTGCCAAAGGGCGCGAAGAGGCGCGCCAGGTCCAGGTGCTTCGAGCCGTCGTCGTGCAGCACCAGGATGCCATCAACGGCGTCGGCAAGCTGTTCCGGCTCGTCGACAATCTGGATCCCGAGCGCGCGCGTGCGCTCCACGTTCTGGGCGAGCTGCTCTGTCGAGATCATTACCGATGGATATGGCATCGCCGCCACCACCCGTACCCCGGGCAGCAGCCCCTGCGCGTTGACCACATCGGCAAAGACCGGCCCATGGCCGTCCAACCCCGCGATCCCCAGGCGGATCTCCTTTTGGCTCATCTCTGCTCTCGCTTCCTCGTCCATCGTGCCGCGACCGGCGGGATGGAATCGCCGGGCGTGTCGCCCCGGCTCACCCCTGAGACCCGAGCGGCCTTGTGGGTCCTCGGGCCTGGGTAAGGCAGGTGACACACCTCCTCGCCCTGCCATTCGCCGCCAACCGGGTGAGAACCTGTCGGGTGCTGGCGACGGTTCTGGCCGGCCAGGATTAGCGAGCAGGCTCCCGAATCTGGAGAGGGAGGTTGACCATGAGCAACATGCTGGCCGGTATCGTGGCACTCACTGCCTGCGCGGCACTCGCCCACCCGGCGCAAGCGGAGCCGCGGGCGGCGATAGTCTACAGCGCGTGGGCCAACTACGGCTTCCGCGACACGCTGAACCCGGTGTTCGGCGAACTGGGCTGGCCCGTGGATCACTACGAGAACGTGAGGCTGGCGGAGCTGTTCCCACGGCTGAGCGACTACACGGTGGTCGTGCTGGATGGCTGCTACAACTACGCCAACCCCCAGGATTTGCGGCGGGACGCGCCGGCCTGGCGCCGCTACGTGGCGGAGGGTGGCTGCCTGCTGGCGGGCGATGCCAACTACCCCCAGCAGTACGAGTGGCTGGCGGCGCTGGACGCGAGGCTGCGCTGGGCGTGTAGCGGCAAGCCGACCGGTCGGGAAACGGAAACGGCCCCCTGGATCGCCTCCGACCACCCGCTGATGGCCGGGGTGCCGGCACCGGCCCTCTCCTGGACCCAGCCAGTGGTCTGGTCGCGGGCGCTGACGCCGCTGGTGCTCGACCCGGATGGACGGCCGATGGTGGCCAGCCTCGCAATTGGGAAGGGCCTGGTGATAGTTGCCTCCCTCTACTCTCAACAGGGCTGGCCGGGCATCCGCTTTCTGCGGAACCTCGTGTCGTGGGTGCGGGATCCAGCCCGGCTGGCGGCGCTCCCGGCGGAGCCGGCGGAGTCGGCGACGCCAGTGGCCCCCGCGCGCCCGGAGCTGCACGTGCCGATGCTTTCCACCGCGCCGGTGCTGGATGGGGTGATCGACTCGCGGGAGTGGGCCGAGGCCGCCGTCCTCACCAGCTTTGCCAGCGTGAGCGGCGCGGCGCCGAGGCAGCGCACCGTGTGCCGGGTAGCCCAGGGACCGGATGACCTCTACGTTGCCTTCGAGTGCCACGACGAGGCCGGGGCAGATGCGCCTCAGACGGCCACCGCCCACGACGACGCGCTCTGGGTGGATGATTGCGTAGAGGTGTTCCTGGACCCCGGCGGCAAGGGCGAGCGCTGCCATGTCTTCGCCGTGAACGCCACGGGCACGCGCGCCGAGGCGTTGGGTCCGGATCGCTCTTGGGATGGCTACTGGGCCGCGCGCACGAGCCGCGGGCCCGACGGCTGGCGCGCCGAGATCCGAATCCCGTTCACCTCGCTGGGCATCTCCGCCGCGACACCCCCGGCAAGCACCTGGCTCGCCAACTTCTGCCGCACCCGCCGCGACCGCGCCGGCATCGGGCGGGAGGCAACGGCGTGGGCGCCCAACGGAGGGATGTTCAACGACCCCGCCGGCTTCGGCGTGCTTCAGGGCGTGCGGGTGGATGCTGACCGCTACCCGCTGCAGCCGTTGCTGACCGTAGAAGCACCGGCACGCTGGCAGCCCGGCAACAACCGGGTGCAGCTCACGCCGGCGGTAGCCGCCCGCCAGGGCGCCCGGGTGCGGGTGGCGTGCGTGGACGCGCGCACCGGGGAAGAGGTGCTCCTTCCCGGCGTGAAGCGGGTGCGGCCAGGGGCCACGGCGGCGATCCGCTGCCGGCTGGCGCTGGCCCCCGGGGAAGTGCGGTTCTGCCAGTATGTGCTGCGCGATGCCGAGGAGCCAGGCCGGGTGCTGGCCAGCGGGCCGGTGCTGCGGGTCGCGCCCGTGCCGCTGCTGGAGACGCAGGTGCTGATGCCGGCGTTCCGCGGCCTGGTGCAGTCGCGCGATCCCCGCAAGCTGCTGTGGGTGCGCGGCCGCGCCAACACCGATGCCACCCGCCTGGTGGCGCGCCTGACGGTGACCGTAGCGGGAGAAGCGCGCCGGGTGGGCGAGGCTTCGGCCCGGGTCCGCGCCGGGCGGGCGTTTGAGCTGCAGGTGCCCCTGGAGACGCTGCCGCCCGGGGAGTACTCGGCGCGCCTGGTGCTGACGGCAGGCGACCGGCAACTGGCGGCGGAGACACTGCCCCCGGTGCGCGTCCTACCGCCGGCGGCGATGGAGGTGACGTTCGACCACCGGCGGGTGTGCTACGCGAATGGCCAGCCGTTCTTCCCGATCGGCCTCTACCACACCTATGGGGCCAGCCTGGACCGGATCAACGCGCGGGCACAGGAGGTGGGGCTGCCGGCCGTGGGGATCGAGGAGACGCTGAAGAGCCTCAAGGAGCACGGCTTCAACGTCGCTTTCCACACCTGGGGGATGCCGGACGAGGCAGACCTGGAGGTAGCGCAGAAGCTGGGCCTCTACGTGCTGCCGGAAGTGGGAGCGCCGGACGACGCCACGCTGGAGCGCTACGTGGCCCTGGCCAACCGGTTCAACAACGTGCTGATGTGGTATGGCATCGACGAGCCTTCCGGCGAGCGTCTCCAGCGGGCGATGGACGCCCACGCGCGCTACGCCCGCCTCGATCCACACCGACCGGTCTCGGCGGCGATCAACCAGCCCCGCCTCGCGGCGGACGCGCTGCGGGCTTACGACCTGCTGATGATGGATCCCTACTTCATCCGGCACGCGCCCCTCTCTGGCATCGCCGACTGGATCGACGAGGGATTGGCGGCCGGCAAGGGTCTGGCGCCGATCTGGATGGTGCCCCAGGCGTTCACCGTGGATGGCAGTCCGTGGTCGGAGCCAACGCCCGCGGAGCTGCGCTGCCAGGCTTACCTCTGCCTGGCCCGGGGGGCCACCGGCCTGGTGTGGTATGCCTACTGGTCGCCCGAGCCCTACGCGGCGAACCCGCGCGGCCTCAACTACTGGTTCCTGCCAGACAGCCCGCTGTGGGAGGCGTTCCGCGACCTGAACGCCGAGATTGCCACCGTGGCGCCGGTGATCCTGGAGGGAGAGGCCCTGGGCCCCGCCCGGTGTGACCAGGCAGCCCTCATTACCCAGGTGTGGCGGCACCGCGGGAAGCAGGTGCTGATCGCCGTGAACCCGACTGACCAGCCGGTAGAGGCCACCTTCACCGGTCTCGCGGGCAAGAGCGTCGAGGTGCTGTTCGAGGGTCGCAGGCAGCCCATCGAGCGAGGGCGCCTGCGCGACACGTTCGCGCCCCTGGCAGCGCACGTCTACCGTTGATCCGGCGCGCGAATGGCGCGGGATCCCCCGGTCCCGCGCGCACACGAATGAAACCGGCCAGGCTCTCGAACGCCGGGTGGAGTTGCCCCCTGGCGGCAGATACGACGCAGGGGTTCTCGGGAGATGCGCGGGTGCTGCAGTACCGAGTGTGGCCGCTGGAGGAGTAGTTTCGTGAACGAACGCGAAGCATCGAGACACCGGATCGTGCATCGGAGGGCGCCGCGCGAGTGGCACGACGGCTTCCCCCTGGGCAACGGGAGCATCGGGGCGATGCTCTGGGGTGACGGCAGTCCCCTCTGCCTCACCCTGGACAAGGCCGACCTGTGGGACCTGCGCAGCAACGACGCCTACCTGGAGCACCCGGACTTCAGCTACGCCGGCCTGCGCCGCCTGGTTTCGGAGGGGCGCTTTGAGGACGCCTTCGAGGTGTTCGAGGGGCGCTACCTGCGCGACAACCCGATCGGGCCCACGAAGATCAGCATCGGGCGCGCGGAGCTTTGTCTGGGCGAGGCGACGGCGTGCGAGCTTGGCCTCGAACTGGGCACGGCAAGCGTCACGGGGGTCCTGCGGACCAACGAGGGAGAGCACCGGATCCTCGCCTTCGTGGCGCGTGAGGCGAACGTGGTCTGCCTGCGGGTGACGGCGCCCCCGGCCGGGGCACGCCTTACCCTCCGGCCGCTGGCGAAGATAAACGACTCGCTGGCGGCGCTGGGGCATCCGGATCCCCTGATCGAGGAGGCGGGTGAGCTGTGCATCCTTACCCAGGCGATCCCGGACGGCCCCGCCTACGCGGTGGTCTGGAACCCGGCCGGCCCGGACCACTTCCTGGCGATCGAGAGCGCGGAGACGGCGGCAGACGCCCGCGCCCGCGCGATGGCGACGTGGCGCGCGGCCGCCACGGCAGGCCTCGACGCGCTCTACGAGCGACATTCGGAGGCCTGGCAGGAGTTCTGGGGGGCGTCGGCAGTCTACCTGCCGGAGGAGCCGATCGAGCTCCTCTGGTACCTGGGGTGCTACCTGTTGGCGTCGGCGGCGCGTCAGGGGGAGCTCCCCCCGGGCCTGCAGGGGCTCTGGGCGATGGACGGCGTGCTTCCCCCCTGGCGCGGCGAGTACGCCGCCGACATGAACCTGCAGGAAGCGTTCTGGCCGGCGCTTGCCTCGGGGCATCTCGATCTCCTCGACTGCTGGTGTGACCTGATGCGCGATTGCCTGCCGCAGGCGCAGGCGTTCACGCGCCGCTTCTTCGGCACCGGGGGCAGCTTCTGGCCCTGCAGCTTCGCCCCGCGCCTCACGCCAATCCGGAGCTGGTACACCGTCATGTTCGCCTGGAGCCACTCCGGGTGGCTCGCCTGGCTGGTCTGGCTGCGCTGGCGCTACAGCATGGACCGGGAGTGGCTGGCGCGGACCGGCTATCCCCTCGTCGCGGAAGTCTTTCGCTTTTACCAGGAGAACCTGCAGCCCGGGGAGGATGGCCGCCTGCACGTGCCGCTCTCCACCAGCCCCGAGTATCGCGACAACCGCCCCGACGCCTGGAGCCAGGACCCCAACATCGACCTGGCGCTGATCCGCCGCTGCTGTGACTGGGTGGTGGAGATGGAGGCGGCGCTCGGCATGCAGGAGCTGACTTCGTCGGCCGTGGAGGTACGGGAGAAGCTCGTGCCCTACGCGCTGTCGGAGACAAAGGCGCTGCTTTTGTGGCCGGGGCAGGCGCTGGACGAGTCACACCGACACCCTTCGCATCTGATGGCGATCCACCCGGCGATGGATCTCACCGTGGAGGGGGGCGAGGAGGCCCGGGAGGTGATCGACGCCAGCCTGGCACACTACCTCTCGCTGGGGCGATACCAGTGGGCCGGACACACCTACGCCCAGATGGCGAGCTTCGGCGCCGTCATCGGACGCGGTGAATTCGCCTACGACTGCCTGAGGCACTTCGCCGAGTACTGGGTGGGGCCAAACGGCCTCCACTTCAACCGCGATATGCGCCGCACCGGGGTGACCTGCTTTTGCGGCGACGACCGCCCCTTCACCATGGAGGCAAGCTGCGGCATCAGCGCTGGCATCAGCGACATGCTGCTGCAGGGCTGGGGCGACATCGTCCGTGTCTTCCCCGCCCTGCCTACGCATTGGCGCGACGTTGCCTTTCGCGACCTGCGCGCCGAGGGGGCGTTCCGCGTCTCGGCCATCCGCCGCGACAGCCGCACCGTGTGGGTGAAAGTGGGAGCCGGCGTGGACCGCACGCTGCGCCTGCGGGATCCGTTCGGCGGCGCGCCCATCCGCGTGACCGGCGGAACCTTGCACCGGGAGGGCGACCTTTACGTGGGCGAGCTGGCCGCCGGGCAGGAGGTGATCCTCTGCCTGAAGGGCGAGACCGGCGACCTGGACATGGCCGCCGCCGCCGTCCGGGCGAGCGATACTTCACGTTTTGGCCTGCGCTGACGGCAGCCGCCAGGGCCGCCCCGGGGCGTCCACCCGTCGCCCGCGGCAGCCCCTCACCCCAAGTGGCGATGGGAGCGGGAGAGGTGAAGACATGAGAGCAGCGGGAAGCAAAGCGCGGCGGCTGAAGGGGTTGTGGGCCGGGTGCCTGTTGGCGGCGCTGGCCGGCATCGGCCCGGCGCGCGGGAGTGAAAGCGCCCCCGGGCTGCGCCGGCAGGTGCCCGTCCGGGTCGAGACGCTGGAGATCGAGGCCGGCAAGGCGTGGGCAACGCGCGTGGCGGTGCCGCGCCTGGCAGCAGACGAAGCCCCGGTGCTCTCACTGCGGGCCCGGGTGCAAACGCCATCGCTCGGGGGATGCAACTACGTGCTGCAGGTGCTGGTTGAGGGGGTTCCCCTCACCGAGTCGCCGATGCGCCCGCGCCTGCTCAACAAAGCGCCGTGGTTCGACCCGCCGGGCACCTCCTACCACTTCTCCTGGTACAGCCCGGAGGAGCAGGGGTGGATGACCGTTTTCTCGCCCTCCTGGGAGGGCAACTGGGGCGGCAGCGGCCGCGACTTCGAGTACCTGTTTGACCTGACCGGTCTCGTCACGACGGGCGAGACGGTGCGCCTGGGGTTCCGCTACCTGAACCCGGGTATCCCGGCGGCGCTGGGGGTCGCGCGCGCGCCCCTCACCCTGGAGGGCGCCGTGATCGGGGTGATGGCCCGCGCGGAAGTCGAGCGGCTTCGGGGCGAGGTGCAGCAGGGGTACCGGCTGCGCTCGGTGCCGGTGGATCCGAATCTGCCGGTCGGCGCGACGCCGGGGGAGCGTCCCTACGAGATCGTCTGGTCGGGGCGCAAGGAGCCACCGGGCACGCAGGTCGCCTTTGACGACCTGACAGGCTGGACGCTGCACGCCCTCGGTGACGCGGCGGTATCGCTTTCCGCTTCCGTAGACCACCGCCTGTGGCGGCCGAAGCTGGCAAAGTTCTCCTACGGCGGGGGAACCACCGACACGGCAGTTGAGATTCGCCCCCCGGAGCCGATCCTGATCCCGGGGCGTTTCGACGCGGCCAACCTGTGGCTCTACGGCGGGTGGGACCGCGTTGGCGACCGGCCCTTGAGGATCTTCGCCGCGCTGGAGGACCAAGCGGGGCGCGAGTTCGTGATCGACCTGGGCGAGGTGACGGCGTCTTACTGGGGCTTGCAGCACGGCGTGCTCTCCCCGAGGCTCGCCGCCAAAGCCCAGTTCCCGCTGCGCTTCACGGCACTGCGGATCACCAACTGCCGGGCGAAGGGGGAGCGGCACGCCTACCTGGAGTCACTTCGATTCTACCAACGAAACCGGAGGCCCTTCGCGGCGCCGCCACGGCCCCGGCCGGCCCCCTTCCCCACCTCGGACGACGGCATGCTGCCGACGCCCCCGGCAGGCGTTCGCACCCGCGCCGAGCGATGGGGCCAGGGCGCCCGTTTCACCGCGCAGGTCGGTCGCGACCGGCTGGAGTACCGGGTCCGCCCTGAGGAAGGCTGCCTGCACGGCGTGACCGCCCGCTGGAACGAGGGCCCGCGCTTCCGCCCGATGGCAGACGGCGGCCTCACGCTGGAAGGCAGCGGCACCACGCCAGCCGCCGGGGGCACGATCGTCTCCTCCACGCTCCGTGGCGGATGCCTGACGGTTCGCTGGCGCGGGAAGGAGCGCGTGGTGTGGGAGGCCGACTACCAGCTGCGGGGGCGGACGCTGGTAGTCGAGGTGCGCTGTCCGGGAGGCGCGGCCACCGGGCTGGCGCTGGGGCAGGTGGCCGGCCTCCCGGAGCCCCGGGGGATCGAGGTACCCTACCTGCTGATGGGCCAGAAGCCCGGGCCCTGGATCGCCTGCGCCGGCGGCCTGTTCGTTTCGGTGCTCCCGGACTGGTACCACAGCGACTTCTCCCTGGTCGACACGGCGGTGACGCCGCCCCGAGGGGATCGCATCGGCCTGGTGCGGGGCACCTCCTACCGTGCCCTGACGAACGGCCGCCGCAACCCCCTGCGCGACCGCGTCTTGGTGACGGTTTCCCCGGAGTTCCACGAGACGCTGCCAAACGCCCGCAATCCGGTCTCGCCCAACCGCCAGCGCCTGGCTCCCTACCTCTTCTTCATGGCTGACCAGCTCAACCCAAACCTCTACCAGGTTTTGAAGCGCTACGGGGTAGATCACCTGATCGCCAGTGACTTCGCCTGCCTCTTCGTGGCGAACCACTACGCGCAGGGCTTTGCCGCCCGCTGGCGCCCCCACCCCTCCCTCAGCGTCGCGCAGGTGCAAGGCTATCGCCGCGGCATCAAGGCGTTGGGCTTCCTCTTCCGCACCTACCTGGACGCCACCGACCTCTTCCCAGGCAACGAGTACTGGGACGAGAACCGGATCGCACTCCGGCCGGATGGCGACCTGCTGGACGGCTGGTGGGGCAACTACGTGGTGAAGCCCGCCGCCATGCCGGAGCTAGTCCGCGCCGTGGGCCGCAAGACGAAGGCACTTTATCCCCCCGACTGCGTCTACCTGGATGTACACACGAACCGTGGTCCCGAGGCCCTCGACTTCGAGGCCGGCACCCCGGGCGCGGGCATGGCGCGCCCCCAGGTGATTGCGAATGGCGACTGCATCCTGGAGGCACGCCGGCACTACGGCGCCACGATCAGCGAGGGCCTCTACCGCTGGCTGTACGCGGGCCTGTGTGACATGGACTACGCGACTCTGATCACCACCGGCACTGCCGCCGACCTGCCGCCGCTGGTGGACTTCGACCTGCTGAAGATCCACCCGTTCCAGCACGGCACGATGATGGGGCATCACCCGGATCGCTTCCTGGGCTCGGTGGATCAGGCCGCCCTCTACCAGGACCCCGGGCGGGGGCCCGCGCCCGAGAGTTTCTACAAGTACGTTGCTGCCAGCCTGGCCTACGGGCACATGGCGATGCTGGGCTACTGGTACACGCCTCCGCTGGCGCGCTTCCTCCACTACTACGCGCTGATGCAGGGCGTGCAAAGCGAATACCTGGTCGATACCGCCCGCGAGATTCGCTACCACAACGGCCGAGCATTCCTCTCCACCAGCCGTGCCCTGGCAGACGACTCGCTGCGCCTGGGGCGCGTCTACGTGCGCTATACTCAAGGGCTGGGCGTTTGGGTGAACTACAACGCCGAGCGGCCCTGGCGAATCCGCAAAGGCGGGCGCGTCTACGAGCTGCCGCCTTACGGCTGGCTAATCGAGAAGCCTGGCTCGATCCTGGCCTACAGTGCGCGCCGTGAGGGAGCACGGGTGGACTTCGTGCGCTGCCCCGAGTACAGCTACCTGAACACCGGCGGGGTGCGGGCAGCCGAGGGCCCGCTGGAGGTGGAGGGCGCCGCGTGGCTGAAGCGCGAGGGAGAGGCCTGGCGCTTGATCCCCTGCGGCGACCTGGGAACCTGGGAGCGCTTCCCTCCGCCGGGCCTGCCCGCGAACTTCCAGGACTTCCGGCTAGCCGGGGTGCCGGCGGACCGCGGCTGCCGCCACCTAGTCCTCGACACGCAGGCGCTCTTGGGCAAGCCGGCGGCGCAGTTGCGGGTGGTCGGGCGCACCGAGTCCGGCGCGGCACGCCCGATCCGGACACGCCTGCTGGACGACGGACGCCTCCAGATCATCCCGGGCGAGGACGTGGTGGACTACCTGATCCGGTAGCGGGGGAGCGGTATCACGACCGCAACGCCGGCACCAGAGGCGGGCAGTGCCGGGTGAGGCATGGGCACTCAAGGTGCGGGCGGTTGCAGCCGAATGGAGGGATAGAGGCGGTTCGCAAGCCGCGGAGGAGACACGAGCATGTCGGAATGGCTGCTGGCAAAAGAGCAACAAAGCCTGCGAGTGCGGTGGGCCGGGCAGGTGCAGGCGGTCTTCCACACGGTGGTGGCGGTCGTGGCCATGGCGCTCGTCCTGGCTGCCGACCTCGTCCTCGCGGCAACGCGTCACCGCTGGCAGAGCTAGCGGCTCTCTAACCCCCTGCATGCCCTTCACCCGACCGCTGCAGCGCCGGGCCAGGAATGGCCCGCGCGCGAAAACGGGGCATAGACTCAGCGGATGCATCCAGGAAACGAGCGGACTGCCTGGCGGACACGCCAGCGCCGCGCATGGTGGTGGCGGCTGGCCGCGGCGAACGCGGTCGTGGTGTGGGTACTCTGGCTGGTGGAAGCATTCGTCGCCGAGCGCCACTGGCTCACTACCCTGGTCACCTACCTGCCACAGCACGCCTTCGGCCTCCCCACGCTCTTGCTCCTGCTAGTGGCCGCCCGGCGGCGCGACTGGCTCCTCGGCGGCATCTCCCTGGCCACCGGCGCGTTCCTGCTGGTGGCGCTCATGGGGTTCACCGTGCCGCTTCCCTCTACGCCAAAGCCAACAGGCGTCCGTGTGCGCGTGATGACCTACAACATCCACCACGCGATGGCAGGCGCGGCGCCAGTGGCAGCCGTCATCCGGCAGATCGACCCGGACATCGTCTGCCTGCAAGAGGCGGGGGCGCTGCGGCCATGGCCCGACCCGGTGCCTCGACTGCAGGCACTGTTGCCTGGCTGGCAGGTCGTGCGCCATGGGGAAGCGGCCATCTTCACCCGCTACCCGGTGCTCTCCTACCATGGGCAGTCGGTACCGAATGGCGGCGGGCGCATGTTTCTGACTGCCCAAGTCTCGCTGAAAGGTCGGCGGCTCTCCCTGGTGAATACCCATTTGAGCACCGCGGCTCATCCCCGCTCGTTGGCGCGCGGCTTCCGCTGTGCCCTGGAGGAGCTACGGCAGACCACCACCACGCGCAACACTCAGGCGGCAGCGCTGCTGGCGGTTGCTCGCCGGCTGCCGGCGCCGGTCGTGATCGCCGGTGACCTGAACACGCCACCGCGTGGGCTCCTCTACCAGCAGGTGACCATCGAACACCGCGATCTCTTCGCCGCAGCGGGCCTGGGGCTGGGCAGCACCTTCCCGGCGCCCCTGCCGCTGTTGCGGATCGACTACCTGCTGGCAACGCGGGACCTCCACGCGCACCGCTGCTTCGTGCCTCGGCTGCGGGCTTCCGACCATCGGCCGGTGGTCGCCGAGATCGACCTGTGACTAGCGACGGGGCGATCCCCTCGGGGCGACTGGATGCGGCACCGCCCCGTTGGCATCCCCTGCGGGCGGCCGCGGTTGGCGGACACCAGCGCTGGCGGGCCGGTGATGGCGATGGGTGTGGTGAGGGCGAGGGCAACAACCAAAGAAAGGAGAGGAAGCGGCAGATGGAGCAGCGCACACCAGCCGGCACGGGGTCGATGATCCCCCATTCCCGGCCGTGCCTGGGCGTGGAGGAGACAGCGGAGGTCACTGCCGTGCTGGCGAGTGGGATGCTGGCGGCAGGAGAGCAAGTGGCCGCGTTCGAGGCGGAGCTCTCCCAGTTCGTGGGGGCGGCCGGCGGCGTGGCCGTCCAGTCTGGCACGGCCGCGCTGCACCTGGCCTTGCGCGTCCTGGAGGTAGGCCCGGGAGACGAGGTGATTCTCCCATCCTGGGTGTGTGCCGCCGTGCTGAACGCCGTCCACTACGTCGGCGCCTGCCCTGTGGTGGTGGATGTGGACCCGGCCACTGGCAACCTCGACCCGGCGGCGGCCGCGCGCGCCCGGACACGTCAAACGCGCGCGCTCCTCGTGCCACACCTGAACGGCTTGCCGGCCGACCTCGACCGCCTCGCGGCGCTGGAGGTGCCGCTGATTGAGGACTGCGCGCAGGCCGCTGGCGCCACTTACCGCGGCCAGCGCGTGGGAAGCTATGGGGCGGTCGCCATTTTCTCCTTCTACGCCACCAAAGTGATCACCACCGGGCAGGGGGGAATGCTGGTGTCCACCAACCAGGACCTCCTGGCGCGAGCGCGAGATCTGGTGGAGTACGACAACCGCGATGACTACCAGGTGCGCCACAACTACCGCCTTACCGACCTACAGGCGGCAATCGGGCGGCAGCAACTCCAGCGCCTGCCCGGCTTCGTCGCGCGCCGCCGGGCACTGGCCGAGCGCTTTCGTCAGGAAGGCTGTGCCGACTGGCACGGCCCCCGCGACGGCCATCTCTACTACCGTTACCTGCTGCGGGTACGCGACGTGGAGGCGGCCGCGCGCTGGTTTCGCGAGCAAGGGATTGACGCCAAGCGCCCGGTCTACCGACCGCTGCACCACTACCTGTCGGGCGTGGACTGCCCCGCTGCCGACGCAATCCACGAGACCATCCTCTCCGTGCCGCTCTACCCCGCGCTGTCGGCGATGGAGGTAGACCACATCGTCGGCACCCTTGCCCGCTGGGCTGCCACGTGCTAAGGAAACACCAATCGCCCGTGCCCACCACTGGCACGGGAAAGGAGTGCCTCCTCGGTTGGCGAAGTGAGAAATGGCCGGTTGACACGGGCCTGCTGCCCAACCTGCCGCGTGGCTCCAGACGCAGGCTTCCCACAGCCACCGCGGCCGCAGGTTGCCCCACCGGCGAAGCGTACCCTTAGATCTGGCGTTGCCCGCCCCACTCGGTAGCGGGCATTGCGCACGAGCAGCGACCCACTGAGAGTCCCACCATGCATCGCTACACCAAGTTGGCCCGTATGCTGCTGCCGGTCGCTTGCCTTTTGGCCTGCCTACCGGCGCGCTCCCTGGCACAGAACCCTTACCAGGTAGACACGATCGTTGTAGGCGGTAAGGAGGTAGCCGTCTATGTCTTCCCCGGACGCCCACCGGCTAACCGTGCCCCGGAGGTTCGGGTGCCGTTCATGGCGCCGGCGGCCGAGACCAACATACTGGCCTCGATGCCGGCGTTCTACTGGTCGTACGGCTGCTCGCCCACCGCGGCGGCGATGATGATGGGTTACTACGACCTCAACGGCTACCCCAATCTGTACACCGGTCCGGCCAACGGCGGCGTCTGTCCCCAGACCAACAGCACCTGGGGGTTCACCCAATACGCGAGCGTCATGTGTGGAGAATGCCCTCTCAGTGCCAGCCACCAGGGTGTGGATGGACGCACCACCCCTGGGCACGTCGACGACTACTGGGTCGACTTCAACAACACAGGGGTCGATCCGTTCTCGGCGTACGGCCGGGTGGAACACGCGCCAGACTCTTGCGCGGACTTCATGGGCACCAGCCAGCGTGCCCGGGGGAACGCGGACGGCAGCACCCTGTTTGCCATCGCGACGGATGGCTCGCGGCTGGACGACTACCTGGGCCCAATCCGAGACGGATGTTACGGCATGAAGCTCTTTGCCAACTCACGGGGCTACACGGTGAGTGAGGCGTTCTCGCAGTGCATCTACCCGAACCCCGTCTACACGCAGATCACCCAGGGCTTCACCTTCGCCGACTACAAGGCCGAGATCGATGCCGGGCGCCCGGTGATGATCCAGGTGCAGGGCCACACGATGGTCGGCTACGGCTATAGCGACACGGGGAATCTCGTCTACTTGCGAGACACCTGGGACTACAATCCCCACACGTCCCACACGATGCCCTGGGGTGGCTACTACAACAACGGCCAGAACATGCGACACTTCGCCGTGACTGTCTTCCGGTTGGCGGCGCCCGGCGCAGTCTACGACGAGGATTTCGAGACAGGGGATCTGACGCGGTGCGCCTGGCAGACGGGCGGCGACGCCCCCTGGAGCGTCACCGACGCCGAGCCGCACAGCCCGCGCTTTTCCGTGAGGGCCGGCGCCATCGGGAACCGCCAGGTGTCGTGGCTGGAGGTCACCCTCACCGGAATGGCTGGCGAGGTGAGCTTCTACCGCCGTGTCTCCTCGCAGCCCAATGGCGATCGCCTGCGCTTCCTGATTGACGGGGAGGAGAAGGGGCAGTGGCACGGCGAGCAGACCTGGGGCCCGACGCCACAGCGCTTCGCCGTTACGGCAGGCACACACACCTACCGCTGGGAGTACGTCAAGGATGGATCAGTAGCGGCTGGCCTTGACACTGCCTGGCTCGATGATCTCTCCTCCCCTCCCGGAGCGCTGGCAGTTGCCATGCGCGGCCTGCGTGCCACCCGCGTGGCCGATGGCACCGTGCGCTTGCAGTGGTCTGCCGCGGACGGACCGGACGTGGTCGGCTACCGCATCTGGCGAACCGGACCGGCTGGGGGCCGCTGGATCCAGGTCTGCCCCTCGTTGGTCCAGCCAGATCGGCGTGGGGCCTGCCGGTACATCGACCGAAAGGCGCCACCGCGAGGAGAGGGCAGGCGCTACCGCGTGGATGCGGTCGACTCCTCGGGCCGGGTCATGTCGTCAGAGCAGGTGGCCGTGCCTCGGTAAGCGTGCCGCCGACCGGTGATAAAAGGGGCCGAGGGCAGTGCCCTCG
The DNA here is from genome assembly GCA_012512505.1 of Armatimonadota bacterium. Taxonomy (GTDB): domain Bacteria; phylum Armatimonadota; class JAAZEB01; order JAAZEB01; family JAAZEB01; genus JAAZEB01. The sequence continues at coordinate 10,838 of JAAZEB010000042.1, read as the reverse complement.
ACCCCTTTTGCTGACTTCACGGCGGTAGCTCCCGCTGAGAGAGGCGGGTTCGGTCGTTACTTGGCCCCCTTCCGCCGGCGGCGGGCGGCGATCGCCGGCACGCCCAAACCTAGCAGCAGGAGCGTAGCGGGCTCCGGCGTGCCAGCCGGCGGCTTTGGCGGCGGCTGGCTCTGCCCAAAACTGGGCTTGATCCAGCAGCTCGTGAAATCACCGTTTGCGGCATCAGGGTCATTGGTGATACCCGACAGATCGGGGCTGTCCCAGGCGAGGTGGAACGCGACCTGCTTCTCGTTCCCATTGAGCAGCCACGCCTCCAGATCCGGGTCGTATTTCCCATACGCCGTCTCGAAGTCGTCCTTGGAGAAGACAGCCTCGAACCAGGGGAGATTCTTATCCCCGTCTGGCACCGGCGGCACGATATAGTTGTCCCCTTTCTTCTTCCACCCGAAGAACACGTTGCCATCGGAGTGTGACTTCCAGTCGGTGGAGCTCTCGAGCGCGGGAGTTCCTAGCGCTTCCCCCGGAACCGGGTCGTAGACCATGAAGCCAAACAGCTTCGAGTCCGTCACTACCGCCAGGTTGGTGCCGCTGCTGTCGAGCGGTGCGTACTGCACGCCCCCCCACTGAAAACCGGTCAGCGTCCATTTGAGCCCGACCTGGCTGGCGCTCGCATAGTCGGTACCTACGAAGAATGGTGAGACCTGCACCTGCACAATCTGAGAGCCATCCCAGACCTGGCTCCAGTTCGGTGCCGCTGTTGCCGTCGCGGCACTAATCCACAACAGTGCCGCCAGCGACACCCCCTGCCAACCAGCTCTCTGCCAGAATTGCACAGTAACCTCCCTCTGGCCCGCTTCCGCGGGCCTCTCTCCTGGCCACAGCGCCGTGCGTACTGCGGCCCCTTACCCGGTCGTCACAGGCCAATCGGCCTGCCGACGCAGCGGAGTTGGGCGCCCGGTGCCCACTCCCGGGTGAAAGCAAATCAGAACAGCAACCCGCCATAGAGATGACGCCACAACCGGCGCTGTCGTGATTTTCTGCACTTGCGTGCCGCACTTCGGCGCACGCGGTCTACCGCTGGCCCTCACGAAGCCAATCCTCAGTGTGCTCGATCAGGAGCCGCTCTACCGCAAGGGCGGTGGCAGCATCGCCGGCCGTTACCGAGACGGTGACCCACGGCCGGACGCGCCCTCGCAGCAGGCGCTCCTCCAGCAGCCAGAGGCGCGCCCCCAGGTCGGAGACGGTCGCGCGCCGGGGGTGCAGGTGCGTCACCGCGGCAATCGCCCGCTCTCGCCCTTTGACGAGGGTGGCTACCCGCACGGGGGTCCGGCGGTAGCGCGTCTCGATCCACTGCTGCCGCTCGCCGATAAGCTCATACGCCCGTTTCAGCCAGAGGTTGACCATCCGGAACGGCTGCCCGTGCTTAGTCACAGGCAGTTGCCAGAAGACCCACACTACTTCGCCCGCGGCGTTGCGGTAGGTGGCGTCTTCCTGCCACCCCCCGGCAAGCATTGCCGCCTGCGGTTTGGTCCGGTCGCGCTGCCATTCGCCGAGCCGCGGCGGCAGGTCGGGAAGCCGTGTGGGGCCCTGCGGCTGGTTCGCCTGGAGGGTGCAGATGGTTGCGACCCCGCCCAGCAGGCAGCACGCTACCGCCAGGCGCCATAGCGACTCCCGCCGCACCGGCTGCAAGCCCGCTGGTGGGGGCGTCGGTCCATCAGCCGTTGGGGCCGGCACTGCGGCAGGGGCATCGGGAGCGGCCGCCGAGGCGCTGCCTGACGCAGGGGTGGCACCCGCCTCGGTGGGGGCTTGCTCGCCAGCCGAATCGAGGGTTGGGTCATCGGGGGCGGTGTCAGCGCCCGGTGTCTCCTCGGGGCCGGCCACCTGCAGCACCAGCCACACCGAGGGCACGAAGTAGGCAATGCCGATCAGCTCGTGCCAGGGCGCCTGAACGGCCCAGGCCTGCCCGTGCGCGGTGAGGATGCCCACTGTAACTACCCGCGCTAGGTTCGCCACCATCGCTAGCGGCAGCAGCAGCGGCAATACCCACAGCGACTGCCACCAGCGGCTTGGGTGCTGCCAGTAGACGAAGATGAGCGACAGCCAGAACGCGGCAGACAACCCCCGCCAGCCGGAGCACCCCTCAGCCACCTGCAACGGATGGCCGGCCACCACCAGCATGACCCCCTCACGCTGCACCGGCAAGCCCACCACCTCCAGCACGATGGCAGCCAGGCGGGCGATGATCGCCTGCAAGGGGAAGGCGATCGCCTTCACCAGCGGACTGGGGAGCGGTGTGATCGCCGCCAGTATCAGCAGGGGAAACCAGAGCTGCCCAAGCCAGGCCCGCCCGCGTAGATACCACACCATCCCGGCCAGCACCAGCGGTAGGGCAACGGCCAGGGGAAAGCGCGAGCCCACCCGGTGCGCCGCGATGGCGATCAAGCACCCCAGCCCGATCAGCCACCACCCCCGGGCGTCTCCCGCGGCCGGCGTCTCCCGGAGGGTATCGCGGCGGATCCATACCAGGGCGGCCGCCACCAGCGGTGCGAAGAACGCCAGTCCCTCGTCGGCCTCACGCGAGATCGCGAACGCGGAGGCAAGGGGCCAGAAGAGCAGGCCAAGACCCACACCCGTCACCACGGCCGGGGCCAGCCAGGCCCAGTCGGCGGGCCAGCGCGCCCTCACTGTAGATTCCATCCAGCCGACCTCCTCAACCGCGCGGCTGCCGCACCACCGGGCGAGGCGCCGCCCCCACCCGGTCTCCTTGCGCCGCCTTGCGCCGCAGCACTACCTCACCCGGCGCCTTGGACTCCTGTGGCACAAACGGTCCGAAACCGCCGGGCGGGCGTACCGCCCGCATCCACCACCGCGCGACCTCATTGGGGGCCAGCCACCGCCGGTAATAGGTGAAATACATCCACGAGAGCTTGTCGGTCCTGTCGAGCAAGACGCGCGACTCCTGCTCGTCCTGGGGCAGCCACACGGCCGGGCGACCGGTGTACCAGGCCACCAGCCAGGGCGCATCAGTGATCACCCCACTCCCCCGCTCCATCTTCTCTGCCAGGTCGATCACGTTCCGGGTTGGCAGCAGGCGAACGCTGCGTCGCGCCTGCTGCCGGGCGGTGATCAGCGGCGCAGCCGCCACTACCCACACGACGACAAGGGATGCTACCATCCTTCGCCGTGCGAGCCTCTCAGCGCCGCCCGTCTCCCGCACGGTATCGAGCAGGCGGTAGGCCGCAGCGGCAGCAAACAGGGTCAGGCCAGGCAGGAAGACGACCAGCCGGTCGAACTGCTGCGAGGTGAGGCAGAGGACGCCGGAGGCCAACCCGAGCATTAGCAGCAGGTAGCGTTGGATGCGTCCGGCAACCCCCGCCGGCGGGAAGAGACAGCCGGCCAGGAACAGCGCCAGCACGACCCACCCGGCCAGCGACGGTGCCGTGTCACTCAGACGGAGCGCGCCGGACACGCACTTGCGCAGCACTTCGCCCGGGTGCTCCAGGGCGAACTCGAGCGGGCCCGGCAGGGAACTAGCCAGACGCCGATAGGCGGTCTGCCCGGGGAAAGTGGCGGTGTGCGTCAGCACGTCGTAGCGGTCGGGCGTCCAGAAGAGCGATCCCACGAGTAGGTGGTTCCGCAGCATCCACGGCGCCAGGCACACCCACACCATCGCCAAGAGAGCGACGACGGCGATCAGGCCGGCACGGCGGGCCCGGGCAGGCGACACACGGGTACCATACTCCCGAGCTGCCCAGCGCGGGCGCAGCGCCCAGTAGAGAGCCACCGGTACCAGGATCACCCATACGAGCGTTTGCTCCGCCAGGCCGGCCAACCCGACGAAGACGCCGGAGGCGACCAGCGACCACCAGGGTGGCACCAACGGGTCGTCATTCTCTTCCCTCGGCCCAGCCAGGCTCCACAGCAAGCCGGTGAGCAGGAAGCCGGCCATCAGGTGCGGCAACCCGGAAACGGCGAAGCGCAGCAGTGAGGCGTTGGCCAGGAAAAGGAGCACGGCGAAGAGGCCGATGCTGGGAGTGAAAAGGCGCAGCGCCACCAGGTAGACCATCCAGCAGGCAAGCATCCACATTGCCCCGGAAGCAAAGGCGGCCACGGTATCACTGGGCTGGCTGATGCGAAACCAGACCGCCTCCCAGGCCAAGAAAAGCGGCGAGTGGAAGAGAACCGGGTGACGGGTGACGTTCGGCACCAGGTCCAGGCTCAAGGGGGAGATGGCGGAGGTGACGAACCCGTTGCCCACCGCCACGTTCCGCGCCGCCTGGGCGTGGTCCATCGCGTCGGGGCTGGGGAGGCCGTTGAACGTCGCCGCCATCCAGAGCAGCCAGACCATCGGCGGCAACAGCAGAAAGATCAGAGCGAATCCGAGGGCTCGTGGCTTCGGTTTTCTCATATTCCACCTAACCGGAGGGGCGGCCAGGCCCCGAGACGGCGCTTCGGGGCACCATGCCCGGGGCCGCACCACAGGAATCTACTGGCAGGACGGGTGGCGGCGGTCGCTGTGAATTTGGCACCTTCGGCCGTCGATTCCGTGAATCGCCTCGCGCAAAAGCGCAAATCCATTTCGCCCCAGCACTGGAGGAAGGAGTAGCGAGAGTGGCCACCCAGGTCGAGGTGCTGGTGAGCCGCCTAATCCCTAGGTGGGTGAAAGGAATCGTGCGCAGAGGAGTACAGGGGCCTTCCCTCAAAGGGCAACCTGTGCTATAATAAGGCGTGTGCTTGCCCTGCATCGGTAGGTACCTCGCGGCCTCGCTAGAGGCGAGAAGGCCAGGACTTCAGCCGATGCCAGCGGGGGCTTTTGGGCAGTGACATCCCCGGTGCACCCCGGGCAAAGCACGTAGCTGTTGGTACTACCGGGCTTGGAGGCAGGGCCGCATCCGGGCAAGCTGTCCTGCATGTGGGTGGAGGAGAGTAGCGCGCGGTGGCATCGGCGATGGCCGGTGCCTGCGGGGGCGGCGGTCGTCGTTTGGGACCGCCGAGGAAGAAGGCGTACGAGAGCCAGGGAAAGGCCGCCCGACATGCCGGTACTGGCAGACCCCTCTGCATAAGGGCCACATTCCGGGGTTCCGAGCTTTTTGCTGGCGGCAGCGCCTCGTCGGCGCATTGCCGCCAGCACTGCATTGAGGCCAGGGTCATCCTGGTAAACCAGCGAACACTCAGGGCGCCCTTTTTTGGGCAGCCAAATTAGGATATTGGGCCAGCGATTTGCGTAGACACGATGGCACGTTAGGGTCATTTATCCCGCGGGCGTAGGGAACGACCCAGAAACGTGGCACGCGAACTGACGAGCCGGCCGGGGGCATCCCCAGCACCGGCGCGACGACAAGGCTGCACCACACCGGACAGAGGTGCAGACGGGTGGCCGGGGTAACCATGTCACCCACAGGCAACGAATCCGTGCGGACACAGACCTAAGGAGACGGCAACTCAACAGCGTGCGCCTGGCGACATCCTTACCGTCCTACCAGCCTCGGTGGCACCACCCCTTCCGTCGTGCATCAAAGCCGCTCCTGGAAACCAAGGTATCTGCCGTGCCCCACCAGCTTGGCGGGCTTGGCCTTTGGGCGCCCGCCCGACGAGCCGAACGGGGCAGGGTCTGACCAGCACAGGCAAAGCCGTCGGCGCGATTCTCGTTGCCACTCCCGATAGGTCGGGTGATTGCCGATGGTAACACGCGAGAATGAGCGGGCCCTGATTGAGCACCTGGCCCGCGGTGACCGGAACGCCTTCTGGCTGCTGTGGCAGGAGCACCACGACCACTTGCGCCATCTGTGCTTGGGCCTCCTCCGCGGACATTGCGACGACGTGGATGATGTCCTTAGTGAGACGATGCTCAAGGCCTGGGAAGGGCTGCCGCGCTGCGCCGCGGAGATCCGCAACCTGCGCGCGTGGCTCGCCCGCGTGGCCTACCGGGTCTGCATGGATTGGTGGCGGGACCGTGGGCGCACGGTTCACTACAGCGACGTGCTGGAGGAGACCGGCGCGCACGCGGTTACCGAGAGCCAAGCTCCGGATGACCCACAGGACCTGCTGCTCAAGCGCGAGGAGTACGGGCAGCTAGTGCGGGTGATTGGGGGGCTGCCTCCCCGCCTGCGTGATCCCCTCGTCCTCTACGTGTTCCAGGACAAATCGTACCCTGAGATCGCCAGCCAGTTGAGCATCTCAGAGGCAAACCTGCGGAAGCGCATCCAGCAGGCACGCGAGGCACTGCGCCAGGCAGATCCCAACGTCAGCATTCCCTCGCCGGCGGCATTGCGCCTAGCCGCCCGCCGGCCTAACGCCGGCGCGGACATCGCCCCGTCCCTTTCTGGGGCTCCCACTGGGCTGGGGAGCAACTACGTGGCCGACATTGGCGACCTGGCAGAGGAGGCGTTGGCGCGCAATCCCTACGAGATCCGCTGGCGCGAAGTGGAGCTGCGCCTGGTGCGCGTAGAGCTGGAGTCGGGCACGGTGAGGGACTTCCCGCTCGTGCTCGACTACAAGCCGGCGCGGCGAGAGGTGCGCCTGGAGACGATCCACCGCTACCTCCAGCGGCATCCCCGCGGCTGGCGCCGCCGCCTGGAGCTGGCCCAGATCCACTATGCCTCTGGGCAGTGGAATGAGGCGATCGCCGAGTATCGCCGCGTGCTGGCTCAGCAACCGCACCTGCTGGAGAGCTGGCTGCGCCTGGGTGAGATGCTCCGCCTGATGCACCGCTTTGGCGAGGCCCGGCAAGCCTATCAAGACGCCCTGAAGCTGTCGCGCCGGGCAGCCACTCAGCACTACCTGCGTGGCCAACTGGCACTGTGCGAGCAGCAGTACCAACAGGCGGCCAAGGAGTTCGGCGCCGCGGCGGCCGCCGAGCCGGCCAACGCGATCCACTGGCACGCCCTGGCGCGCGCCCACCTGGGTGCCGGGCAACCGCAGGAGGCACTGCAAGCCTACGACCAGGCGCTCCAGCTCAACCCGGATGATCGGGTGGCGCTGCTCAACAGCTACAGCCCCCTGGTGACCGCGGGCCAACTCGGGGAAGCGCAGCGGCGCCTCGAACACGCGCTCACCCTGCGGCCGGACTGCGCCATTGGCCTCACCCTGCTGGCCAATGCTCGCTGTGCCAGCGGGCTGGCGAAGGGCCGCGATGGACAGAAGACCCGGCGCCTGATCGCCCGCGCGCTGCACCTGGTGCCCGACTCCGCCGATCCCTGGGCAGCCCTGGCGCAGTTCCATATCCGCCGCGGCGAGTGGGAGGAAGGCCGGGCCGTGCTGCGCGACTTCACCACCCGCCACCCCCAGTGCCCGCAGGGATGGTACCACTACTCCATCTGGCTGGCCGCTACCGGCGCCTACCAGGAAGCAGCGGAGGCGATCCTCACTGCGCACTCCTTGCACCCCCGCAGCTTCCCGATCGCCCACTGGGCGTGTGCCATCCTCTCCCTCACCAACCGTACGGCTGATCTGCAGTTAATGACCGAGCGCCTGCTGACCTGCTTCCCTGGACGCTGGGATACCTACGCGGCCGCCGGCCTTGCCCTTGCCGGTGCCCTGGGCAACCCGGAACGCGGCTGCGAGGTTGCGGCCCAGGCGCCGGCGCAGCAGTCACAGCTTGCCGCCGCCTGGCTCCTGTATGGGGAGGTGCTGGCACTCGCCCAGCGCTACTCGGAAGCTGTGGTGGCACTGCAGCGCGGCTGGGAGCTGTTCCCGCAAGACGGCGCCGGCGAGTTGGCAGCCCGGGGTGCCTTCTGGCTGGCACGCTGCCACATGGCGCTCGGCCACGAGGCACCGGCGCGTGAGTGCCTGCAACAGTTGGTGCACCTGCTGCGCCAGGAAGGACGCCCCCGCGTGGCAGAAGCGCACGTCTGGCTGGGGCGGGCCCTGGAGGCACTTGGCGACCGGCGTGGCGCTGTCGAGGCCTACAAGGCAGGCGCGGCTGCCGGCGTTCTCTACCCCGAGTACGAGGCGCTGCAGGAGGGCTTGGCACGAGTGCAGGGGGCCCAAGGCCGTCACCACGACGCGGACCCGGATCTGCCGGCCCGCGCCATCTGCGAAGTGACGATCCCGGCGCAGCCCTGGACCCGCTGACGGCGACCGAACGTGGACCCGCGCTCCATGCAAATGCACACTTTCGCCAGGAAACTACGCAATCGCCCCGGTGAAATCGGCTATTTCACACACCGGCTGGTTGAACCGTCTTTAGGGTGTAGGTGCGGGCGGATGAGGGATCGGCGCCATGGCTATCCGCCGAGGCGCTGGCAAGAGCCTTCTCCAGCGGGAGGCCCGAGGCCTCATCCGACGGCCCCAACTGGATGCCCTATGAGTAGTACCAGCCTGGCACTAGAGCGTGCGGATCACGTCGCCGCTATCCTGGATACCGCTGCGCAGTTGCACTTGCCAGAGGTGCTTGAGCGCCACCTGGGCAGCCACGGGCTTCACCGGGGGATCAGCAACGGCTGGCTAGCAACAGTGTGGATTGCCTGCATGCTCTCCGAGCAGGAGCACCGTAAGTCAGGCGTTCGCGCCTGGGCCGAGCGGCATGGGCACCTGCTGGAGCGGCGCCTGCCACAGCCGCTCCGGCCGGTGGAGTTCTCTGACGGCCGCCTGGGGATCGTCCTGCGCCGCTTCACCCAGACCACCACCTGGGAGGCGCTGGAAGCAGAACTGTGGCAGTGCGCGCACCGCAAGACCGGCGAGCGGGTGACGGGAGTACGGTTGGAGACGACCACCATCCCTGGGAGTTGCCCACCTGGCCGCGAGACCGACGCCGAGGCTTACCTTCGCCTCACCCTGGCCACCGCCCACCGCTCTGGGCGGGTGTTGGCCTGCGAGATATCACCACATCCGTCCAGCGCGGCCGGGGCCCGCGCGTTGGTTCGGCGAGTGCGTTCGCTGCTCGGACGCTCGGGGCTCCTGTTCGTCGGCGGTGGCGAGCTGGCTGCCCTGGAGACGCGGGCGGAGATCGTGGCCCAGGGCGACCACTACCTGGTGAGCCTGCCGGCCGACGCGCCGCTCGGCGAGGACAGCGAGTTGCGGCGCCGGCACCTCGCCCGCCCTATCGACAGTGACGGGCAGGCGCTGGGCGTCGGCTATGAGTTCGGGCAGCCGTTGGAGGCAGAGTTGGCCGCGCGGCGCGTGAGCTGGACCGAGCGAGTGCAGGAAGTGCGATCGCCGTCACTTATGTGCCGCGAGTGGGAGGAGATGGAGGCACGCCTCACGAAGGCGGAACAGGCGCTTAGGGCACTCACGCCTCCTCCCGGCCGCGGGCGCCGCCAGTTTCAGGATGAGGCGATGCTGGGCGCGGCCGTCACCCGGGTGCTGGAGCAGTTCGGGGTGGCTGGACTGCTCGATGTGTGCTGGCACCGTGAGGAGAAGACGGTGGTCCGCTACATCGGGCGGGGCCGTGGTGGCCCAATGCGGCCGACCTGCCGCGAGACGCGCGTCTGCCTGGCGATCCAGGAGGTGAAGCGGCGGGAGGCCAGCATTCAGCAAGCACGCGAGCGGCTCGGCTGGCGCGCTCAGGCCACCTCGCTGCCGGCACAGGTGCTGCCGTTGGCCGAGGCGGTGGCCTACTGTCAGGATGACGAGGGCGCCGGACGCGGGCCTTCCCTGCTGCGCGACACGCCGCTGCAGAAAGCACTGCAGCATGTGCGGCGGGAGGACCAGCTCGTCGGGCTCGGCCGGCTGCTGATGGTGGCGCTGTGGCTGCGGCCGTGGGTGCATCATTCGCCGCCGGATCGTGCGCCATGGGCAGATCCCCCCCTCCACCTCGCGGAGGCTGGGCGAACAGCGACACGTTATGACGAACGGAAGACGGGAATCCTGGACCCAGTGGGAGCTAGGTCCGTGTGAATGGAAGGAACAGACGGGGATGGTGCCGCGCACGCGAACACCAATCACGGCCGATCCCTTCGTGTGCAGTGGACAGCCGGTGATCACCGGCACGGCGATCCCGGCCTACCGGGTGCTGGAGCTACTGCGGGAGGGGCTGTCCCTCGACGAGGTGGTAGAGCGGTTCGGCGGTGCCATCACGCGCTCGCAGGCACGGGCCTGCGTTGAGTACGCGATAGCAAACCTACGACAGACGGTGGCGTATGCAGCGTGAGCAGTTCTGGCAGCCGGCATGCCCGGCTGATCGTGAGTGCGGCGGGGGCGTCAGGCCAGGTCTCCGTGGCAGCACTCTGGCAGCCCCGGCGACGCGAGCGCCCCGGGGGCTCCGATTGTGGGGTATTGGGAGGGGAGAGGTATGAAAGGCCTGATCCTGGCCGCCGGCAAGGGCAGTCGCCTGCGTCCGCTCACCAACACGCGGCCCAAGCCGCTCGTGCCGATTGCCGGTCGGCCGATCCTCCAGTACAACATCGAGAACCTGCGCGATGCCGGCATCACCGACATCGTGGTGGTTATTAACGCCAACACTCCACAGGTTCAAGAGCACTTCGGCGACGGCAGCACGCTCGGCGTGCGCCTCACCTACGTGGGCCAGGAGAAGCTCATCGGCACCGCCAACGCGGTCTACACCGCGCGCAACGCCATCGGCGACGAGCCGTTCGTGCTGGTGTTTGGCGACAACATGACCGGCTATCGCCTCTCGCGCCTGGTGCGGGATTACCAGCGCCACGGCGGCGGCAGTCTGCTGGCGCTCTCGGAGGATGGCGACTGGCACAAGCAGGCGGTCGGCAGTGTGGAAGGCGACCGCGTGGTGAAGATCGAGGAACGCCCTGACGAAGCCCGCAGCCCCTACACCTCCGCGGGGATGTACGCGTTCGACGAGCGCATTTTCGGGGCGATCGAGCGGATTCAGCCGGTGGCCAACGGCGAGTATTACCTCCCCCACGCTATCCAGGTGCTGGTGG
>JAAZEB010000366.1 GCA_012512505.1 Armatimonadota bacterium | reverse complement strand
GCATTCAAGAGGAGGCGCCTTCCTTTGGCCTGCCGGTGCTGGTGATGCGGGAGACGACCGAGCGCCCCGAGGGGGTCGAGGCCGGCGTGGCGCGGTTGGTCGGCACCGATCCGGAGCGCATCGTGGCTGAGGCGACCGCCCTGCTGGGCGATACGGAGTGTTACCGCCGCATGTCGCAGGCGATGAACCCCTATGGGGATGGGCACGCGTCGGAGCGGATCCGGGAGGCGATCTTCCAGCGCTACGGGCTGGCCTGACGCGCCGTTGACCGGGGAGAGGGGTGACGATGCTGCCACTGGGAACGCGTTCACAGACGATGTTCCTCCTCATCTGGGGAATCCTGTGGCGCCTGGCAGCCATCTTCCTGGCGGGCTACGTGGCCTACCGCGTACGCTTCATCGTGGTGATCGTCCTCCTGTCCGCCATCCTCACCTTCCTGGTGCTGCCGGTAGTGGAGCGCGCCTGCCAGGCGCGGCCACGGCGCGTCTCGCGCAACACCTGGCGGTTCACGGTGACGCTAGGGGTGTTCATCGCCCTGATTTCGATGTGCGTGGCCGTGCTGCTGTGGATCTGGTCGCCCTTTCAGACGCAGCTCAGCGAGCTGCAGCGCAACATGGGCAGCTACCAGGCCACCATTGAAGAACACTTGACCGGCCTACGCCAGTGGTACCTCCGCCTGCCGCCCTCGATGCGCGAGGCGCTGGAGGGCCAGCCCATCGAAGGGGTGACGCACTACCTCTTCGGCGTTCTGCAGAAGATCATCGAAAGCACGGTGAGCTGGGTCTCGCACGCCTGGGAGCTGATCCTGATCCCGGTGCTGGCGTTCTACTTCTGCCTGGACACCCGCAGCCTGAAGCGTGACCTCTTCTTCCTGGTGCCCTACGGCCGCGTCCGCGAGACGCTCTACCTGCTCCGGCACACCGCGCACATCATGCAGAACTACGTGGTAGCTCAGTTGGTGCTGTGCGTGGTGGCGGGGATGGTGGTGGGCGTCGGGCTCTGGGCGTTGAAGGTGCCGTATCCCCTGGTGCTCGGCGTGCTGGCGGGCATCACCCGCGCCGTGCCGATTGTCGGCCCGGTGATCAGCGCCATCCCGATCACCCTGGTAGCAGCGACGATCTCGCTGAAGATGGGGGTGTCGGTGCTGCTGTTCTTCTGCTGCCTGCACCTCTTCGAGAGCAAGGTGCTGCTGCCGGAGCTGATCGGCCACAAGATGAAGCTGCACCCGGCGGTGGTCTTGATCGTGCTGCTCATCGGCGGCGAGTTCTTCGGCATTCTAGGGATGTTCCTGGCGGCGCCGGTGGCCGCGATCGGCCGCTTGCTCCTCGGCTTCTACATCGTGGAGCCGGAGCTGCGCCGCCGCAAGCTGGGCAGCGAGGCCCCGGTGGAGCTGGTGGAAGAGCCCGAGAGCGCATTTCGGAAGGTATCGTAACGTCGTGGATCTTCTCCACTGGTTGGATGTGCCGGCCGACTGGCGCCGGATGCCAGCGCACCGCCGGCGCCGCTTCGTGCGCGAGAGCCTGGGGGCCTACGGCTTCCTCCTCCCCACGCTGGTGATCATCGGGGTGTTCCACCTCTTCGCCATCTTCTTCGCCGTCTACATCAGCCTGCACAAGTGGTCCATCCTCAAAGAGAGTTACGTCGGCCTGGCCAACTATGCCGACCTGCTGCGCGACCCGCAGTTCCGGCACTCGCTGGGAGTGACTCTCTGGTACGTGGTGGGCACGGTGCCGGTGGGGCTGGTGCTGGCGCTGGGGGTGGCAGTACTCCTCTTCCGCCCGATCCGTGGCCGTGGCTTCTATCGGACGCTCTTCTTCTTGCCCTACGTCACCTCGCTGGTGGCGGCCGCCGCCGTCTGGCAATGGATGTACAACCCGGACTACGGCGTGCTGAACCTGGCGCTGACGAAGCTGGGGCTGCCACCCCAGCGCTGGCTGCTCGAGCCGCAGGGGGTGTTCCAGTTGGCGCTGGCGCCGGCCGGGATCACCCTGCCCGCGTGGGCAGCCGGCCCCAGCCTGGCGCTGGTCTGCATCATCGTGATGAGCATCTGGAGCGGGCTGGGCTTCAACGTGATCGTCTACCTGGCCGGCCTGGGCGCCATCCCCAAGGAGCTGCAGGAGGCCGCCCGGGTAGATGGCGCCAGCGAGTGGGGCGTGTTCCGCCACATCACCGTGCCGCTGCTGTCGCCGACCACCTTCTTCCTGGTGATCATCGCCACCATCCGGGCGTTCCAGGCGTTCAACCAGATCTACGTGATGGCTCCCAACGACCCGACCACGCAGACGTTGACGCTGTTCATCTTCCAGACGTTCTACGCCTCCAGCCGGGCCGGCTACGGTGCCGCGGCGGCGATGGCGCTCTTCGTCATCCTGCTGCTACTGACGATCCTCCAGATGCGCCTGGGGCAGGAGCGGGTAAGCTATGGCGAGTGAACGGCAGGTTGGCCGGCAATCGGCAGAGGGGAAGCGCGGGGCACCCGCGCCGGCTTTGGCACGCGTCGGCAGCCCCCTGGGGGGGATCCTCACCCACGCGTTCCTGCTGGTGGCCGGGCTGGCAGTGGCATTCCCCTTCTACTGGATGCTGGTGACCTCACTGAAAACGCCCGCGGAGACGACGCAACTGCCGCCCACGCTGTTCCCGCAGACGCTCACCTGGGACAACTACGCGGAGGTGTGGCGGGCGGCTCCCTTCGCGCGCTACTTTCTGAACACCGTGTTCATCGCCGGCAGCGTGACCCTCGGGGTGCTGGTGACGGCGGCCTTGGCGGCACACGCCTTCGCGCGGATGCGCTTCTTCGGGCGGCAGATCCTGTTCATCGCCCTCCTGGCGACGCTGATGATCCCGTTCGAGGTGCTCCTCATCCCGGACTATATTCTGATCACCCGCCTGCACTGGGAAGACACCTACCTGGCGATGATCGTGCCGTGGATGGCGAACGTCTTCGGCATCTTCCTGCTGCGCCAGTTCTTCCTCGGCATCCCCGGCGAGCTGTGGGAGGCAGCGCTGCTGGACGGCTGCGGGCACCTCACCTACCTCTTCCGGGTGGCGCTGCCGCTGGCTCGCTCCGGCCTCTCGGTGGTGGCGATCGTCACCTTCCTCGGCTCCTGGAACGCGCTGCTCTGGCCGCTGGTGGTGGTCACCCGCCGCCCCGAGATCCGCCCGATCCAGCTCGGGCTGGCGACCTTCACCACCGAGTTCGGCGTCTACTTCCACCTGGTGATGGCCGCCGCCACGCTGACCATCCTCCCGGTGGTGGCGCTGTTCCTCCTGGCGCAGCGCCAGTTCGTGGAGAGCATCGCCCGCAGCGGCGTCAAAGGCTGAAGCCGGGCCACTGGCATTGCGCTTGCCGGGTTGCCGGACGAGTGGTATAATCGCGGAGGCACCGCGTGGGTGCCCCAGGTGAACCCGGAAGGAGATGCCGCGTGCCCCGTGTGATCGGCAAGCTGCTGCGATGGGTGGCCGGCCGGCCCACCACCCCCCAATCCCCTCATCCTCCCGCCCTGCGGGCGGCCCGTCCGGCACTGCTTCTCTTCGGGTTGGCGCTGTTGGCGGCCCAGGGGTGCGCGCGCGTGCCGGATGAGGTCACCGGCGACCAGGTGCGGCGCCGGCTGACGGTCTCTTTCAGCGTGGCCGGGCAGGTCAACCCGCAGTACTTCTACTTCATCGCCATCGATGCCGACGGCAACCCCTCCAGCGGGCCGGTGCCGGTGGTCACCGCTCCCTTTGGCAACGGGTGGGTGACCGGCAGCGTCACGCACTACGTCGAGTTTCACCTGGGCGTCTTCGGCGTCTTCCGCTTCGTACCAGACACCAACCTGCTGGTGGCCGATTCGCTCGGCTCCCCCTTCGAGTTCAACCAGCCCCAGCAGCCCCCCGGCAACCGGATCAGCGCCACGCTCGATGTCGACCGCACCCTCGGCACCGACGTGAACTTGATCAACCTGAATATCATCACCACCGACCGCATTGATATCGACCCGACGTTCACCGGAACGAAGATCTTCGACGCGTTGGGAGCCTCCGGCAACCAGTTCCTCACCCTGCCGCTGAATGTCACCCAAACGTTCACCAACGCCCAATCCCCTGACCCAGAGACGGCCGGTGATCTGCCCCCGGCGTCCTCCCAGGGCGTCGATTTCTCGGCCTTGGACATCACCGACTGGACGATCCAGGTGCAGGTGCGTCAGTAGGAGTCTCCCATGCCCGGCGGGCATCCAAGAGGATTTCCGGGTAGAGCAGCGGGGATGCCGTGGCGACGCGACCTGGTCGGGTGGCCCTGAAGGATCATCCTGTCCAAGGGACAAGCCGGCTCCAGCGCCCTTCAGGGGGGGCTGTTCAACCAAGGCGATTAGAAGATCTCGCCAACGTCGGTGGAGAGGTACTGGCCGCTGCGGCTGAGGCCGAACTCCTTGTTCACCGGGAACGCCTTGATGCTCAGCACGAAGCGCAAGTCGCGCTCCTTCCGGCCGAAGACGGTCTCCTCCCGGAAGATGGCGCTGGCCTCCAGGCAATGCAGGTCACGCGTTAGCATGACCTGGGTGTAGGGCTGGCTGGTGCCAAAGCCGGTGGCGTTGTTGCCGTAGAGCGAGTCGAGCCGCCAATGCCGGGTCAGTTGGCTGCTGAGCTGGGTGCGGATGGTGCCGAGGCGGCCGCGGTTGGTGTCCCAGATCGCGCCCACGCGCAACTGCAGCGCGTCGCCGTAGTCGGTGCGCCAGCGCAGGCGAACATCGCGCAGGCGCTTCTGGCTGCCGAACCGGCTCTTGCCCAGCCAATCGTAGGCAGTACTGATCCCGAACTGGTGGTGGGCCGTCGGCTGGTAGTTCAGGCGGACCACCAGGTCGCGGGCGATGTCGTTCTCGAAATCGTAGCCGGTATCGAGGGTGAAGCTGGCCTTGCCCGCCATCTGCGGGTCCAGGCCCCAGGTTCGCCTGGTGGCCGAGCCGTGGCTATCGCTCTGGTAGCCCTCCTGCGCCGGGTAGCCCCCGTAACCGCCATAGGCCCCATAGCTCCCATAGGCCCCGTAGCCACCATAGCCGCTGTAGCTGGGGCGCAGACGACTGCCCAACGTCAGGCTCAGGTTGAGGCTGTTGTACTCGGTGCCGTAGTCGAACTGGAACGGGGTATAGCCGTTCTGCTTCATCAACGAGTAGGAGAGGGAGAGCTGGGAGGCCTCGGCGATGCGGTAGATGAGGGAGGGGCTGACGCCTGCCAGCCACTGTGCCTCATCGGCACCATAAACCGCCTGGGTAAACTCCAGCGGCAACTGCAGGCTCAGGGGCGAGCGCCCGGAGCTCAACAGCGGGTTGGCCCGGAGGTGGAGGTAGGTGCGGATTCGCTCCTTCATGTCCGACCCGTCGCCGGCACCCATGGAATAGCCGGCCTCCCGCAGGTTTCCCAGGCGCAGCTCCGCCGAGAGGGGAAGCCGCTCGGCCAGGAAGCCCCGCTTGAAGAGGCGACTGGAGTCGGTGGCGATGCGCAGTTCGGGGAGGTGCTGCACCCCGGTGAAGTAGTTGGCCGTGCCCCCCAGGGTGTCGATCCGGTCCACCAGCATCCCCACGTCAAACGCGTCGCCGGGCCGGTTGAGGTCAAGGCGCGAGCTGAGGCGGCCGCTGGAGGCGGTAGACAGCCCGAACGGCTGGCTGAGGTCCAGGCTCAGGTTGGCGCGCACCCCGGCGATGGTCTGATTATGGTGCAGGCGAGCCAGCCAGTTGCCGGTAGTGCGGTCGCCGTAGCTGTTCTCGCTGCGGTTGATGCCCAGGTCGGTGCTGGTGCCGTCGGCGGTGCGCCGCGAGATCCCCAGGTCAGTGAGCAGGCTGGTGCTGGCGGAGGTGACGTAAGGCAGCGAGTTGCGCCGGTAGTCGCCCCCAAAGCGGATGTTGAACTGGCCCAACTGGTGTTGGTGGTTCATCCGGACGTTCAGGTCCTGGCGGTTCTGCTCGCGGTTGTTGAGCTGGTAGACGTGAAGTCCCCCGCTGAAGTTGTCGAAGTCGTATGGCTGGTCCAGGCCGAAGCCGATCCCCTTCTTCGACATCAGGTCGAGCCGCAGGTTGCCGACGAGGGCGCCAAGCACGTAGAAATAGGCCGACTTGAGGTAATAGCCCTCATCAAAGCTTTGGCCCACCAGGGGCACCAGGCGGCTGCTCTCGGCCGTCACCGTGTGCAGTGGGATGCTGAGGCCCGGGAGCGTGATCAGCTTGTGGCCCAACGCGTAGAGCGAGACCTTGCGCGCCGTGAGGCGCCGGCCGGGAATGAGGTCGATCCGCTTGGCATCCAACAGGTAGTGCGGTGAGCCGAGGTCACAGGAGGTGATCCCCCCGTATTCCACGTCCACCTCGCCCGGCACGCCGGACACCCGGGCGCCGGTCGCGTAGAGAGGCTCTTGGGCGCCAAGCTGCAGCTCCTCCGGCGGAAGCTGGATGCGCGCGCCCTCCAGGGAGTAGGCACGCGACTTGAGGTTCAGCGAGAGGAGCGTGCCGTGCATCAGCCGCTCTGGCGTGGTGAGCGCCACACGGCCGCGGAAGGTCGCCACCCGCTCAGCGAAATCCCACTCCAGCACGTCGGCGGTGATCCGGTAGTCGCGGTATTCCACCACCACGCCCCCCTGGGCCAGCAGGCACTGCCGGGCGTCGTCGTAAGACACCGTGTCGGCCGTCACCAGGCGCAGGGGAGTTTCTTCCGCCGCCCGGGCTGGCGGCGCCAAGAGGTGCGAGCAGAGCAGCAGCAGCAGCAAGCGGCCGGCCGCTTTGAGCGTTGGCGATGGGCGACCGGCCCGCGCCGGCGTGGGCCGCGGCGGCCGCTGATCCGGATCAACGAACGGCCATCGGCGCGACCAACACCCCCCCAGTGGGGAGCCAAGCCGGGCAAGCGCCGATGTCAGTAGTCCCATGGTCGATGGTTTCCGTGTGCCGGTGCCGGCCTCAGCCAGTGCGCCACGCCAGGATTGCCGCCGCCACGCCAAAGAGCACGTTCATCGCCCAGGCGGCCACCACCGGGGGAAGCACGCCGTTCTCCCCCAGCACCTTGCTCAAGATCATCGTGTTCCAGTAGAGGAAGCTGACGATAATGCTCACCAGCACGCCCACGAAGGTGCCGCCGCGCGAGAAGCGCAAGCTCAGCGGCGCGCTGAGCAGCCCAAACACCAGGCAGGCCAACGGCAGCGCGAACCGGAAGTGGTAGGTCACCCGATAGGCGTTGACGGTGTTCCCCTGGCCGGTCCTGGCCAACATGCGGATCTGCGACATCAGCTCGCCGCTGCTCATCTCGTCCGGCTGGGTTGCCCCGCTGATGAAGTCCACGTCGCGCACCAGGTCTAGCGTCAGCTCCGGCAGGTGGGTCTGGTGGACGGTCATCCCATCGCGGCCCAGGTCATGCCGGGTGACGCGCCGCAGCGTCCACAGGCGGCGGGTGGTGATCGCCTCCGGCGCCACGTAAAGGACCGGGTAGCCAGACCGGCCGGTGTCATAGACCAGCACGTTGCGCAGCTCAAAGCGGTTGCCGTCCAGCTTCCGCAGCCACCCGATGTAGAAGGTGTAGTTCTCCGCGTGCAGGAAGACGTTCGGCTGGGCGGTGGGCACCACCTGCTGCATCCATATCTGCCGGACGATCTGACCCCCCTTTTTGTTCGCCCAAGGGGCCACCTTCTCAGCCATCAGGTAGGAGACGACACTGCCGAGGATGCCGGCGAGGAAGATCGAGGCGGCGATGCGCCGGAAGGGAGCGCCAGCCATGCGCATCGGGGTGATCTCGCTGTCGCGGGCGAGGCGGTTGATCGCCAATGAGGCGGCAAACGCCATCGCCATCGGCATGGCGATCACCCAGAACTTCGGCACGTAGGCCAGCACCAGCTTGCCGATCAGCAGCAGGGAGATGCCGCGGTTCAAGAAATCGCTGGCATAGTTGAACAGTAGCGTGCCGATCAGCAGCAGCACGCCGACGGCGATCCCGATGCCGAACGGCACCCCCAGCTCGCGCAGCACATAGCGGTCGATGAGCCTCATCGGCGCCATTATAACATCCGCACCGGCGGGGCGGCAAGCGTGGGAACCGGCAACGTGGTGAACCAGGAGGGCTGCCCGGCACTGTGTGGTCCGACCGCGCGCGCCTGTTGACTCTATCGCCCGGCGGGGGCTACAATGGGGGTGTTGGTTCTGCAAGTTGGCAAACGGGTACCGTGGGTCTCCGGCAGGTGATGTGCCTGGTAAGCGCGTCCGCGCCGCGGGCCGGCGGTCGCCCCAATGCGAACCGCCGGCGGCGCCTCTGTACCGCGCCGGCACGGAAGGAAACGGGATGGAAAACGATTCCCTCGAGCGCTTGCGGCACTCCGCCGCCCACGTCATGGCCCAGGCTGTTCAGGAGCTCTTCCCCGAAGCCAAGCTGGCAATCGGCCCGCCAATTCAGGATGGGTTCTACTACGACTTTGAGGTCGCCCGGCCGTTCACCCCGGAAGACCTGGCGCGGATCGAGGAGCGCATGCGCGCGATCATCGCCGAGGATCACCCGATCACCCGCTCGGAGATGTCGCGCGAGGAGGCGATCCGCTTCTTTGAGGAGCGCCAGCAGCCCTATAAGGTAGAGCTGATCCGTGAGATCCCCGAGGAGACCGTCAGCCTCTATGCCCAGGACAGCTTCATTGACCTGTGCCGAGGCCCGCACCTGGACAGCACCGGCGAGATCAAGGCGGTCAAGCTGCTTTCCGTGGCCGGCGCCTACTGGCGCGGCAACGAGAAGAACCAGATGCTGCAGCGCATCTACGGCACCGCCTGGCCGTCGACGGAGGATCTGGACGCCTACCTGGCCAACCTGGCGGAGCGCGAGCGGCGCGACCACCGGCGCCTCGGTAAGGAGCTAGACCTCTACAGCATCCACGAGGAGGCAGGCGCCGGTCTGATCTTCTGGCATCCCAAGGGGGCGATGGTCCGCCACTTGATCGAGCAGTTCTGGAAGGAAGAGCACCTCAAGCGCGGCTACCAGTTCCTCTACACCCCCCACATCGCCAGCGAGGAGCTGTTCCGCATCAGCGGCCACCTGGAGCAGTACGCCGAGAGCATGTACGGCCCCCTCGACATCGAGGGCCAGCGCTATCGGCTGAAGCCGATGAACTGCCCCGGCCACATCATGATCTACAAGACGCACCTGCGCTCGTACCGCGACCTGCCGCTGCGCTATGCCGAGCTGGGCACGGTCTACCGCTTCGAGCGCTCTGGAACCCTCACCGGGATGCTGCGGGTGCGCGGCTTCACCCAGGACGACGCCCACATCTTCTGCACTCCGGAGCAGTTGGTGGGCGAGGTGGTCGGCGTGCTCGACTTCGTCGACTTCGTGATGCGCCGCTTCGGCTACACCTACAAGGCCTACCTGGCGACGCGCCCGGAGAAATCGATCGGCTCCGACGCGGTGTGGGAGCACGCCACTCGCTCGCTGGTGGAGGCGATGGAGTCGCGCGGGCTGAACTACGAGGTGGACCCGGGGGGCGGCGTCTTCTACGGCCCGAAGATCGACATCAAGCTGTATGACGCCCTCGGCCGCGAGTGGCAGGGTCCGACGGTGCAGGCAGACGCCAACCTGCCGGAGCGCTTCGACGTGACCTACGTGGGTCCAGACGGCAACGAGCACCGGGCGGTGATGATCCACCGGGTGGTGCTGGGCTCGATGGAGCGCTTCGTCGGCGGCCTGATCGAGCACTACGCGGGCGCCTTCCCGCTGTGGCTGGCGCCGGTGCAGGCGATCCTGCTCCCGATTGCCGAGCGTCACGGCGATTACGCGCACCAGGTGGCCGCCGCGCTGCGCGCCGCCGGCCTGCGCGTGGAGGTGGACGACCGTTCGGAGAAGACCGGCTTCAAGATCCGCGAGGCCCAGCTCCAGAAGATCCCCTACATGCTGGTGATGGGCGACCGCGAGGTGGAGCAGGGCTCCGTCTCCGTGCGCTCCCGTGACGCCGGCGACCTGGGCGCTATGAGCGTCGAGGGCTTCCTAAGCAAGGCGCAGGCGGAGATCGCCGCCGCCTGAAGACAGGACGGGCGCGGGGCGCCACCACTCCGCGCCTGCCCACCGCGCGCCGTCACTTGAGGCGGCGCGGGAACCACCAGGGTGGATTCGTAAGGGCGCCCGGGGGACGGTTGCCCCCCGGGCGCTCGCGTCTGTCTGGGGATGCCGGTCGAGCGCCTCACCAGCGCGCCACCGGCACCACGATCACTCTTTGCGACGCCGGCGCCGGATGGCCGCCAGGGCCAACCCACAGCCGATCAGCGCCATGCTCCCCGGCTCCGGGGTGTAGTTGCCGCTGTTCCCGTAGATCTCCACCCGGAGGCCCGTGGGACTCTCAATATCCGTCGTGTTGGTGACGACGAATCTTAGGACGTTCTCGCCCCCCTTGAAACCAAGGCTGCCGGTAATCGTGAACTCGGCCCACTCTTTGTAACCCGGACTTCCGATGGTCGACCCCACCCAGTTACCCGTGTCGGGAGTCACTTGCTGTCCGTTCACCCAGATCGTGCCCGTGTTGTCCGTGGCCCAACGCCCGCTGAACGTCACGATGCCGGTCCCAGGGCTGAACGTGGATGGCAGCATGAATGTCTGCTCGTACCAGTAATCCCCGGGCGCGTGTCTGATGGTTCCATCTGAGGACAGCGATAGCCAGTGCGAGTTCGGATCCGTTGGCGTGGGGGTCGGGACCCGATTACCATCCGCGTTCCAGTAAGTGATGTCTCCTGACGGTCCCGCCAGCCAGACGTCACGCTGCTTGCTAAGGGTGTAGGCGGCGTTACTCGTCACCCCTGATGGCACCGCGGTGATGGTGTAGTGCTCGTCCGCCACACCCAGACCTAGCAACGAGCCATCATTGTTCACTCCGGTGCTGTAGAGCGCGAAGGTGCCGGCGTGCGCGCCCTGAATGCCGAGACAGGCGGCCGCTACTGCGATCAGCAGCAGCCGCCGCACTTTGAGAGCCACTGTCGTCTCTCCTTCCTGTTGCTGCCGCCGGCGGGGGCCGGCGTTCGCCGGTTCCGGCGGCGTAGTGACGCGGTGAGGGCCACCCCGGGTGCGGCCCAAGGGGGCGTCTCACCCGAACAGTTGCCCCACCTCCCTTCGGCGCAGGCAGGGAACCGCCGGCCAGCGACCGGTGCTCCGGGAGACCGCGAGCGCCCAAAGCGGCCGCCTCTACTGCCACCGGGTTGAAGACGCGCCCGCGGCGGCGATTGTGAATATCGCGGCTTGCCGGGCCACTTTGCGGCCTCCTCTCGCCGGAGCTACCGGCAGGAGGAGCGGCGCCGACGATGGCGAACCCGGGTGCGAGGAGTGCGCGGCGCCCGGGGGGCGCTCGCGGGAGGGGAACGGCATGGAGATGGTGACGCTGGCCGGGTGGGAGTACCAGCCCTCGACACGCGTGCGGCGGCTGCGCGACCGCGCGGTGGAAGAGGCGCCGGAGGCGCGGTATTTCCAGGGGTACCGGCACCTGCACTACGTCGAGGGGTTCGCGGCGGCGGCGGATCAGCCGCTGGTGGGGCGCCGCGCCGAGGGGCTGGCGCGCGTCATCCGCGAGTTTCCGGTGACAATCTTCGCCGATGAGCTGCTGGTGGGCCACCATTACCTGGGCGACGAAAGCCTCGACTTCCCCGAGATCGGCCTGGCCGCCAACTGGCGCGAGCGCCTGGCCGAGACCGCGCTCAGCGAGCCGGAGCGCGCCCGCCTGCTGGCCCTGGCCGACACCTACCCGCTCCTGTTCGCCAACCAGCGCCAGGTGTGCCCGCTCCCAACGGAGATCCAGCGGGCACAGGAGCGGGGAGTCCACCAGATCTGGGGCACCACCCTCAACCACAGCGTGCGCGGCTACGAGAAGGTGCTGCGCCTCGGCTTTGAGGGGATCCTGGCGGAGGTAGACGCGGCGCTGGCGGCGCTGCGTTGGGAAGACCCCACCGCGCCCGAGCGCCTCACCTTCCTGCGGGCGGCGCGTGCCGTTGCCGCCGCCGGGTGCGTGCTCGGCCAACGCTATGCCGACTGCGCCGAGCGGCTGGCGGCAGAGTGCACTGACCCACAGCGTGCCCGCGAGCTGCGGGAGATCGCCGCCGTCTGCCGCCAGGTGCCGGCCCGCCCGGCACGCACCTTCCGCGAGGCGGTGCAGGCGCTGTGGTTCGCCCACGTGATCACCTGCTGGGAAGATGGCGTCAACGCCAACAGCATCGGCCGCATCGACCAGATCCTCGCCCCCTACTACCACCGGGAGGTGGCGCAAGGCAGCCTTTCTCCCGCGCAGGCCGCCGAGTGGCTGGCGCTCCTCTGGTGCAAGCTCTACCGCTCGTACGACGTGCAGCAGGCCACCGTGGGGGGGCTGCTGCCGGACGGCAGCGACGCCACCAACGATCTCTCTTTCCTGGTGCTGGAGGTCACCCGGGCGCTCGACTTCGTGCGCTGCCTCTCGGTGCGAGTTCACCGTGACACGCCGCGCCCGCTGCTGGAGAAGGCAGCGCGGCTGATCGCCCGGGGCGGCGGGATCCCGTTCCTGTTCAACGACGAGGTGATCGTGCCCGCCCTGGCGCGCAACGGCATTCCGCTGGAAGACGCCCGCGGCTACGCGATCATCGGCTGCGTGGAGATCACCCTCCCCGGCAAGGCCGCGCCCCACGCCGTCAGCGGCTGGCTGAACACCGCCAAGTGCCTGGAGCTGGCCCTGAACGACGGCCGCGACCTCCAAACCGGCGAGCGCCTGGGGCCGGCCACCGGCTCGCTGCGCGACTTCGACTGCCTGGACGCGGTGTGGGAGGCCTACCGCACCCAGGCAGCGCACTTCCTGCGCCAGATCGCCTTCGGCTGCAACCTGCTGGAGGTCCACTTCGAGCACACGACGCCACTGCCGTACCTCTCGCTGCTCACCGACGACTGCGTGTCCCAGGGGCGCGATATCACCGCCGGGGGCGCTCGCTACAACTACCACGGCTGCGCGGCGATCGGCATCCCGAACACCGCCGACTCCCTAGCGGCGCTGGAGACGCTGGTGTTTGGCGGGGCCGAGACGCGGGATGGCGCGGGGCCGATCTCTCCCCAGCGGCTGCACGATGCCTTGCAGGGCAACTTTGCTGGCCAGGAGCCGCTGCGACAGATGCTGCTGAACCGGGCGCCGAAGTTCGGCAACGACCTGGAGGCGGTGGACCACTTCGCGGCGGCGGTGACCCACCACTTCTGCGCGGAGCTAGCGGAGCTGCGGTCGGTGCGGGGCGGGCGCTTCCTGCCCAGCCTCTTCTCCTTCACACTGATGCTGCCCCTGGGCAAGTTGACCGGGGCGCTCCCGGACGGCCGGCGCGCCGGCGAGCCGCTGGCCTACAGCATCTCTCCCGTCCAGGGGCGCGACCAGGCCGGCTTCACCGCCTTGCTGCAGTCGCTTGCCCGGCTGCCGAACGACCTGGTGGCGGCCAGCACCTCCGCCATCGTCGAGGTGGAGCCTTCCCTGCTGCAAGGCGCTGGCTTCGACCGCTTCGTGGACGCCCTGCAGGCGGCGATTCAGCAAGGCGTCGGCCAACTCCAGATCAACGTCGTCACCGCCGAGACACTCCGCCAGGCGCTGCAGCACCCGGAGCAGTATCGCAACCTGTGCGTGCGGGTCTCTGGTTTCAGCCAGAAGTTCAACTTGCTCGACCGCGAGATGCAAGAGCACATCATCGCCCGCACCAAGCACTCGCGGTGAGGGGGCGCGGCCGTGCCGGAGGCGCCACGCGGGAACAAAGGCCGCCATTCGAGTGGGTCTGCCCGCCGTGAGAGGGGGAGCGGTGAGTGACGCGCTGGATGCCGCGGAGATCACCCGGGGGCTGCAAACGCGCTGGCTGGGACAGGCACTGTCGGTGAAGGCGGAGACCGACTCGACGAACAGCGACTGCATCGCCCTGGCGCGGGCCGGCGCCCCGGCGGGGAGCGTGGTGGTGGCCGACTTCCAGCGCGCCGGGCGAGGCCGCCGGGGCCGGCAGTGGGCGGCGCCGCCGGGGGCCGCGGTGCTGCTCTCCTGCCTCCTGCGCCCAAAGCTCCCCGCGTCGGCGGTGGGCCGCCTCGGCATGGCCGGCGCGCTGGCGGTCGTCGGGGCGCTGCGGCAGGCGTGTGGTCTCGAAGCGGCGGTGAAGTATCCCAACGACGTGCTGCTGTCGGGGCGCAAGGTGTGCGGCGTGCTGCCGGAGGCGCACCTGAGCGGCGGGCGGGTGGAGTGGGCGGTGCTGGGCATCGGCATCAACGTCTGGCCGGCTGCCGTGCCATCGGAGCTGGCGGCGCGCGCCACCAGCCTGGCGGCACACGCGCCACCACTGCCCCGCAACACACTGATCCGCTGCCTGCTGGAGCACCTCGAACCGCGCCTCGAACAGGCAGACGACGATCCGGAGGCGCTGGCCGCCGCCTGGCGCCCGCTCGACGTGGTGCTCGGGCGGCAGGTGGCGCTGACGTTCGGCAGCCTGCGCCGCGAGGGCCTGGCCGCCGATGTAGATGCCGACGGCCGCCTGCTGCTGCGCCAACCCAATGGCGCCGAGGAGTGGCTGGCCCCCGCCGAAGTGACGTTCCGAGGCTAACCGGGCCAACTCTCCATTGCCTTTGCGAGCGCCGGGTCCTGGGGGGGACGCCGGCCACTTCGCCGTGCCAACACTCCGGGGCGAACAGGAGCAAGCCGAGCACCCGCGGCGGGCGAGGCCAAGCGTCGGCACCGGACGCGCGCGAAGAGCCCCCCGTAGAGGCGTCCAGAGTTTCGCTATGTCGGCATTCTACGCGGGGAACACCCGCAGCGTGCCGCGCCGGATGGCGTTCTCCAGCGCGGCGCGGACGCGGCGCTTCACCCAGTCGCGGCTGTAGGGCACCAAGAGCACGATCCCCACCACGTCGGTGAGCACCCCGGGCGCCAGCAGCAGCACGCCGCCGACCAGGATCAGCAGGCCGTCGATCAGGCCGTAGGCGGGCACCCGGCCGGCCGCCACGTCGGCCTGAATGCGACGCAGCACGCGCGTGCCCTGGCTCTTCGCCACCACCGCGCCCACCACGCCCGGCACGACGATCAGCGCCACCGTCGGCCAGAAGCCGATCTCCCGGCCGAGGTACACCAGGAGGATCAGCTCCATGGCCGGCACCAGCGTGAACAGCAGAATCAGGCGAGACAGCATCGCTTGCCTCCGGCGGCGGGGCGTCGCCGGAGGCGATCCCGTGCGCCTGCCTTTGTTTCCTACCCTGAAAATGCCCTTTTCAGGCCGGCCTAACCTCCGGGTCGGTGGCGCCACTCAGCCCAGCCGGCCGGGTGGCTGCCCGCCAGGCCGGCCCCCCGGTGTAAGAAGCGTCTCCGACACCGACGGGTTGGATCGCCGGCGTCTCGCCGGCCCTCGTAGGAGGCGTCTCCGGCGCCGAGGGGGGAGGGCACTCCTCCAGGAGATGGCCGGAGTGCCCGAGCCATCGGGCTTCACACTGTGGGAAGCCGCGTCGCTGCGGCGCTCCGCTGCTCTACCCGGACACTGGCCGGAGTGCCCGAGCCATCGGGCGTCTTGGTCGGGTGGCCGCGTTGCCGCGGCGCTCCGCGACTCCCCCGGGAAATGGTCTCTTGCCACCCGCCCGCCGGGTATAGGAATCCTACCCCGGCGGGCCAGGCCTCACGCCGCGCGGGTGGCGGCCTTCAGCGAGCGCACCAGCGACTCGATCTCCGGGGCCGGCCCGCCGGCACGGGCGATAGCGATCACCAGGGCGCTGCCCCCCACGGCGCCGTCGGCCCACCGCGTCACCTGCCGCACCTGCTCCGGCGTGGAGATGCCGAAGCCGACCGCGATCGGCTTGCTGGTACGCGCCCGGATGCGGCCGATCAGCGCCTGCAGGTCGTCCGGCAGTGTCGCCTGCGCGCCAGTGACCCCGGTGCGGGAGACGCAGTAGACGAAGCCGCTCGCCTTCTCGGCCACCCGGGCGATGCGCTCGTCGGTGCTGGTCGGGGCCAGCAGGAAGATGGTATCCAGGCCGTGCCGGCGCGCGTGCGTCAGCCACTCGTCCGCCTCCTCGGGGGGCACGTCGGAAGGGATCACGCCATCCACCCCGGCGGCGGCGGCATCGGCGGCAAAACGCTCCAGGCCGTAGCGCAGGATCGGGTTGTAGTAGCTCATCAGGATCAGCGGCACCTGGCTTCGCCGCCGCACGGCGCGCACGAGTTGCAGCACGCCGGCCAGGGTGGTGCCGCGCTCCAGCGCCCGGATTGAGGCCGCCTGGATGCTGGGACCATCGGCAATCGGGTCGGAGAAGGGAACCCCCAGCTCGATAAGGTCGGCGCCGGCCGCGGCAACCTGCAGCACCAGCTCCTCCGAGGCGGCCAGGCTTGGGTCACCCGCCGTCAGGAAGCAGACCAGTGCCCGCTCGCCGCCTGCCAGCTCCTGGAACTTCTTGCCGATGCGCGTCACGACTGCACCTCCCTGGCGGCCTGGAGGCGCGCCACTTGTTCCACGTCCTTATCGCCCCTGCCGGAGAGGTTTATCACCAGAACCTGATCTTTGCCCATCTGTGGGGCGAGCTTCAGCGCGTAGGCAACGGCGTGCGCGCTCTCCAGCGCCGGGATGATCCCCTCCAGCCGCGAGAGGGTCTCGAACGCTGCTAGCGCCTCCTCATCAGTCGCGGCGACGTACTCGGCCTTGGCCTGCTCCTTGAAGAAAGAGTGCTCCGGGCCGACACCGGGGTAATCCAGGCCGGCGGAGACGGAGTGGGTAGCCAACACCTGGCCGTCGCCATCCTGCAGCAGGTAGGTGCGGGTGCCGTGCAGCACGCCGGGCGAGCCGGCCACCAGCGTGGCCGAGTGCGCGCCGCTGTGCACGCCGCGCCCGGCGGCTTCCACGCCGATCAGCCGGACTCCCGTGTCGAGGAAGGGGAAGAAGATCCCCATCGAGTTGCTGCCGCCGCCCACGCAGGCCACGATCGCGTCTGGCAGGCGCCCCTCCTTGGCGCGCACCTGCTCCATCGTCTCGCGGCCGATCACCGATTGCAGCTCGCGCACCAGCGCGGGGTAGGGGTGAGGGCCGATCACCGAGCCGATGACGTAGTGCGTGGTGCGCACGTTAGTCACCCAGTCGCGCAGCGCCTCGTTGATGGCATCCTTCAGCGTCTTGCTGCCGCTGCTGACGGGCACCACGCGCGTGCCCAACAGGCGCATGCGGAAGACATTGAGCGCCTGCCGCTCCACGTCTTCCTCGCCCATGTACACCTCGCACGGGATGCCGAAGAGAGCGCAGGCGGTGGCAGTGGCCACGCCGTGCTGGCCCGCTCCGGTCTCGGCGATGATGCGCTCCTTCCCGAGGCGGCGGGCGAGGAGCACCTGGCCCAAGGCGTTGTTCAGCTTGTGCGAGCCGGTGTGACAGAGGTCTTCGCGCTTCAGGTAGATGCGCGCGCCGCCACAGTGCTCGGTGAGCCGGCCGGCGTAGGTGAGGAGGGTCGGCCGCCCCACGTACTCGCGCAGGTACTCCGCGAACTCGCGCTGGAACTCCGGATCATGGCGCGCAGCCTCCCAGGCCGCGGCCAGCTCATCCATGGCCGGAATGAGCGTCTCGGGCACGTAGCGCCCACCAAACGGCCCGAAATGCCCCAGGGCATCGGGCGCGCGGTAGTCAATAGAGGTATTCAAAGCAGTGCTCCTTTCAGCATCCTCAAAATCATCCCGTCTCATCGGTTCCCTCCGCGTCGGCGCGACGGATTGCCCGCAGGAAGGCGCACACCCGCTCCGGGTCCTTGCGGCCCGGGCGCGCCTCCACCCCGGAGGAGGCATCTACCGCGTAGGGCTGCACGCGCTGGATGGCCGCCGCAACGTTGCCGGGCGTCAGCCCGCCGGCCAGGAAGAGCGGCACGCCCAGCGCCTTCGCCTGCCGCGCCAGCTCCCAGTCGCACGTCTGCCCCGTGCCGCCGGCGGCGCCGGGCACGTAGGCATCCAGCAGAAACGCCGCGCAGCCGTCGCGGTAGGCGGCCATCCGTGCCAGCACGTCGGCATCCTTCACCCGGAACGCCTTGATAATGCGCGCCGGGCACCGCGCCCGCAGCGCCTCCACGTAGGCGGGCGTCTCCGCCCCGTGGAGCTGCACGGCCTGCAGGCCGGCGCTTTGGGCAGTGTCGGCCACTGTCTCTAGCGCCGCGTCCACGAACACGCCGACGGGCGTCACCAAAGGTGGCAGTGTGGTGATGATCTCCGCGGCCGCCTCCGGCGTGACGCGGCGCGGGCTCGCCGCGAAGACAAACCCCAGCGCCTCTGCCCCCGCGCGCACGGCAACCAGCGCGTCTTCCCGGCAGGTGATGCCGCAGATCTTCACGCGTGTTCTCATGCTGCTCCCATCGCGTCCGCGCCTGCCCCACGGCCCTCGCGCCGTGGGAGAAGCGGCGGCCAGTCTCACACGGCAATCCCTACCAACTCGCGTACGGCGGGCACCAGGTCGGGCGCGCGCATCAGCGACTCGCCCACCAGAATCGCCCGGGCACCGGCGCGGGCCAGGCGCGCCACGTCATCCCGGGTGAAGATGCCGCTCTCGCTCACCAGCACCCGCCCGGCCGGCACGCGCGGGGCCAGCGCCTCGGTAGTCGCCAGGGTGGTGTGGAACGTCTGCAGGTCGCGGTTGTTGATGCCGATGACCGGCGCCGCCGTCTGCAGCACGCGCTCTAGCTCCGGCAGGTTGTGTACTTCCACCAGGGCGTGTAGGCCCAGCTCCCCCGACAGGTCGAGGAGGTGCCGGAGCGCGTCATCCGACAGCGCCGCGGCGATCAGCAGGATGGCGTCGGCGCCGGCCGCCCGCGCCTCGACTACCTGGTAAGGATCTACCAGGAAGTCCTTGCGCAGCACCGGCAGGGGTGAGGCCTCCTTCACCATCGCCAGGAACGCCAGGTCCCCCTGAAAGAAGCGCCGGTCGGTCAGCACCGAGATAGCGGCGGCCCCCCCCTCGGTGTAGGCAGCGGCGATGGCGGCCGGATCGAACTCCGCGCGGATGAGGCCCTTGCTCGGCGAGGCGCGCTTCACCTCGGCGATCAGGTTCACCGCGCCCGGCCGGCCCACGGCCGCCGTGAAGTCACGCACCGGCGGCGCGTCCTGGAGGCGAGCCACAAGCTCCGCGCGGGGCACCGCCGCCTTCGCCCGCGCCACCTCCTCCCGTTTGTGTTCAAGGATCTGGTCTAAAATCATACGAACCTCATCCCTGGCTCATCCGCCGCAGTGCCTCCAGCTTGCCGCGGGCGGCCCCAGAGTCGATCGACTCTTGCGCCATGGCCACGCCGGTCTTCAGGTCGGGCGCCTTGCCGCCGGCCACCAGCGCCGCCGCCGCGTTCAGGACGACGACGTCGCGCCGGGCGCCTTGCTCTCCCTCCAGCACGCGCAGGAGTATCTCGGCGTTGCCCTGCACCGTGGCGGCGCCGGCCAGCTCCGAGGGGTGGGGCGAGCGGAACCCCAGCGCGGCGGGATCGAGGCGGTAGGTGTGCACGTCACTCCCGCGCACCTCGGAGACCATCGTCTCGCCAGTGGTCGCAATCTCGTCGAGCGAGCCGTGGCCATGGACCACGAATGCCCGCTTCGTGCCCAGGCTGGCCAGCACATGGGCCAGGATGTCGGTCAGCGCCGGGTGGTAGACCCCGAGAAGCTGCGACTGCGCGCCGGCAGGGTTGGTGAGCGGCCCCAGGATGTTGAAGATGGTGCGGATGCTGATCTCGCGGCGCACCGAGGCCACGCTCTTCATCGCCGGGTGGAACGCCTGGGCGAACAGAAAGCCGACGCCCACCTCGTCGATCGTTTGGGCCACGCGATCCGGGGTCATCTGCAGGTTCACGCCCAGTGCCTCCAGCACATCAGCACTGCCGCAGCGCGAGGAGACCGAGCGGCCGCCATGCTTGGCGACGCCCAGGCCCGCGCCCGCCGCCACGAAGGCAGCCGTCGTGGAGATGTTGAAGGTGCCCGAGCCGTCGCCACCGGTGCCACAGGTGTCCACCAGGTCGGTGCGCTGCGGGCGCACGCGGATGGCGTGCTGGCGCATTGTCTCAGTGAAGCCGGTGATCTCGTCGACGCGCTCGCCCTTCATCTTCAAGGCGGTGATCAGGCCGGCGATCTGGCTGGGCGTGGCCTCACCGGTCATGATCGCGTGCATCACCGCGGCCGCCTCCGCCCGCGTCAGGTCGACGCCGGTGGTTGCCTTGCGGATCGCCTCGGCCAGCAGCGGCGAGCCCGGCGCCGGCGGCGTGGTTCGGCTGCCCCCAGCTCCCCCCAACGCTGGCGAAGGCCGAGAGGTACCACTCTGAGCCCCCTTTCCCCCCCCCCATACTTGGGGGGGGTAGGGGGAGGCTAACCTGCGCTTCCTTCACCCCCCCCCACACTTGGCGGGGAGCCACCCGGCGCTTCCTTCACCCCCTCCCCGCCTGGAGAGGGCAGGGGGGGGCCGTACTCCGGCTCGGCCAGGAAGTTCCAGAGCAGCTCCTTCCCGTGCTGGGTGAGGATCGCTTCCGGGTGGAACTGCACCCCCTCGATCCGGTAGGCGCGGTGGCGCACCGCCATCACCTCGCCCAGGTCGGTCTCGGCGGTGATCTGCAGGCAGTCCGGCAGGGTATCGCGCTGGATCACCAGCGAGTGGTAGCGCGTCGCTTCAAACGGGCTGGGCAAACCGGTGAAGATCCCCTTCCCGTCGTGATGGACGAGGGAGGTCTTGCCGTGCATCAGGCGGCCGGCGCGCACAATCTCGCCGCCGAAGGCAGCGCCGATGCATTGGTGGCCAAGGCAGACGCCGAGGATCGGCACGCGCCCGGCGAAGTGGCGGAT